>DATFGV010000678.1:0-3258 GCA_035249115.1 Vineibacter sp.
CGGCGTCATCGGCCCGATCAGACGCACGAAGATTTCCAGAACCTCGCGCACCGCCCATCGCGCCGCATCGTCGCCCGCCTCGAACGCGCCGATCGTGTTGGCCAGCTCGTACAGACGCGCCACGGCCTTGTTGAAGTGGAACCGCTCGATGTCCTCGCCGACGCCGACGGCCGCCCGATGCGCGGCGCGGCGCAGCGCCATGGCCTCGCCCGTGAAAGCCGCCGGTTTCGGCGTGCCTGCCGGCGGCAGGCCAGCGATGGCGCCCGTCAGCAGGCGGTAGAGCCGCTGCTGGAAGCGCCAGGCGCCAGCGACGCCGGCCTCGGTCCACTCCAGGTCGCGTTCCGGCGGCGAGTCCGACAGCATGAACCAGCGCGCCGTGTCGGCGCCGTAGTCGCGAATGATCTGGTCGGGGTCGACGACGTTCTTCTTCGACTTCGACATCTTCTCCGACCGTCCCACGCTCACCGCCGCGCCGTCGCTGGCGCGCACCACAGCGCCACCTTCGGTCCGTTTGACCTCGTCGGGATACAGCCAACTGCCGTCAGGGCCGCGGTAGGTCTCGTGGCAAACCATGCCCTGGGTGAACAGGCCGTCGAACGGCTCGTCACGGCCGGCCAGCTGCACCGTGCGCATGGCGCGGGTCCAGAACCGCGAATACAGCAGGTGCAGGATGGCGTGCTCGACGCCGCCGATATACTGGTCGACCGGCATCCAGTACTCGTGCTCGTCGCGCGTGAAGGGCGCCGCGGCATCGTGCGGCGAGGTGAAGCGGTCGAAGTACCAGCTCGAATCGATGAAGGTGTCGAACGTGTCGGTCTCGCGCCGCGCCGGCTGGCCACAGGACGGACAAACGACCTTGGTCCAGGTCGGATGCCGGTCGAGCGGATTGCCGGGCGCGTCGAATTCGACGTCGTCGGGCAAGGTCACGGGCAGGTCCTTGTCCGGCACCGGCACGACACCGCAACCCGCGCAATGGATCGCCGGGATCGGGCATCCCCAGTAGCGCTGCCGTGACACCAACCAGTCGCGCAACTTGTATTGCACCGTGCCCTTGCCGATGCCTCCGCCCTCCAGATGGCGGATGATCGCGCGCTTGGCATCGGGCACCGACAGCCCGTCGAGGAAGCCCGAGTTGAAGATCGCGCCATCCTCGACATAAGCGGTGTCGCCGATCGCAAATCGCGCCGCGTCCTCGCCCGGCGGTAGCACAACGGGGATGACGTTCAGCCCGTATTTTCGGGCGAACTCCAGATCGCGCTGATCATGCGCTGGACAACCGAAGATCGCGCCGGTTCCGTACTCCATGAGCACGAAATTGGCGACGTAGACCGGCAGGGTCTCGCCCGGCTTGACCACGTGCTTTACCGACACCGCGGTGCGGTAACCCTTCTTCTCGGCAGTCTCGATCTCGGCCGCGCTGGTGCCGGTGCGCCGGCAGTCGGCGATGAAGTCTGCCAGCGCCTGGTCGTCGTTGGCCAGGCGCGCCGCCAGCGGGTGATCAGGCGATATCGCCATGAACGAGGCGCCGAACAGCGTGTCCGAACGGGTGGTAAAAATCTCCAGCTTTTCGTTCGAAGATAGTCCCGCACCGATCAGATCGAAAAAGACGCGAGCACCCTCGCTCTTGCCGATCCAGTTGGCCTGCATCAGGCGAACCTTCTCGGGCCACCGCGGCATGCTGTCGAGGCGCTCCAGCAGCTCGTCAGCAAAAGCCGTGATCTTGAGGTTCCATTGCGCCAGCTTGCGGCGCTCGACCGTGGCGCCGGTGCGCCAGCCCTTGCCGTCGATCACCTGCTCGTTGGCCAGCACCGTGTTGTCGACCGGATCCCAGTTGACCCAGGCCTCTTTGCGATAGGCCAAGCCGGCTTTCCAGAAGTCGAGAAACATCTTCTGCTGGTGGCGATAGTAGGCGGGGTCGCAGGTCGCCAGCTCGCGGCTCCAGTCCAGCGACAAGCCCATCGACTTCAGCTGCGCCTTCATCGCGGCGATATTCTCGTAGGTCCACTTGCGCGGATGGACCCTCTTTTCCATGGCGGCGTTCTCGGCCGGCAGGCCGAATGCGTCCCAGCCCATTGGATGCAGCACATTGAAGCCTTTGGCCCGGCGGTAGCGCGCCACCACGTCGCCCTGGGTGTAGTTGCGTACGTGGCCCATGTGGATGCGCCCCGACGGATAGGGGAACATCTCGAGCACGTAGTATTTCGGACGGGCGCGATCGGTCGCAGCGCGAAACGTGCCGCGCTCCTCCCAGACCTGCCGCCATTTAGTTTCAGTTTCATGAAAATTGTAGCGTGGCGGCTCGGCGCGGCCAGCGCTGGTCGGTTGCGACACGATCCTTACTCCTAGGCCTATCGCCAGAAAACACCGATCCTGCAACAGACCGGGCCAAAGCCGGCATCGGCACATTCCATTCTGTTCGCAGCGCATGCCGCGCCGCCCATCCGGCGTCAAGCCCGTTGCGCCTATGGTCGCGCCGGATACCGCCGACGCGGCGCAAGTGTTGCACATCTGCCACGGCGTTCGTGAATCGGACGGCCGGACCGCATTGGTGGCGAATAACACTTTGGCCGAATTGTGATCCCGGTTTAAGTTGCAGGTGGCCTGTGGGGAGAGCACCGGCCGTTGTGGCGAGCACGACGATCGGCTCCTAAAAAAGAGAGGAGATGCGTATGCGGACGAAATTGTTGGCCGGCGCGGCGTTGGGCGTGCTGATGGCCGGTACGGCTCAGGCGCAGGTTCAATCGGGACCGGGCTTCTTTGGCTACATTGATGGGTCATACCTGCTGCCAAGCGGACCCGGATCGCAATTGACGTCAGCAATCCCCGGACAAGCGCATCACGGCGACGGTTTCGGGATCGACGGCAAGCTCGGCTGGAGCTTCGGCGCCCTGGACGTTGCCATTGGCGGCTCCTATCACGACTACAGCGCCGGTAAAGTTGCGGGCACTGTTGTCGGCCCGTACCAGAACACTGACACCAAGGTTTGGTTTATCGAAGCCGAAGTGGGTTGGACCCTGCGTGGGCCGGGTTGGGGCGTGCGGCCGTCGTTGGGTGTCCGTTATGAGCGCGTCATTGCGCGCCATTCCGCGGCGCTAGTCGGGTTCACCGAGCGAACCCGTGGCCACGGCATCGGACCGCATATCGGTGTCGACGCGTCGCTCCGGCTGACCCAGTCGTTGAGCGTTTTTGGCGGCATTGATACGTCGTTCCTGTTCGGCAAGGCGCGGAGCACGAACAATGCCACGGGTTCGACGTCCG
>DATFGV010000679.1:0-11197 GCA_035249115.1 Vineibacter sp.
CCAACGATGCCGCCACTGGTGCCGCTACTGCGGCTCCTCCGGCCGACGCATCGACCAGACGTTGTCGGTGGTGGTGTATTCGCTGTAGCCCAGCCGCGCCACCGGCCGGAAGGCGGCGACGTCGACGCGGCCGTCCTTGAGGATCGCCTCGTCGATATGCACGCCGACCACCTCGCCGAGCACCATCGAGCCGGCCAGCGCCTCGCGGCCGGCCTCGAGCGGCAGCTCGATCGTCTTCCAGTAGCGGCACTCCAGCGCCAGCGGCGACTCCGCCACCCGTGGCGCCTTGACATAGCGGCAGGGCGCCGGTGTAAGTCCGGCCCGCTTCATCTCGTCGACGCCGTAGGCGTACATCGCCGTGGTGACGTTCATGCGTTCCTTCAGCGCTTCGTCCACCATGTTGACGACGAATTCGCCGGTCGCCTCGGCATTCATGCGCGAGTGCTTGGTCGGCGTGTCGCCGTAGGTGCCGGTGACCGCGAAATAGACCATTGGCGGGAACTCGCTGACCGCGTTGTAGAAGCTGTACGGCGCCAGGTTGACCCGGCCCTCGAGATCGACGGTCGAGATCCAGCCGATCGGCCGCGGCACGATCAGCGACTTCAGCGGGTCGGCCTTGAAACCATGGTCGCGTTTGCGCGCGTCGTAAAACATCGGCACCGTCCGTCCGGGCTGGAGAGCGGACGCTGCATAGCGCGTCGCCGCACCGGCGTCACGTCGACGGCCGCATGCCCGGCGCCGCAGGCGCGCATCCCTGTCGTCAAGCGTCGCTACTTCTTCGGTTTGCCCAACCGCGCCAACTCAACCAGCGTGACGCGGTACTCCCAGCTGTCGAACTGGGCGGCGTCGGCGATCTGGCGGAAGACGCGCGTGGCCTCCGCCGGCTTGTCGATGCCGAGATAGATCTGGCCGACGTAAAAGGCTGCCTGCACTCTTTGCGCGTCGGCCACGCGTGGATCGTCGTCCTTGGCGGCGGCGAAGACCTGGGCTTCGCTGATGGCGGTGAAGCGCTCGAAGTACTCCTTGCGCGGATACTGCGCGCGGATGACAAAGCGCATCGCCGGCATCGGCCACACATTGGCCTGCGCGGGGTCGAACACCATCGGCAGGCCGCCGACGCCCGGCTTTCCCGAATGGCGGCGCTCGGCAATGGCCGACCAGATGTAGATGTGCCGCCGCTCGGCCAGGCTGAGATAGGGGTCGGCCTTGCGGAGTTCCAGGTTCATGGCCTGCCAATCACCGCCCGCGAAGGCCAGCTTGGCGCTCAGGAGAGCGTTGTGCGGGTGAATTTTGGCCGCACGCGCCGCGTCGATCTTGGCCGACATGGCATCGCCCTTGTCGAACAGGGCGGCGGCTCGCGCCTTCAGCGCCTCGACGTGCTCGGGACGCTTGTCGAGCACGCGATTGAGGTCGGTGAGAGCCGCCTCGGGGCGGCCGGCGCCGAGTTGGGCACTTCCCCGGCCGACCCAGGCCTCGGCCGACAGCGGCCAGGCCTCGAGCACGTGGTTGAAATCCTCGATCGCTTCGGCGGGTTGTCCCAACAGGAGAAGCGCCTTGCCTCGCTCCAGCCGGATCGTCGGATTCTCACGGATCTTCAGCGCCGAAGTCCATTCGATCACGGCCGACGCCGGGTCGTCGGCCACTAGGCGCATCATGCCGCCCATGAAGCGGACGAAGGACGGATCGGGATTGAGCGCCGCCGCCTGCGCGAAATCGCGGGCGCCACTTTTCGGATGGCCGCGCTGCATGCGGATGGCGCCGCGCGCGTAGAGCACCAGTGCCATCGTCTCGTCGCTCAGGTCGCCCGACTCGATGGCATCGGTGCACTCCCGGGGATCGACGGTCAGCGTGTGGTGGCCGTCGCGGATCAGCTGCAGACAGGCGGCTGCGAGCCGATCACCGGTGGTCGCCTGCGCTGTGCCTGAAACGCTGGCGACCAGAGCTACGCCCAGCAAGACCGCTCGTGTCAGCCAGCCGGTCATCGCGTGGGCCCTTGCGCCGCGCGCTGCCGCAGCCGGGCAAGCTCGACCTTGGCGCCGGTATGGCACCAAGAATACGCCCGACGCTCCGCTGCCTGACGCAAGAGGCGTTCGCCTTGACCGGTGTCCTTGTGTAACACTTGGTACATGCCCATGAAGAAGCCGTACTCGCAGACGCGGTCCTCGAAGGGATTGGCGTTCGGCTGGTCGGCGGCGCGGCGCGACAGCTCCTTGTATTCGGCGCCATCGCCCATGTCCGATTGCTTCCTCGCCTTGGACAGCGCCGTCAGGTACAGCCACGACGCAGAGTTAGGCCACGCCTCCTTGTCAGTGCCGTAGACGACCTGCAGCACCGTCGGCATGAACTCCAATTCGCGGCCGGTCCGCAGGATCGCCATCGACAGCCAGATCGCGGCGTAGTGACGGCGAGCGCCCTCCGGCAACTGATGCATCGCTTGGATCATGTCAGGGATCGCCCGGTTGGGATCGCCCGCCAGCAAGGCTATGCGCCCACGGTCCAGGGCATACTGAGGTTCGTTCGGCTGATACCGGACGGCGGCGTCGATGTCGGCGCGTGCGCCTTTCAAGTCGCCCGCTTCGACGCGAACAAACGCTCGGCCGGCCAGCGCATGGCCGTTCCGTGAGTCGAGCTTCAAGCTGCGAGCGTAGTCGCCATCCGCGCGATCGAGCCGGCCCAGGCGTGCCTCGACATCACCCTTGAGTCGCCAAGCATCGCTCGATTTCGGCGTCATGTTGGTCAGGCGCTCGAAATCGGCCAGCGCCTCGGTTGGGCGATCGAGCGCCATCAGCACGTTACCGCGCGACGCGTAGACAGCCGGCTCGCGAGGTTCGAGTTTCGCAGCCGTCATCAGATCGCGCAGCGCCTCGTCATGGCGTTTCAGGTCGTGATAGGCGTTGCCACGAGACATGTAGAACACACCCATCGCGGGCGCCAAGGCAACGGCGGCGTCGTAGTCGGGCAGTGCCTCCTCGCACGTACACGACGACATGGCGCGATACAGGTGCGCGAAGGCTCGTATCTCGGCGGAAAGGCTTTGATCCTTCGCCGCCCGCGCGCAGAGGCCTCGGGCGATGTCAAAGGCACCGGATTGGTAAGCCGCGTGACAGCGCTCCATAGCGTCCCGGCTATCTGCCCAACTCGGCACAGCGGCGAGCAGCGGAACGACGAGGCCGAGAAGGGATACGAAGCGAACCGCAGACGCCTGACCAACGATCATGCGCCCGCCGGCGGCGGACCAACCCATGAATGACCCCATCACTTATCCCGGCCGTTTGGCGGGAGAAAATGAATTCGATATATACTAATGGTTTACCACAAAATTCTGAGATTTCAAATCATCTGCGGTGCATACACGCTTGTGACGCATCGCCGCTTGCGCAGTCGCGGCGCCGCCGCCATGTTCCGGCCATGTCGCGGGCCGCCAAGATCGCGCTTGCCGCCTGGATTGCCGTCCTGGTCGGCTTCGCCGGCTGGATCGTCGTCGATTTTTCCCGCGCCGACGGCGGCACGGTGGCGATCGGCGGGCCGTTCAGCCTGACCGACCACACCGGCAAGCGGGTGACGGATGCCGATTTTCGCGGCAAGCCGACCCTGATCTACTTCGGCTTCACCTACTGCCCGGACGTTTGCCCGACGTCGCTGCTGCTGATGCAGTCCGCCCTCGAACGGCTTGGGCCGGGCGCCGCATCCCGGGTCAACACGATCTTGATTTCCGTCGACCCTGAACGCGATACGACGGATGTGCTGAAAGACTATGTCGAGAACTTCGGGCCGACCATGGTCGGCCTGACGGGCACCCGCGACGAGATTGCCGCGGTCGCGAAGGCTTACCGTGTCTACTACAAGAAGGTCGACGGCAAGGACGGCGCACCATATCTGGTGGACCACTCATCGATATTCTATCTGCTCGACCGCCGCGGCCGCTTTGTCCGGCATTTCACGCATCAAAGCCGGGCCGAGGACATCGCCGCCGCCCTGAAACCGCTGCTGTAGTTTGCCGCAACCGCTCATTGCCGGCGGCGAAACCCAATCAATTCCTTGAATCCGCTGCCAATTCGCCATGGTGCGCTGCCAAATTCGCAGTGACACTTGTGTCAATTCGGTTATGCTTTGGTGGGGAATGAGCGTTTGGTCCGTCACCGGGTCGCTCCGGCGGCAGGGCGCGCTGTTCGACGACCAGCGGGGATAACGACAATACATGCTGTACCAGTTGTACCAAATGAATCGCAGCCTCACGCAACCCGTCCGCTGGACGGCGGACATGCTGGAGGAGATTTTCGGCAGTCCGCACAATCCGTGGTCAGCGACGTGGTTCGGCAAGTCGATGGCGGCCGGGGCCGAGATCATGTCGCGGCTAACGCGCAACTACGGCAAGCCGGAGTTCGGCCTCGCCAGTACCGTGATCGACGGCCACGATGTGGCGGTCAACGAAGAAATCGTGCTGCGCAAGCCGTTCTGCCAGCTGCTCCGCTTCCACCGCGACATGCGGGGTCTGGCGCCGCGCAACGATCCGCGCGTGCTGCTGGTGGCGCCGATGTCGGGCCATTTCGCCACGCTGCTGCGCGGTACCGTCGAGGCGATGCTGCCCGACCATGAGATCTACATCACCGACTGGGCCGACGCCCGCGAGGTGCCGCTGACCAGCGGCTCGTTCGACCTCGACGACTATGTCGACTACGTCATGGAGTTCCTGCGTTACATCGGCCCCGGCGCGCACGTGATCGCGGTCTGCCAGCCGTCGGTGCCGGTGATGGGCGCCGCCTCGCTGATGGCCGCCGCCAACGATCCGATGCAGCCGCGCAGCATCACCCTGATGGGTGGGCCGATCGACACCCGCATCAGCCCGACCGTGCCCAACGACCTGGCGATGCGCAATTCGATGATGTGGTTCCGCCAGAGCGTGATCTCGCCGGTGCCGTGGGGCTTCCCGGGTTTCATGCGCCGCGTCTACCCCGGCTTCCTGCAGCTCACCAGCTTCATCACCATGAACCTGGACCGGCACATCAACGCCCACATGCAGCAGTTCGAGCACCTGGTGAAGGGCGACGGCGACCCGGCGGACGGTCACCGCCGGTTCTACGACGAGTACCTGGCGGTAATGGACCTGAGCGCCGAGTACTACCTGCAGACCGTGCAGGTGGTGTTCAAGGAGCACCGCTTGCCGCGCGGCGTCTGGTCGTCGCGCGACCGCCGGATCAATCCGGCGGCGATCTCCAAGACCGCGCTGATGACGGTCGAGGGCGAACTGGACGACATCTCCGGCCTCGGCCAGACGCGGGCGGCGCACGACCTGACGCCCAACATCCCCGCCGCCATGCACGTCCACCACGAGCAGAAGTCGGTCGGCCACTACGGCATCTTCAACGGCCGGCGCTGGCGCGAGCAGATCATGCCGCGGGTGCGCGACTTCATCCGCGCCCACGACCGGCCGGCGACGGGCAGCGTTACGCTGCCGACAAATCGCCGCAAGCGTGCCGCGGCGCCGCGCCTGTCGGACACCAGCGCCGCGGCGCCGGGCGTGCCGCTGAACTGAGCGCGGGCGTCAATTGTCCGGCGGAAGCGACAGCGCGTTCCGCTCCACAAACGCCGCGAACAAGATCTTCTCCCCGCCTTCCCGGCGCGAGGAGAGAAGCCGATCACACGTGCGGGGCTTCCACCGCGATCAGGGCTTCCAGCGCAGGAAGTTGCCGATCAGGCGCAGGCCGGTGGCCTGGCTCTTTTCCGGATGGAACTGCGTGCCGACCATGTTGTCGCGGCCGACAATGGCGGTCAGCGGCGCGCCGTAGCCAACCGTGCCCAGGCGCTGCGCCAGGTCGGCGACGCGCAGATGGAACGAGTGCACGAAGTAGGCGTGATCGCCCGCCGCGATGCCGGTCAGCACGGGGTGCCCCGCCAAGTCGGCGAGTTCGTTCCAGCCCATGTGCGGAATCTTCAGCGCCTTGTCGCTTGGCTCGATCTTGACGACGTCGCCAGCGATCCAGTCCAGGCCCTGGTGCACGCCGTATTCGACGCCGCGTGTCGCCATCAGCTGCATGCCAACGCAGATGCCGAGGAACGGCTTGCCGCGCTCCACCACTTCACGCTGCAGCGCATCGACCATGCCGGGGACGCCGTAGAGGCCGGCCCGGCAATCGGCAAAGGCGCCGACGCCGGGCAGCACGATGCGCTCGGCGGCGGCCACGATCCGGGGATCGCTGGTGACGACCACCGTGTGGCCGGTCGCCGCCTCGCGCACCGCCCGCTCGAAGGCCTTGGCGGCCGAGCGCAGGTTGCCGGAGCCGTAGTCGACAATGGCGACGGTGGACATGGTGAAGGTCGTAGCGAGGGTCGCAGGGCGTGGCGGCAGGCGCGCGGTCTGCCGGCGCCTACAGCACGCCCTTGGTCGAGGGCACCGCGGCCATGGCGCGCGGATCGATTTCAACGGCCTGGCGCAAGGCGCGTGCCAAGCCCTTGAAGCTGCTTTCGACGATATGGTGGTTGTTCTCGCCGTACTGGTTCCAGACATGCAAGGTCAGCCCGCCGGTCTGGGCGAAGGCCTGGAACCACTCCTTGAACAACTCGGTGTCCATTTCGCCCAGCTTGGGCCGCGAGAAATTGACCTTCCAGATCAGGTAGGGCCGGTTGGACGCGTCCAGCGCGACATGCGTCAGGGTCTCGTCCATCGGGATCAGCGCGCTGCCATAGCGGCGGATGCCCTTGCGATCGCCCAGCGCCTTGCTCAGGCACTCGCCCAGCGCCAGGCCGGTGTCCTCGGTGGTGTGGTGGAAGTCGATATGCAGGTCGCCTTTGGCGCGTACCCGGATGTCCATCAGGGAGTGCTTCGACAGCTGCTCCAGCATGTGATCGAGGAAGCCGATGCCGGTCGACACGTCGTACGTGCCGGTACCGTCGAGATTGATCGACGCCTCGATCTCGGTCTCCTTGGTCTTGCGGCTCACCGAAGCGGTGCGCGGCGTGGCGCCTGCAGCCATCTGAGGGGCTCCTTTCGTGGGCGCCTTGTAACAGATGGACCTGTGGCGGACCACCCTGCGACTTCCTTCCCCGCTTGCGGGGAAGGTGGCCGAAGGCCGGATAGGGAGGCCACGTGGTGGCACCTTGTGGAGACACCATCTTGGCTCCCCATCCGCCGCTTCGCGGCACCTTCCCCACGTTGGGCGTGGGGAAGGAGATGGAGGACGTTCACGCTTTCACCGCCACTGCCACCATTACGCGCGGGATAATCGAGCGCCGGGCACCGGGGTGCTATGGATGGCCCGTTTCGTCGTCAACGGCGCGGCACTTGGCCTGCGCCCTTTGGTGGACCTTCCCGATGAGCATCGCCTCCGACCTCGCAGCCGGCACCGATCGCGCGCCCTTTGGCCTGTTGCTGCGCCAATGGCGCCGCCGGCGCGGCGCCAGCCAGCTTGAGCTGTCGCTGCGCAGCGGTGTGTCGCAGCGCCATGTCAGTTTTCTCGAGTCCGGCCGCGCCCGGCCCAGCCGCGAGATGGTGGTCCACCTGGCGGTGGCACTTGACGTGCCGCTGCGGCACCAGAATCAACTGCTGCTGGCGGCCGGATTCGCGCCGGTCTATCGGCAGAGCGATCTGGCAGCGCCCGAGCTCGCTGACGTACGCCAGGCGATCGAGCTGATCCTGGGTCACCAGGAACCCTACCCGGCCATCGTCATCGATCGCCTGTTCAACGTGCTGATGGGCAACGCCGCGACGACGCGTTTGGTGGGCTACCTGATGGGCGAGCGTGCCGGTGCGGCGAGCGGTCCCGTCAACCTGCTGCGGCTGACCCTGGCACCGCAGGGCTTGCGGCCGTACATCGCCAACTGGCCGCAGGTGGCGCACTACCTGATCACGCGCAGTGCCGCGGAGTTGGCGCTGAACGGTCTGGACGACGCGGCCAAGGCCTTCCTCGACGAACTGTCGTCCTACCCCGACGTGCCCACATCGTGGCGCGAGATGAAGCCGGACGACGGCCTCTCGCCCATCCTGCCGCTGCACTTCAGCAAGGACGGCAAGACGATCCGCGTCATGACGACCATTTCCACGCTGGGCACGCCGCAGGACGTCGCACTGCAGGAAATGCGCATCGAGACCTTCTTTCCGATGGATGCCGCCAGCGCCGAGTTCTTCAAGCGGTTGGCCCGAGGTTGATCCGGCAATAAGCCCTCCTACGACATGGGGGCAAACCAGTCGGTGGCTGCAAGGGACTTTCAATCGCAGCCGCCGGTGCCTATTTAAGGGTCCATGTCGGAATCCCAAACGGCGGTGTGGCACGGCACCACGATTCTCAGCGTGCGCAAAGGCGGGCAAGTCGTGCTGGCCGGCGATGGCCAGGTCAGCCTCGGCCAGACCGTGATCAAGGCCAATGCCCGCAAGGTGCGGCGCCTGGGCGACGGCTCGATCCTGGCCGGCTTCGCCGGCGCCACGGCTGACGCCTTCACCCTGTTCGAGCGGCTCGAAGCCAAGCTGGAGCAGTATCCCGGCCAGCTCACCCGCGCCTGCGTCGAACTTGCCAAGGACTGGCGTACCGACCGCTACCTGCGCCGGCTGGAAGCGATGATGGCGGTGGCCGACAAGTCGGCGTCGCTGGTGCTCACCGGCACCGGTGACGTGTTGGAGCCGGAGGACGGCTTGATCGGCATCGGCTCCGGCGGCAATTTCGCGCTGGCGGCGGCGCGGGCGTTGATCGACGTCGACGGTCTGGACGCCGAGGCGATCGCGCGCAAGGCGATGAAGATCGCCGCCGATATCTGCGTCTACACCAACACCAACGTGGTCGTCGAAAAGCTTTAGGACTGTCGGCATGTCCGACAGACGTCGGCGCGCCGTTGCGGCGTTGGCCGCCCGTCGGGAGTTGAGGATTGAATGAGCGAGTTTTCCCCCCGCGAGATCGTCTCCGAACTGGACCGCCACATCGTCGGCCAGAACGACGCCAAGAAGGCCGTCGCCGTGGCGCTGCGCAACCGCTGGCGGCGCCAGCAGCTGCCTGCCGCCCTGCGCGAGGAAGTGCTGCCCAAGAACATCCTGATGATCGGGCCAACCGGCTGCGGCAAGACCGAGATCGCGCGCCGCTTGGCGAAGCTGGCCGGCGCGCCATTCCTCAAGGTCGAGGCCACCAAGTTCACCGAGGTCGGCTACGTCGGCCGCGACGTCGAGCAGGTCGTGCGCGACCTGATGGAGGTCGGCATCGAGCTGGTGCGCGAGCGCATGCGCAAGGAAGTGCAGGCCAAGGCCGAACTGTCGGCCGAGGACCGCGTGCTCGACGCGCTGTGCGGGCCGACCGCCACCGCCGACACGCGGCTGCGCTTCCGCCAGAAGCTGCGCGACGGTCAGCTCGCCGACCGCGAGATCGAAGTCGAGATCGCCGACAGCGGCGGGCCGGCGACCTTCGAGATCCCCGGCATGCCCGGCGGGCAGGTCGGCGTGATGAACATCGGCGACATGCTGGGCAAGGCGTTCGGCGGACGCACCAAGAAGCGCAAGCTGACGGTGGCGGAGTCCTACGACATCCTGATGCGTGAGGAGAGCGACCGCCTGCTCGACCAGGAGAAGGTCGTGCGCGAGGCGCGCGAGGCGGTCGAGCAGAACGGCATCGTCTTCATCGACGAGGTCGACAAGATCTGCGCCCGCGGCGCCGAGTTCCGCGGCGGCGCCGACGTGTCGCGCGAGGGCGTGCAGCGCGACCTGCTGCCGCTGATCGAGGGCACGACGGTCAACACCAAGCACGGGCCGGTGAAGACCGACCACGTCTTGTTCATCTGCTCCGGCGCCTTCCACATGGCCAAGCCGGCCGACCTGCTGCCCGAGCTGCAGGGCCGGTTGCCGATCCGCGTCACCCTTAAGGGACTCACGCAGGAGGATTTCCGCCGTATCCTGGTCGAACCGGAAGCCAGCCTGATCAAGCAGTACGAGGCGCTGCTCAGCACCGAGAAAGTGACGCTCGAGTTCCGCGACGACGCGATCGACGAGCTGGCAAGGCTGGCGGCCGAGATCAACGGCGCGGTCGAGAACATCGGCGCGCGACGCCTGCACACGGTGCTGGAAAAGCTGCTGGAGGAGATCAGCTTCACCGCGTCGGATCGCGGCGGCGAAACCGTCGCCATCGACGCCGCCTATGTCCGCGACCGGGTGAGCGCGCTGGCCAAGAACGCCGATCTCAGCAAGTTCATTCTCTAGGGACCGGCTGACGCGCGGCTGACGCACTTGGCCCGCGCTCGGCGCGGCGGCATTGACCGCCGTGCCGCACGGAACTAGCGTATCTTGCAACCATAGGAGGATCGCTTTGCCCGATGATCGCGCCATCGTTCGCGCGGTCATGCAACAAACGCTTTGGCGTCATATCGCGGAGGGGGAAAATGAGCCTGGGCGTGGCGATCGACGTCGGGATCGGCCTGATCCTGATGTACCTGCTGTTGAGCTTGCTGGTGACCGCGCTCAACGAGCTGGTCGCGCAGTTCGGCAGCATCCGGGCCCGGCACCTGGAAAGCGCCCTGAAGCACATGCTCGATCTGCGGCTGTCAGACGGCGATGCGGCGAACCTCAAGCTGTTCGAAGAGATCCGGAACAGCCCGACCTTCCAGATCGCCGGCGAGATTGCCACGACCGAAGGGACCGGGGCGGCGGCACGGCCATCCTACATCAGCGCCAAAACGTTCCTGGCGTTGCTGCGCGAGGCGATCCCGAAGCTCAACTTGCAGGACAAGGACGGTAACGTTCTCGACCTCAAGACGACCGGCGATCTCAACGCGCTCATCGATGCGCTGCCGAACAATTCGGGCCTCAAGACCGCCCTGACGGCCGTGGTTGGCGACATGTCGGCGGCGGCGCAGGACGTCGAGAAGCGTATCGGCGCCTGGTTCGACGGCATGATGGAGCGCGCGACCGGTGCCTACAAACGCTGGATGGCCACGTTCTCGCTGCTGTTCGGCCTGGCGCTGGCGGTCGGCTTCAATTGCGACACGCTGCGCGTCGCCGACGGCCTGGCGAAGAGCCCCGAGCTGCGCGCCGCCGTCGCGCAGCTCGCCGAGAGCGTCAACAAGCGCTGCACCGGCGCCGATGGCAAGCCGGTCTTGGCGGAACCGGCGTGCAGCGATGCCCGAAAGAACCTTGCGGCGCTGCAGGCGCTGCCCATCGGCTGGCAGCATGAAATCGGCTGGCTGTCGATCATCGGCTGGCTGATCACCGGCCTGGCCGTGTCGCTCGGCG
>DATFGV010000680.1:0-8505 GCA_035249115.1 Vineibacter sp.
TGCGATGCCTGGGAGACCAAGCAGCGCATCAGGCTGACGTTCCTGCGGCCCGACAGCGAGGAGTTCGTCACCGACTCGAGCTTCACCAGTTTTGAATCCAAGGATGGCACGACCTTGCAGTTCAGCGTGCGCAACACCCAGAACGGCGAGGTCGACGAAGAGCTGCGCGGCCAGGCGGAGCTCGGCCGCAGCGGCGCCAAGGGGCGCGCCACGTTCACCTTGCCCGAGCCGCGCAGCTTCGAGTTGCCGGCCAGCACGACGTTTCCGATGGCGCATTTGTCGCAGTTGATCGAACACGCGCGGCAGGGCGAGACGGTGGTATCGTACAACGTGTTTGACGGCGCGCGGCTGGACGGCGCTTTCAAGGTCAACGCCGTCATTGGTCGTCCGCCGCGGCCGACGGCCGGCCCGCCGGTCCGCGGCGACGTGGCGTTGTTGCGCAACCAGCAAGCGTGGTCGGTGCGGCTCGCTTTTTATCCGGCCGACGACCAGGCCGGCCAGCCCGAGTACGAGGTGTCGATGGATCTGTTGGCCAACGGCGTCGCCCGATCGATGGTGCTGGACTACGGCGACTTCGCGTTGGACGCACGCTTGCAGCGCATCGAGGCGCTGCCACGACCGAAATGCTAGGCGCACCTCCTCGCCGCGTGGCCACCTGGATGGTGGCGCTGGCCGTGGCTGCTGCGTTGCCGGCGGCGGCAGCGGCGCAGACGCTGGTGCCGCACCTCGCTGTCTATGAAGTCGTCACCGGGCGCGCGCCGAACGGGGTGACGCCGCCGGAGATCCGCGGCACCTATGTTTTCCGGCTGCAAGGCGAGTGCGGCGGTGGCCTGAAATTCGAGCAGCGCTTGCGCTTCGAGGCCCAGAGCCCGGGCGGCGTGACGGTGGTCGACCAGACATCGACCGGCTGGGAGTCCGATGACGGCAAGCGCTATCGCTTCGCCCACAAGAGCACGGTCGACAACCAGGCCCAGCCCGAGATGCGCGGCGAAGTCGAGCCGGCCGACGGCGATAGCGAGGCGAAGTTCAGCCAGCCGGTCGGCCGGGTGGTCACCCTGCCGGCCGGCACCCTGTTTCCCATTTCCATCCTGCGGCGAACGATCAAGGCGGCGGCCGACGGCGAAAGCGGTTTCGACGGCCGCTATTTCATGGGTGACAAGCCGGAAGCGCCGCAGAGCGTGGCGGTGCTGCTGGGCAAGCCGCCGCGACGGGTCTTGGACCTGCCGCCGCCGCAGGGTGACCGCGCCCTGGTGAGCGGGCGCCAGCAGTTCTACTTCCGTGTCGCCTTCTACGACGATAAGCCCAATGCCGCCGGCGAACCGCGTCATGAAATGAGCAGCGTGACGCTCGACAATGGCGTCGAGATCTGGGGCACGCACGAGCAGGGCGAGCTGCGGCTGGAATACCGCCTGACCCGCATCGAGCCGGTGCCCGCACCGCGCTGCTGAGGCCGGGACCGGCGCGCGCCGCAGCAGGCAGCACTCAAACCTTCGGCCAAAGCCAGGCGGCGCCACGTACGCCGCTGCTGTCGCCATGGCGTGGCGGCAGCAGGCGGCTGCGGATGTGCGCCGGCTCGCTGAAGACAAAGGCTGGCCACAGCTGCGGCATGAGGCGATAGAGCGCCTCGATGCGCGAGAGGCCACCGCCCAGCACGATGGCATCCGGATCGAACAGGTTGATCACCGTGCCCAGGCCGCGGGCGAGGCGGTGGGCGTAGCGATGCAGCAGCGCGGCGGCGGTGGGCTCGCCGGAGTCCGCGGCCGCCGCAATCGCGCCGGCGTCCATGGCACGGCCGGTGAGAACCAAAGCCTGGCGTGACAGCGCCGGGCCGGACAGCCAGGTTTCGATGCAGCCATGCCGGCCGCAGTAGCAGAGCGGTCCCGGCCGCTCGTCGTCGTCGGGCTGCGGCAGCGGGTTGTGCCCCCATTCGCCGGCGATCGCCTGCGCCCCGGTCAGCGGCCGGCCATCGATCACCAGGCCGCCGCCGACGCCGGTGCCGAGGATGACGCCGAAGACAACGCGGCAGCCGGCCGCCGCGCCGTCAACCGCCTCCGACACGGCAAAACAGTTGGCGTCGTTGGCGACCCGCACCGGACGCTGCAGTAGGTGCTCCAGGTCCTTGTCCAAGGCTTGGCCGATCAGGCGAGTCGAATTGGCGTTCTTGATCAGGCCGGTGGCCGGCGAAATCGCGCCCGGGGTGCCGACACCGACGCTGCAATGGCTGCCGGCGGTCCGTTCCAGGTCGAGCACGAGGTCGCGGATCGCCGCCGGGATGGCGCTGTAAGGGCCGGCAGGCGTGACGATGCGCCGGCGCGCCACCTCGCGGCCGTCGTCGTCGAGGACGATGCCTTCGATCTTGGTGCCGCCCAGGTCGATGCCGATGCGCATGGCGGACCATCCCACGTCCGCGCGGCAGCACGCCACGGTGACGTCAACTGCAAGCCAACCTGGTCGCTCGCCTGCGCCGCCGCCACGTTTGGCCACGCAAAAGGCCGCCGGACCAGCCGGCGGCCTCGCATTCGACGATCAGGGCTCAGGTCGCGGCGCTTGCCCGGCGGCTGCCGAGGCTCAAGCCTGCTGACCCCGAAGGCTTAGAACCAACGCCACTCGCGGAAATCGATGGCGCCATCGCGGTTGCGGTCGCGCCGGAAGAAGCCGCGCTCACGGCCGTCGACGCGGCCGTCGTGGTTGCGGTCCATGCGGTCGTGACGGCGGTCGCGCCAGTCACGGTCGTTGCGCGAGTGACGGCGATGGTCACGCCAGTCGTGCCGTCCGTCGTGGTTGCGGTCCCACGCGCCGTGGCCTTGGCCATGGCGGCGATGGTCACGCCAGTCGTGCCGGCCGTCACTGTTGCGGTCGCGCATGCCGTGGTGGTGGCGGCGATGGTCACGCCAGTCGTGCCGGCCATCGCCGTTGCGATCGCCGTCTCGGACCTGGTGGCGGCGATGGTCACGCCAGTCGCTCGCCATGACCGGCGCGGCGATGCCCATGCCGATGGTGGCGGCAAAGATCGCGGCGATCAGTTTGTGTTTCATCGGTTTCCTCGCTGAAGTCGGCAGTGAAAGGACGTCTAAGTTTCCCCGTGTGTCTTGGTTGCCTGCGAAGTTGGGCGCCGAATATGACCGGATCGGGGGGGTGATTGAGGAAAGACCAAGGCAAGTCGTGGCAATTCTGCGGATTCGGTTCTCAATCTATGTGCAGGGCGGCTGCGGGCGTTTCGGCCATCAACGCGCGACGCCCGCTTGCCGGTCGGCAAGCGGGCGTCAGGACAGCAACGACAAGCAGTTGGTCGCAGCGAGATCAGGGCCGACCGCCCAGTGGTGCCAGTGTCGGCTTAGCCGGCGTCCGGCGCGAAGAAGGCGATGGTCCGGGCCTCGATGCTCTGGCGTGGCGACGCGCCCGGCGGCGTGGTCGGATCGTCGAAGGCGCCGTGGGCGGTGAAGCGGGCGCGCCCGTCGGTGGCCGAATCGAAGCACTTCAGGAACAGCGCCTCGTGCCGGCGCATGCGGGGATAGTAGTACCAGCGGTGCCGTGGATTGTGGGCGACGCCGTAGGTTTCGCCGACCCGGTCGCGGTAGCGCAGCTCGCTGGCGATGAAGTCGTCCAGCTCGATGCTGTGCGCGTCGCAGATCGCCAGCGGCGACGCCAGGACCGGCTCGCGGAGCGGCCGCCAGAGGTTGATGAAGGCGTAGCGATGCCGCAGCAGGGAATCGGCCTCGGCGCCCATCAGGTCGCGCACGCGCTGTGGCGCCGACTTGAGGGTGTAGTCGTTGTGCATGCGCCGCACCGGCTCGCGGATGCCGTCCGGCCGGTCATTGGCGCCCAGGCGCACGTTGTGGTCGAACACCACCACCCGGTTGGCGCCGGTCGCCTTTTTCACCAGCTGCTCGACCTCGGGGTAGTAACTGCCGTGGATCGCGGCGTCGTCGGCGAAATCCGTCACCGCGGTACCGGCGATGCGCAATTCGAAGCCGTGCTTGTCCAGGGTCGCCGGCTCGGCAAGCGCCCGCGCGTCGTACACCGGCATGACCTGCGGCGCGTAGTGGCCGGAACGCTGCGGCACGCCGGGCGGCGGCTCGTACTGGTAGGCGTACGGTCGCTCGCCGGTGCGCACCAGGTAATTGAGCGGCGCGTTGACCTCGCCGATCGTCGCGGCGGCGCGCGGGATGTACGTGGCACTGTCCATGATGTCGCTCCGCTCCCGGTCGGCTGGGCCCGCGACGCATGCGTCGCGGGACGACCGCTACATGGCGGCAGCTGGCGGCGGGGTCAAAAGACCATTTTTCGGGGCGCCATGTACAAATCTTGTGCGGCGGCCCGATCGCCGCGGCAGGCCATGGACCGGCTCAGACAATCGTGACGTAAAGCGCCGCCACCGCCATGACCACAATCAGCGCCGCGCCGGCGGCGATGTGCAGCCACAGTCCGGTCCGTGCGCGCCGCGGCGTCGCTGGCGCAGCGCTCTGCTCGGGCATTTCACCGGGCTGGGACAACATGGTGCTACCCCTCTACACCGGGAAAGTTTCGCAACCCACGCGGCGGAACGTCGCTCGACTCAATGACGCGGCCGTCATCGGCGCCGCTGATGGCGCGCCGCCGCGGCCCGCATCGGGCGGCGCCGTCCATTTCAAATCGCTTTGCGGACTTGACCGGCAGCAGAGTCGGCCAGACTCTTCAACCGCGACTCTCGATCCGGGGTCGAGGTCACCGGCCCGCATCGCAGGGCGCGACGCCCCGCCGGGGTCGGGGCAAGGGGCGTCCTGTCGTCCTGGCCGAAAAGGTGGTCACGATGCCGCAGCGCAAGATTCCCGCCGTCTATATGCGAGGCGGCACCAGCAAGGGCGTGTTCTTTCACGCCGATGCGCTGCCGGCCGATCACGCCGCCCGCGATCGGTTGCTGCTGCGGGTGATCGGCAGCCCGGATCCTTACGGCAAGCAGATCGACGGCATGGGCGGCGCCACCTCGAGCACCAGCAAGGTGGTGATCGTGTCGCGGTCGCAGCGGGCGGACTGCGATGTCGACTACTGGTTCGGCCAGGTCGCGATCGACCGGCCGGTGGTCGACGGCTCCGGCAACTGCGGCAATCTGACCACCGCCGTCGGACCGTTCGCGATCAGCGAGGGATTGATCGCCGCGCCGCGCGACGGCATCGCCGTGGTGCGGCTGTGGCAGGCCAACATCGGCAAGCGGATCATCGCCCATGTGCCGATGCGCGCCGGCGACGTGGTGGAGGAAGGCGACTTCACGCTCGACGGCGTCACCTTCCCGGCGGCCGAGATCAGGCTGGAGTTCCTCGATCCCGGTGGCGACGATGGCGATGTCGCCGGGCCGCTGTTTCCGACCGGCCGTCCCGTCCAGACGCTCGATGTTCCGGGTGCCGGCGCGGTCGAGGCAACCCTGATCAATGCCGGCAACCCGACGATCTTCGTCGCGGCACAGACGCTGGGCCTCAGCGGCGTCGAACTGCAGGACGACGTCAACGCTGACGCGGCACTGCTGGCGCGCGGCGAGGCGATCCGTGCCCATGGCGCGGTCGCGATGGGCCTGGCCGCCAGCGTCGAGGAGGCGACGCAACGCCGCCCGCACACGCCGAAGCTGGCATTCGTGGCGCCGCCGCGAAGCTACACGGCGTCCAGCGGCAAGCCGGTCGCCGCCGGCGACATCGACTTGACGGCCCGCATCCTGTCGATGGGCAAGCTGCACCACGCCATGACCGGCACCGGCGCGGTGGCCCTGGCGGCCGCGGCGGCGATCCCCGGCACCATCGTCGACCGCGTGATTGCGCGCCGGGCCGGCGACGGCCGGGTGCGCTTCGGCCATCCTTCGGGCACGCTGACGGTCGGCGCCGAGGCCGAGCGGCGCGGCGACGGCTGGGTGGTCACCAAGGCGATCATGAGCCGCAGCGCGCGGCGTCTGATGGAAGGCTTCGTGCGCGTGCCGGTCGATGCCTGAGTCGGCAGACCTTTGGACGTGATGCCAACAGCCCAGTTGCGTGCGCCTCACCCTTTGCCGTCAGCCGACGGCCAGCGTCGCTTAAAGCGAGGCGCGGGCCGGCCGTGTTCGGCCGCTTCGGCGGCCACAATGGCTGGGACTGCAAAGACCGCCCTCAGTAGTGCCCTCGCGACGACAGGTCAGGGTCGCTGCCGGAAAGTTCGTGCGTGCGGCGGATGCCGAGTCCATTGGGGTTTCTTTGACACCGTTCGGATCATTTACCGCCCATAGATGGCCCGGCGGGCAATCACCCGGGCGATGGTTTATGTCAGCATTACTGCCACAATATATCGGAGGGTCCTCACCCGGCGGCGTGGTCTGATACCGACGGCCTCGGGTACGCTGCGATCGGCGCCGAGGCCGAACGGCGTGGCGACGGCTGGTTCGTCACCAAGGCGATCACGATCCGCAGCGCACGCCGGCTGATGGAAGGTTTCGTGCGCGTGCCGGCGGATGTCGTTGCGTCAGAACCAGTGTGAGAGTTGGCCGGACACGGTTGCATTCTCGGAGAGGTTCTCAACGCAGAACACCCAAAGAATGGAATAATACAGGGCAGAGTGTTATGATGATCGCCAATGGTCTGTATGGAAGGCCACACCGGCCGCGCCTATGTAGCTGAGGGCTCGGTAAATTCAGGCGGCGGCCTTGTCGAGCGAGTGGAACTATAACAACCCGGCTGTTGCGCGGTTCCTGATCGGAATCGGCGTCGGGGGACCGGTCGTTTTACTTACATTCATGGTGTTCAGGGTCGAACTCTTCTGGTTCGCATTCTTGTTGTGGGTATCAACGGGCTTGGCTTTGATAGTGGCGCTGTTCACTGGCGCCTTGCTGCCATTCTTGCGTTCCGGCTCGATCCCTACGGGTCCCAACAGTGCAATTGCCCGGTCAACTCGACCGGTTAGATACTGGCTGATGATCTTCCTTTATCTTTTTCTCGCCGTTTGCTGTGCAGGCTACCTCGCTGTCTGGCTGTTTGCAGCATATAGCCGCGTCTTGTAGCGACACCAAAAGTGACTTCGGCAGTTTGCGGTTCAAACAATAGTCCGACTACCAGCATCCATGCGTATGGGGAGCGCACGTCAACTGACAGCGGGGCGGCCGATGGCCGCCCCGCGTCGCGATCGATCCGCCGCGAACGTCAGCCGAGCTGGATCCAGGTGGTCTTGACCTGGGTGAACTTGTCGAAGGCGTGCAGCGACTTGTCGCGGCCGATGCCGCTCTGCTTGTAGCCGCCGAACGGCGTGGTGATGTCGCCGCCGTCGTAAGTGTTGACCCACACCGAGCCCGAGCGCAGGCCCTTGGCGACCTTGAACGCCTTGTTGATGTCGGCGGTGAAGATCGCCGATGCGAGGCCATAGATCGTGTCGTTGCCGACCCGCACCGCCTCGTCGGCGTCCTTGACCGAGATCACCGACAGCACCGGGCCGAAGATCTCCTCCTGGGCGATCTTCATCTTGTTGTCGACCTTGTCGAACACCGTCGGCTCGATGAAGCAGCCGGCGTTGTCGACGTGCACCCGCTTGCCGCCCATCTTCAGCTGGGCGCCTTCCTTCTGGCCGGTCTCGATGTAGCCCATCACCCGCTTGGTCTGGGTCTCGTCGACCATGGCGCCCATCTGGGTCTTGGGATCGAGCGGATCGCCCGGCATCATCTTCTGGCCGATCGCCATCACCTTCTCGAGGAACGAATCCTTGATCTTGTCCTCGACGATCAGGCGCGAGCCGGCGGTGCAGACCTCGCCCTGGTTGAACCAGATGCCGAAGGCGGTGCGGCGGGCCGCGACGTCGAGGTTGGGCGCGTCGGCCAGCACGATGTTGGGCGACTTGCCGCCGCACTCCAGCCACACCTGCTTCATGTTGGACTCGCCGGCGTAGCGCAGGATGTACTTGCCGACCTCGGTCGAGCCGGTGAAGGCGAGCACGTCGACGTCCATGTGGCGGCCCAGCGCCGCGCCGGCGGTTTCGCCGAAACCCGGCAGCACGTTGAAGACGCCCTCGGGGATGCCGGCCTCGGCGGCCAGCTCGGCCAAGCGGATGGCGGTCAGCGGCGACTGCTCGGCCGGCTTGAGCACCACCGAGTTGCCGGCCGCCAGCGCTGGCGCGATCTTCCAGCAGGCCATCAGCAGCGGGAAGTTCCAGGGCACGATGCAGCCCACGACGCCGGCCGGCTCGCGGGTGATCATGGCCACGACGTTGCCCGGCGTCGGTGCGATCTCGTCGTAGATCTTGTCGATCGCCTCGCCGAACCACTGGATGGTGTTGGCCGAACCCGGAATGTCGACGGTGGTCGAGTAGGTGATCGGCTTGCCCATATCCAGGGTCTCGAGCAGCGCCAGCTCCTCGCGGTTCTTCAGCAGCAGCTCGGCGAGCTTCAGCATGACCCGCTTGCGGTTGGCCGGCGGCATGTTGGCCCAGCTGCCCTTCTCGAAGGCGGCGCGCGCCGCCTTGACCGCGGCGTCGACGTCGGCCTGCTCGCAGGCCGCGACCTTGGTCAGCACCTGGCCGGTCGCCGGA
>DATFGV010000681.1:0-2769 GCA_035249115.1 Vineibacter sp.
GGTGCCGGGATAGGCGGCCGTCGCGACCTTGCCGATGTCGCCATCGCCAGCCAGCGCCTGGCGGGCCACGGTCTCGACAAACGCCTGGAACTTGTCGTTGCGGGCGACGAAATCCGTTTCCGAATTGACTTCGACCACGGCGCCCGCGGTGCCGGCGACAGCGACGCCGACCAGTCCCTCGGCCGCGACTCGGCCGGCCTTCTTGGCCGCGGCGGACAGACCCTTCTTGCGCAGCCAGTCGATTGCGCCCTCGAGGTCGCCAGCGGTCTCGGTCAGCGCCTTCTTGCAATCCATCATGCCAGCGCCGGTCTTTTCGCGAAGGTCTTTCACGAGGGCGGCGGTGATCTCGGCCATGGTCTGCTCTCCAAAACTTGCGGTCGGTACGGGCGCCGGATCGGCGACACACCACGACGTCACGTGGATCCTTCAACGCGAGACGGCCGGTCGTTCGACCGGCCGGCCCGAACATCGATCGAGGGTGGCGCTCAGGCGGCCGGTGCGGCGGACTCGGGAGGGGCCGCCTCGGTCAGGTCGGGCAGTTCCTCGGGCAGCGGCTCGGCGACCTCGCCGACATCGCCACCCGACGCCTTGATCTCCTCGCGGATGCCGTCCAGCACGGCGCCCGACAGCAGCTCGCAATAAAGCGAAATCGCCCGGATCGCGTCATCGTTTCCCGGCACCGGAAAGGTAATGCCCTCGGGATCGGAATTGCTGTCCAAGATCGCCACAATCGGGATGCCGCGCTTGCGTGCCTCCTGTACGGCGATGTCTTCCTTGTTGGTATCAATCACCACCAGGATGTCGGGCAGCCCGCCCATCTCCTTGATGCCACCCAGCGAGCGCTCCAGCTTGTCGCGTTCGCGCGACAGATCGAGCGTCTCCTTCTTGGTCAAACCAACCAGGTCGCCGGCCAGCCGGTCGTCGAGTTCGCGCAGGCGCTTGATCGAGGCAGAGATGGTTTGCCAGTTGGTCATCATGCCGCCCAGCCAGCGGTGGTTGACGTAGTACTGGCCGCAGCGCTTGGCCGCCTCGACGACGCGCTCGCCGGCCGCCGGCTTGGTGCCGACGAACAACACGCGACCGCCGGCAGCTGCCGTGTCACGGACCGCCTTCATCGCCTGCTCGAGCAGCGGCACGGTCTGCGTGAGATCGATGATGTGCACCCCGTTGCGTACCCCGAAGAGGTACGACTTCATCTTGGGGTTCCAGCGGCGGGTGTGGTGGCCGAAATGGACGCCAGCTTCCAGCAGCTGGCGCATCGTGAACGACGGTAACGCCATCAGTCTTCTCCGGTTGAGCCTCCGCGGGGGTCGTCCTATTGGACACCGGAGCGGGCGCCGGGATGTCTCCCCGTCGTCCGCAACCCCGCGTGCGAGATGGCGCGGGTGATATAGGCCGGAACAGGGTTTGGCAAGGCCCCAGGACTGATGGGCCGACCCGCGCACGGCCGCGCCAAAGCCACCTAGAGCTGGGGAAATATGCAGGCTACCTGCACCCACCCGAGGCATCCAAGACGACATTCTACAAGATCGCCAGCCTGTTTCCGATCCTGCTGGCTGACTTCGTGATCCCGCTGTTTCTGCCCGGCCCGGCTTCGGCCCTGGTGTATGCCCTCTGCCGGCCCGCCACAGGCATGATTCACTTCAAGCTCGAATGGTCGGACCTGCTGCCGATGGCGGTCGGCTTGGTGGGCCTGATCTGGCTGTTGGCGAGCGTCCTGCGGCCCCGCATCAGCAAGGTGACGTGGACGCCCACCTTCTCAACCGACAACGCCGTCGCCTGGAACCCGGCGGCATCGGTCGACTACGCACTCTGCTCCACTCACCCTTCCTACATGCTGGTCGACCTGTTCGCCACGGGCGTCGGCTACCTGATCTACTGGCTCAGGAAGACCGAGTGGCAGGAGCGCTGGATCGACGGGCTAATCTCTCTGGCACTAGGCCTCATCGGCCCGGTCGTGCGCCTAGTCGCCTGGTACATGCTCGGCCTGCGACCGACGGTTAAACTCGACATCGTCAAGGCCGCACCCAACACGGCGCGCGCCATGCAGGACCGCGCCATCGAGCGGCCCCGGCGCCCAGCGGCACGTCTCTACGGCTGGTTCGTACTGCCCATCGGCGTCGACCTGACCGTTCTGCGGATCATCATCTCGCGCGTGTGGGAACGCGAGCGCCTGGTCGCGCTCGACACTGGAGGCGGCGGGTTTCACCGACGCCGCCCTCTCGCGCGCGCTCGACGCGTTGGCCGAGCAGCGCGGCATCACGCAGATCCTGCGGCTGAGCGTGCCGCAGGAGAGTACCGCTGCCGTCGCCTGCACGGGCGGCACGAGCGGCACCGATCGCTACGCCAGCGTCGTCGGCCTCACGGATGACGCGGGCGACATCTTCACCGCCGCCGATCCGGCGCACGAGGCCTAACTCGTCAAGGAGGCACGTGCCAATGCGGGTAAGCCGATCAAAGTCATCGGCCGGCTCCGGCCGATGCCGCCGCTGCGGGGCCTTCTCACCGGCCGCGCCCATTGTGGGCTCGCCGAACTGCAGCCTCGACCGCGCTGGCTCTTCGAGATGGAAAGGCCGCCGCCGTGATAGCGCTCAGAAACGGATGCCGAACGACACCATGAACAGATCGATACGTTTGAGCGTATCGTCCACGCGCCCGTTCGAATACTCGGCCTTGATGACGTAGTTTTCTACTGGCTTACCGTCTTCCGTAACGAACATGTAGGAGAGCGATGCCTTGAAGAACGATGAGTGCCCGATGTGCCCCGAC
>DATFGV010000682.1:0-10138 GCA_035249115.1 Vineibacter sp.
GGTCGGCGCCCGCGTGGGTGATCAGGTTCGCCATCAGCTTGGCGCTCACGGCGACGCGCGGCTGGTCCTTGCGGTCCTGGCGTGCGTACCCGAAGTAGGGCAGCACCGCGGTAATGCGCGCCGCGCTCGCCCGCCGCGCCGCGCTGGTCCAGCGTCTCTACACCGATCCACCGACCGACGACGTGATCGTGGTTGGTGCTTGACCGACGGCTCGCAACCTCTCCCCGTCGGGGAGAGGTCGACGAGCGCGCAGCG
Organism: Vineibacter sp.; assembly: GCA_035249115.1. GTDB lineage: Bacteria > Pseudomonadota > Alphaproteobacteria > Reyranellales > Reyranellaceae > Vineibacter. The sequence goes on from DATFGV010000682.1 coordinate 256, forward strand.
CTCGGCGGGTGAGGGGGCGGTGCGGCCACACCGATTTCTCCGGCGACGCAGTACGCTATTTGCCCGGCCCCCTCACCCGGTCCGCTTCGCGGCCCGAACTCTCCCTGTCGGGGAGAGGTTTGTTTGCATCGATCTTGATGTTGAGATTGATAGGACCGGTCGCCGTCTACTGGTTGCGATCGCTTCATTTTGGACATATTCCGCCATGACCCTGCGGATGGCGCGCCTAGGCTGGCGAGGGCGAGGAGGCAGTGGCGGCAGGAAGCAGCCACCGAAGCGCCTGCCATGGCCGTGATCGGCGCCGCCGGCGCCGCGCGATCCGCCGCCTCGCCGTGACGGCGTGGTCGCCCAGGAGCAGCCGACGTGAATACGCCGAATGCCCGTTCGTCCGCCGCCGACCGAACATCGGAACCGTCGGACAGCGCCGAGTCGCGCGCGCTCGGGTCGCCACTGAAGGGAGTGCTCGACCAGGCCGGGATCGGCGTCGTGGTGCTCGGCCGCGACGGCGGCGTGCGCGACGCCAACAACGCCTTCCTGCGCCTGGTCGGCCACGACATTGCAGAGCTGCGCGGCCGCGACGAGGCGTCCATCACCCATCCCGACGATCGTGCGCACGGCCTGGCGACCCTGGAGCGGCTGGCTGGTCGTGACGGGCCGGCCCTGACCAGCGAAAAGCGCTACCTGCGGGCCGACGGCGGCGCGGCGCCGGTGCGCGCCACGGTGTCGGCGGCGCACGACCAGAACGGCAGCGTGACCGGCTTTATTGTCATCGCCCAGAATCTGTCGTCACGGCGGGCGGTCGAGCGGGCGCGGCGCGAGAGCGAGGCCCGGCTGCGCGATTTCATCGAGGCGGCCGGCAGCCTGTGGGTCGAGACCGACGCCAGGTTCCGAATCACCCTGGCGCTGCTGGCGTCGACGGCGCAGCCGAGCCGGGCGCCGGACGCGCTGATCGGCCGCACGATCTGGGAGGCGACCGGCGTGCGCGAACCGGGCACCGACCCGCAGTGGCGCGACGTGCAGACCCTGATGCGTGGCCGCCGCCCGTTCCGCGACGTGCGCTACACTGTCACCGACGCCGAAGGCCGCACCCGTTACCGGCGCGCCAGCGGCGTCCCGATCTTCGACGGCGAAGGCCAGTTCGCCGGCTACCGTTGCGTCGCTGCCGACGAGACGGCCGAAGTCGAGGCACGCGCCAAGGCCAACGCCACCGAGGGCCTGTTGAACCTGGCGATCGAGGGCATGTCGGACGGCTTCGCGGTGTTCGACGCCGAGGACCGCCTGGTGCTGATCAACCGCCGCTACCGCGATACCCTGCCGCCAGACACCGACTGGATCCGGCCCGGCCTGACCTTCGAGGAGATCCTGCGTACTGGCGTCGCCAGCGGCCACTACATCGAGGCGATCGGCAACGAGGAGGCGTTCATCGCCGAGCACCTGCGCGAGCACCGCGAGGGCCGCGGCACCCGGCTGGTGCGCTCGGTCGGCAATCGCTGGTCGCGGGCGCGCGACTACCGGCTGCCGGACGGCACCACCGTGATCATCCGCACCGACGTCACCGACCTGGTCGAGCGCGAACGCGAGCTGCGCGAACGCGACGAGCGGCTGCAGGCGATCACCGGCAACCTGCCGGGCTTCATCTTCCGCCAGGTCGTGGCGCCGGGCGGCGCCTTCGGGACCGCCTATGTCAGCGAGCGGCTGAAGGAGATCATCGGCGTGCCGGCCGAGGAGATCGGCAGCGGCCGCAGTACCCTGCTCGACCACGTGCATGCCGACGACCGGGCACGCCTGACGCGCGCGCTGGGCGGGCGCGCCGACGACGCCAAGCCGTCGCTCATCGAGGTCCGCCTGATGACCCGGCCGGAGGGCGCGGTCCGCTGGCTGCGCCTGCACGCCACCGCCAAGAAGCTGCCGGACGGCGCGCTGCAATGGGACGGCATCGGCATCGATGTCACCGACCGCAAGGCGGCCGAGGATCACCTGCTGCAGGCGCAGAAGACCGAGGCGATCGGCCAGCTGACCGGCGGCGTGGCGCACGATTTCAACAACCTGCTGACCGTCATCACCGGCGCCGCCGAGCTGTTGGGCGAGCGGCTGGCGGCGTCCGAGCCGGACATCGCGGCGCTGGTGCGCGACATCCTGGCCGCCAGCGGCCGCGGCGCCGAGCTCACCCACCAGCTGCTGGCTTTCGCCCGCAAGCAGCCGCTGCAGCCGCGCGCCGTCGACGTCAACCGCCTGATCCACGACTTGCGGCCGCTGCTGGCCGGACCGCTGGGCGAGGACGTCGAACTGCGCTTCGAACTGCGCGCCGACCCGACGATCACGCATGTCGACGCGCACCAGCTGCAGAGCGCCATCCTCAACCTGGCGGTCAACGCCCGCGAGGCGATGCCGTCGGGCGGCCGGCTGCTGGTCGAGACCAGCAACGCCGCGCTCGACCGCCGCCAGGCGGCCGAGGCCGGTGACCTGCGGCCGGGCCGCTACGTCGTCATTCGCATCGTCGACACCGGCAGCGGCATGAAGCCCGAGGTCGCGGCCCGCGCCATCGAGCCGTTCTTCACCACCAAGCCGGTCGGCCAGGGCACCGGCCTGGGGCTCAGCATGGCCTTTGGCTTCGCCAAGCAGTCCGGCGGCCACCTGGCGCTGACCAGCGTGCCCGGCGAGGGCACGACGGTGCGCCTGCTGCTGCCGCAGGCGGTGGTGGTCGAGGCGGCGCGCGACGGCGCGGCGGTACGAAGCGACCGGCCGCGCGGCACGGAGACCATCCTGCTGGTCGAGGACGATCCGGCGGTGCGCGGCACCGTGCGCACCCTGCTGGCCAATCTCGGCTACCGCGTCATTGAGGCGGCCAGCGGTCGGGCGGCGCTCGACATCATCGCCGGCGACCACCCGATCGACCTGCTGTTCACCGACGTGGTGATGCCCGGCGGCATCGACGGCTTCCAGCTGGTCGAGGAAAGCCGCCGCTTGCGGCCCGGACTCAAGGCGATGTGCGCCTCGGGCTACGCCGAAAGCGCCATCGAGCGCTACGGCCGCCGTCCGCCCGGCATCGACCTGTTGCAAAAGCCGTTCCGCGCTCGCGAGCTGGCGCGCCGCGTGCGGCTGGCGCTGGGCGGCGAGGCGGCGACGGCGGGTTGAGCGCGTCCCCTACGACGTCAGGCCGCCGCGCACCGTGCGCGCCATCCGCAGGTGCTCCTCGACCACCGGCGTGTACCTGACGCTGTAGCGCGACTTCAGGCTCTCGACCGAGCCAACCCGGCTGTACTCGCGCAAGGCCGCCAGCAGAGGCTCCAGGCTGGCGATCTGCATCTCCATGTACATGACGTCGAACTCGGCGCCGGACGCCGCACCCAGGCGGGCGATCCTCTGCCGCCCGTCGTCGTCCGGCCCGCGCGGCAGCGGCGCGCTGGCGTTGGCGTCGTTGACGGCCTTCAGGGTCGTCAGCAACTCGCCGTGGTCCTTGACCATGCGTTCGGCGAAGCCGCGCACGGCGGCGTTGGTGGTGCGTTGCTGGGCGAGCTGACCGGCCGCGACCTCGAACTCGCTGGTGTGTGCCGCAAGCTTGACGAACCGGGTGGTGCCGCCGGTCTGGTCCATCGACTGAGCGAGGGCCGGAACCGAACGGCACGCCACGGCGGCGCCCGCCATGAGGGCGATGGTCAGAAAGGCGTCGCGCCGCATCATCAGTCGTGCCGCCATGGCAGAAGCTCCATTGAGGCGCCTGCGCTGACGCAGGCGGGTCCACATGTCTCAACGCCGCAATCCACGTCGAGTTCCCGTTCGCAGTGGCCGCGACGGAGCGGCTGGAGGTGATGATTCTTCTGGCCTACAATTGGCCGCGCCACTGCAACAACGACCGTGCGAGAAGAGCCGTGCATCCCACCGATTCGCATCGCCTGCATGCCCACCTGGTCGGCCGCCAGGGCTCGCGCGGGCTGTTGAACACACCGGCGCTGGTGCTGGAGCTCGACCGGCTGGAGCGCAACATCGCCGCCATGGCGGCGTTCGCCAAGGCGCACGGCATTGCGTTGCGGCCGCACGCCAAGACCCACAAATGCCCGGAGATCGCCCGCCGCCAGATCGAAGCCGGCGCGCTTGGCAATTGCTGCGCCAAGCTGGGCGAGGCCGAGGCGCTGGCCGAGGCCGGCATCAGCGGCCTGCACATCACCTCGCCGGTGGTGTCGGCACTTGGCATCGAGCGGCTGGTGGCACTCGCGAAGCGCGCACCGGACCTGATGGTCGTGGTCGATCATCCCGACAACGTCGCGGCGCTGGCGCGCGAAGCGGCCGCGGCCAACATCACGCTCAACGTCGTGATCGACATCGACCCTGGCCTGCACCGCACCGGCGTCGCCTCGCCCGAGGCGGTGCTGGCGCTGGCGCGGCAGATCGCCGGGCTGAAGGCGCTGCGCTACGCCGGCGTGCAGTTCTACTGCGGCCGCCACCAGCACATCGAAAGCTACGCCCAGCGCAAGGACGAGATCACCGAGCGCACGGCCTACCTGAAGGGCATCGTCGCGCAGCTGACCGAGGCCAGCCTGAAGCCCGGCCTCGTCACCGGCGGCGGCACCGGCACGCACGCCATCGACGCGGCGCTCGGCGTGTTCACAGAGCTGCAAGTCGGCTCGTACGTCTTCATGGACCACCAGTACAACATCTGCGACCTGCGCGGCGAAGGCGGCATCCCGTTCGAGCAGGCACTGCAGATCGACGCCCGCGTCGTCAGCGCCAACACGCCGGGCATGGTGACGATCGATTCCGGCCTGAAATCGATGGCAACCGAGGCCGGTCCGCCGCCGATCCTCAAGGGCGCGCCCGACGGCACCACCTTCCGCTTCGCCGGCGACGAGCACGCGCGGCTGATCTTCCCCGAGGGCGTCGCCGGCCCCAGCATCGACGCCGGCGTCACCCTGGTGCCGCCGCACTGCGATCCCACCGTCAACCACTACGACGCCTACCACGTCGTGAAGGACAACACCCTGGTCGACATCTGGCCGATCGCCGCCCGCGGGCGCAGCCGGTAGGGTCGATGACTCAACGCAGGGCAATGACCGGCAGCGACGCGCGCTGGGGGCGCGCGACTCCAGTCGCGCGTCTTAGCTGTTGCAGGCACATGACGCGTCACTGGAGTGACGCGCCCCCAGCGTTTGCTCCGCCGCGCGGCGCGCCATGACCGAGGCCGAGCTGCAGGCGCTGCTCGACGCGCTGCTGCCGGCGATCGACTGGCACGGGGTGGTTGTCGAGGAGGCCGAGGACCAGGACGTCAGGCTGCGCTTTCCGTTCAGGCCCGACTTCATCGGGCCGGGCGAGATCTTCTCCGGGCCGGCGCTGCTGGGTTTCGCCGACACCGCCATGTTCGCCGCCATTCTCGCCGCGACGTCGGGCCAGTCGCTCGGCATGGTCGCCACCATGACAACGACCATCCTGCGCCCGATGCCGGCGGCCGACGTGATCGCCATCGCGCGCGTCATCCGCAAGGGCAAGCGGGTGGCGCATGCCGAGGCCTGGCTGTTCGACCACACGCCGGTCGAGGCGGTGCTGCACGCCACCGCCAGCTGCGCGCTCAGGGCGCGGCAATAACCCGTCGACCCTTTCCTTCCCCACGCAGTGGGGAAGGTGCCCCGAAGGGGCGGATGGGGAGCCGACGGGGTCTTCGTTACTGAGACTCCGTCGGGTCCCCTCCGCCCCCTTTGGGGGCACCTCCCCACTTCGTGGGGAGGAAAATCAGGCCAAAATCAGGTCGGCGGCTTTTTCGGCGATCATGTTGGTGGCGGCGTAGGTGTTGCCGGACACCATGCGCGGCATCACCGAGGCGTCGGCGATCCTCAGGCCGTGCAGGCCGATCACCCGCATCGAGGCGGGATCGACCACCGCCATCGGATCGGTGCCGAGCTTGCAGCTGCCCACGGGATGGTACGTCGTCGAGCCGGTGGCGCGGGCATGCGCCAGCCATTCGTCGTCGCTCTGCACCTCGGGGCCGGGCAGGTTCTCGCGGATGACATAGTCGGCCAGCGGCCGGGTCGCGAGCAGGCGTCGCAGGTACTTCATCGCCGCCAAGAGCGCGTCGCGGTCCATCTGGTGCGCCAGGTAATTCGGCTGGATCTCCGGCTTGGCCGCCGGATCGGCGCTCAGCGCCTTGACGTGGCCGGTGCTCTCGGGCCGCAGCTGCGAGCAGCCCAGGGTCATGCCCGGCACATGGTCGAGCGCCGTCGTGCCGTAGCGGCCGGGCGCGTAGCTGGCCGGCGCGAAATAGAGCTGCATGTCCGGCGTCGCCAGCCCCGGCCTTGTGCGGAAGTAGCCGCCGGCGTGCGACGGGCTGGCGGCCAGCAGGCCCTTGCGGGTGAAGGCGTAGCGGATCACCTCGCCGACCAGAAGCAGGCCGCGCGAGCGCTCGTTGAGCGAGCCGGCGCCCTTGACCAGCGCCGACACCCGCGTCGCGTAGTGGTCGCGCAGGTTGCGGCCGACGCCGGGCAGGGCGTGCACCACGTCGACGCCGATCGCCTTCAGCTCGTCGGGATCGCCGATACCGGAGATCTGCAACAGCTGCGGCGAGTTGATCGCCCCGCCGCTCAGGATCACGTCGCGTGCCGCGCGCAAGGTCACGCTCTGGCCGTCGCGGCCGCGGTAGCGCACGCCCACCGCCCGGGTGCCCTCGAACACGATGGCTTCGGCCAGCGCCCACGCGACCAGCTGCAGGTTGGGCCGTGACAGGGCCGGCCGCAGGTAGGCATCGACCGGGCTCCAGCGCCGGCCGTCCTTCATCATCTGCTGGTAGAGGAACGTGCCCTCCTGGTCGCCGCCGTTGTAGTCGGGCGTGCGGCGCAGCCCGAGCGCCTCGTTGGCGGCGACGAAGGCGTCGCTCAGCAGATGCGGGTCGCGCTGGTCCTGGACGTGCAGCGGACCGTCGCGGCCGCGCACGGCATCGTCGCCGCCGGCGCGGCGCTCGGCGCGCTTGAAGTAGGGCAGCACGTCGTCCCACGACCAGCCGCGGCAGCCGAGCTGCGCCCAGGTGTCGTAGTCGGCCGCCTGGCCGCGCACGTAGAGATGGCCGTTGATCGAGCCCGAGCCGCCCAGCACCTTGCCGCGCGGGAAGACGATGGTGCGGTTGTCGATGTGCGGTCCGGGCGCCGTCTCGTAGCCCCAGTTGAGCTTCGGGTTGTACACCGTCTTGTTGAAGCCGGCCGGCACCTTGATCCAGATGTGCCGGTCCGGCCCGCCGGCCTCGAGGATCGCCACGGTGTGCTTCCCTGAGGCGCTCAGCCGGTTGGCCAGCACGCACCCCGCCGCCCCCGCGCCGACGATGATGTAGTCGAAGTCTTGCATTTGTGTGTCTCTTATCTTCCCTTCCCCACGCAGTGGGGAAGGTGCCCGAAGGGCGGAAGGGGAGCCGACGTGGTCCAGGTTACCAAGACCACGTTATCTCCCCTCCGGCCCTTCGGGCCACCTCCCCAGCTTCGCTGGGGAGGAGATAAATCATGCCTTCCGCTGGGGGCGCGCGACTCCAGTCGCGCGTCTTTGCGGTTGCAGGCACATGACGCGTCACTGGAGTGACGCGCCCCCAGCCTGTCCAGCTTCGCTGGGGAGAAGATAAATCATGCCTTCCGCTGGGGGCGCGCGACTCCAGTCGCGCGTCTTTGCGGTTGCAGGCACATGACGCGTCACTGGAGTGACGCGCCCCCAGCGACTGGCACTATGCCGCGTGTTTTTGGCGCATGGTGCTGGAGTAGCGGGGGCAGATCTCCTCGGCGAACCGGGTCATCATCTGCTGGCGGACGTCGAGCGGGGTGCCGGGGGTGGCGGCGGAGACCATGAAGTAGGTGAAGCCCAATGCCGCCAGCGCATCGATGCGCTTGCAGATCGTCTCGGGGCTGCCGACCAGGTTCGCCGCCATGAACGGGCCCAGCGCCGCCGGGTCGGCCAGCTTGCGCAGATTGGCGAACATGCGGCTGAAGTCGTGGTACTCCGGGATCTCGGTCCAGGGATTGGCGTCAACCTCGTAGTGGTCGGCCTGCAGCGCGAAGTAGGCGGGGTAGTACTTGCGGCCGAGCGCCTGCGCCTCTTCGTCGGAGTCGGCGATGAACATCTTGACCGAGATCGGCAACACGGCGTCGCGCGAAGCCGCGGCGCCGGCCCGCGCCCGCCAGCGCTCCAGGATCTTCGTCAGCAAATGGTCGGGAAAGGTCGACAGGCAGATCGGCGGCACGCCGAGATCGCCCATGATCTCGGCCGAGGCGGCGCTGCCGATGGCGCCATAGAAGCGCACCTTCTTGGCCACCGGCTCGGGCCGCAGCCGGATCGGCCGCTCGATCTTCCAGAAGCGGCCGTCATGGGTGAAGGGCTGGCCCGCCAACCCCTTCTCGATGATGCGGTAGCACTCGGCGAAGCGGGCGCGCGCCTCGTTCATGTCGACGTTGTAGGCATCGTACTCCGACTTCGCCGTGCCGCGGCCGATGCCCAGATGCAGCGTGCCGCGGGTCAGGCTGTTGAGCATCGAAATCTCTTCCGCCAGCCGCACGGGATGGTACCAGGGCAGCACCAGCACCGAGGTGCCCAAGGACAGGTCGGGCAGGGCGGCGGCGATATGCGCCATGAACAGCAGCGGGCTTGGTGTCGGGTAGTAGTCGCTGAAATGGTGCTCCAGCAGCCAAGCCGCGTCGTAGCCCAGGCGGTGGCCCAGCGCGCAATCCGCCATCACCTCGCGGTACAGCGCCTGGTCCGGCTTGCGCACGTCGCTGGCCGGCGCGGCCTGGAAGCCGAAGGTAAGGTCGGGCATTGGTGCGTCCAGCCTTCATGTCATTCAGGAAAGGCTAGAGCAGAGCTGGATGAACCTCAACTGCCGAACTTAACCGGCCGCGATCGTGCTATTGGAAGCACCTCGACGTTCAACGCAGACCGGGTTCGCACCGAGCCCGAACGTGGTCTCTCAGACCGCTGCGCTAAGCCAAGATTTTCCGTGCAGTGGTGCTAGCCGCCAACACCGGTTAACCTGGAAACAGGCCCGGAATTGAGCAACTGCCAGCAGGTTGAATTGGCTTGCCAGACGCCATCGCGCGCCCGCGGTCGGATTTAGATGCGAGGTCCGCTAAGTACTTCGCGGTTTCTGCGTCGACACCCTTTCCTTCGAGATACTCTTGGACGATCTCACGCACCTCTGTTTCGGAGGTGGCTCGAATTTCATTAGCCATCATGCTTCTCCTCTCTCCTCATGGTTATGTGTCAACGCGAACTTCAGTCTTGTACGAGCGAGTAGATTCTAGAATAGCCGCGCGAACGGACCTTTTGATCTGACAGCGGGCATCCGACGGATGCTTGAAGTCAACGATTCGACAGCCACCCATGCATATGGGCAGAACGTCACAGTTCACGCACTCAGAGTAAGTGAATGGAGAATGGTCAATCCATTCCTTTGCCCTATCATATAGATGCATGAAACCATGATCATCAAGACTACCACAATCATTCTTCGGATCGTTGAACGCGCTGTTGCAACGAGTTAGTCTACTTCCTGGCAATACAAACCAAGACCGGTCAGAAATCGCGCCGCAGTGCATCAGCGTATCGCGATTAAGTAGAGCACTCTCCGCTAGAACGAATCCTCGGTTCCGCGCTTCGTCCAAAACATCGCTCAAACGGAGAGTCATATCCTTGCTACTGACCGTTTGCTCAGACCCAAACCGAAAACTGTCATGAGCAGCTATGAAATGAAGCTTAATGAACACCTTGCATTCATCCAGATCATCCAGGAATTTTGCCCATGCTTGGTGATCCGCATGCAGCAAACCTGTTGTATGGACGCGAAGAGTGATGAAAGGTGAATTGGCGCGGGAAGCCCGAACCAAATTCTTGAGACCGGACAACACCGAATCATAGGTGCCAGCGTTGTTCG
>DATFGV010000683.1:0-4405 GCA_035249115.1 Vineibacter sp.
GCCAGCTCGCGCAGGCTGCGGTAAATCGGATCGCGCCAGCGCAGCCACACGTGGTTGCTCTTGGATATGGCGCCCCAGCCGCCGCCGCGGCGGAACAGCGCCACGACATGGTCGTCGTCGCTGGCATCAGCCTGCAGGTCCATCAACAGCGGCGGCTCGCCCGCGATCCATAGTGCGCAGGCGGCGACGAAGGCGCCCTCGAGGCAATGTGCGTGGCCCTCGGCGAGGGTGCGGCGCACCGACAGCGCCGTGTCGCCGTTGAGCTCGAAATTGGTCGGCAAGGCGGTGACGAAATCCTGGATGCGCTCGGGGGTGCGCAGGCGCTGCAGGGTTCGATACTGGGCGGGGGAAAGACCGAGCCGCTCGGCCGACGGGGGACGGATACGCATGTTCCATCCTGCCTCGAAGCCGCCACGCCACTCAACGTGGGTAAGTGTGGGATGGAGCAACGTCTTCCCGTCAAGGAAAGACGATCACCACGACACTGCCGCCATCAATCGCGCAGGCCGGCCTTCCGCAGGCCGGCGACGAGATGCTCCAGGTCGTCGGGCGCGGCGTTCCACTTCCTGAGTTCGGCGCGGGCCGAGAAGTCGGGCTTGAGCTGGTAGATGCGAGCCAGCGATGCGCCGGCGTCGGGATGGCCCAGCTGGCCCTGGGCGGCGGCCGCCAGGAAGTGGGTCCAGTAGAAATCCGGCAAGCCGACCTTTTGCGTGTCGGCGATGGTCTCGGCGTAAGCCCGCTGGGCGTAGTGGTAGCGGGCGAAGCTGAAGTGGTACCAGCCCGGATGCAGCGGGTTGAGCTGCTGCGCGCGTCGCGACAGGGCCGCGCCGCGTTCGAATTCGCCCATGAAGGAGAGATAGTGGCCGACATCGGCCAGGATCTCAGGGTCGTTCGGGTTGAGGTCGAGCGCCAGCCGCGACTCGGCCTCGAACTTGTCGTTCTCGCCGCGGAAGAAATGCACGATCGCCAGCCAGCAACGCGCGTAGGCGTTCTGCGGATCCAGCCGCGTCGCGGCCAGCGCGTGCGTCAGCGCCCGGCCGATCGGGTTGGGACGCGGGTTCACGTTGAAGCGGTGTTCGGCCAGATAGACATTGGCGAGCAGCGCCTGTGCGTCGGCCGACAGCGGATCGAGCTCCACCGCCCTTTCGAGCAGGTCGCGCGCTTCGGCGTGCATCTCGGGGCTGAGCGTGCCGGTATAGCGGCGGGCCCGCAGCAGGCAGTCGTAGGCATCCAACTCGGCGGCGCCTTTGGTCAGGGCGCGTTGCAGCGCGACGTCCTGCAGCTTGACGCCCAGGGTGGCGGCGATGGTGCGTGTGACTTCGTCCTGCAGCTCGAAGAGATCGCCCATCTCGCGGTCGTGCCGATCGCCCCATAGCTGCACGCCGCTGGCGCCATCGATCAGTTGCACGGCGATCCGCACCCGGCCGGCGGCGCGCCGGACGCTGCCCTGCACGACATAGCCGGCGTTCAGCCGGTCGCGCAGCTCGGCGAGATCCAGCGCCCGGCCCTTGAACCAGAAGGTCGAGGCGCCGCCGATGACCCGCAGGTCGCGAAAGCGCGCCAGGTTGGTGATGATGTCCTCGGTCAGGCCGTCGGAGAAATACTCGTCGACTTCGGCGCTCTGGTTGACGAACGGCATCACGGCGATCACCGGCATGGACTCGGAACCGGCGACGGCGCCGTTGACACGTACCCGCGCCGGTGGTGCTGGCTGCGCGGCCACTGGCGCGGCGTCGTGCAGCGTAGTGATCCGGCCCCTGAACTCGAAGCCGCGTCCGCGCACGGTGCGAATGTAGTTCTGGCTCTCGCCGTCATCGCCCAAAACCCGCCGGGCCGACTTGACGCAGCTGGAGATGGTCGCGTCCGACACCGAGCGACCCTGCCAGACCCGTTCGACGATCTCGTCGCGGCTCACGACCCGGCTTGGGTGGCCGGCAAGGAACACCAGCAGGTCGAAGACCAGCGGCTCGACCGGCTGGGCGACGCCGTCGCGGCGCAGCTCGTACCGTTCAGTGTCGAGTTCATAGCTATCGAATTGGTAACGCATAGCCTTTCGGATCTTCTCTATCACGCATCAGTGATCAGGCTAAAGGCGACGGCTGTTCCGCCGCCGGCGCACATGCCGCGTCTGTTGCCCGGACAATCTCCACACAATCTCCGGACAATCCCCCGGCGACGTTCAAGCGCCGGACCACCGCGAGCGCCATAAGAGATTTCCCGAGATCGTCGCGCCGCGCACCGGCCAGATACGCCGGTTCGCCGCGATAGGCGGGCGGTGGTGAGGGCAGGAGGACAATCATGAGCGGTTCGTATGAGGGTGCCTGCTTTTGCGGCGCGGTTCAGCTGCGCGTCACCGGAAAGCCTAATGCCATGGGTTACTGCCATTGCCGGTCGTGCCGGTCTTGGTCGGGCGGGCCGGTCAACGCGTTTTCCCTTTGGCCACCAGAGGCAGTCGAGGTGATCAAGGGCGCCGAACAGCTCGCCACCTATCAGAAGACGCCGCTGAGCCAGCGCCAATATTGCCGGCTGTGCGGCGGCCACCTGATGACCGTGCATCCGCCGCTGAAGATGATCGACGTCTTCGCGGCGACGATCCCGCAACTGCCGTTCACGCCGCAAGTGCACGTCAACTACGCCGAGACGGTGCTGCCGATGCGCGACGGCCTGCCGAAGCTGAAGGACTTTCCCGCCGAGTTCGGCGGTTCCGGTGAGGCCGTCCCGGAGTAAGGCGGCCCGAACGAGAGAAACCGACAACGACGGAGCTGACAAATGACCACCATGACGATGAGCGCCCCGGCGCCCGACTACACCGCGATCAAGGCCAAGCAGAACGCCGCCTGGGCGTCCGGCGACTACGCCAAGATCGGCACCACCTTGCAGATCGTCGGTGAGAGCCTGGCGGAGCGGATGGACGTGATGCCGGGCGCCCGCGTGCTCGACGTCGCGGCCGGCAACGGCAACGCCACCCTGGCTTTCGCCCGTCGCTGGTGCGATGTGATTTCGACCGACTACGTCGATGCGCTGCTGGCGCGCGGCCGGGCGCGTGCCGAGGCCGAGGCGCTCGACGTCCGTTACCGCGTGGCCGATGCCGAGCAACTGCCGTTCGACGACGGCGAGTTCGACGCCGTGGTCTCGACCTTCGGCGTGATGTTCACGCCCAACCACGCCAAGGCGGCCAGCGAATTGCTGCGCGTCTGCCGCGCCGGCGGCCTGATCGGCATGGCCAACTGGACGCCCGAGGGCTTCATCGGCCAGGTGTTCAAGACGCTGGGCAAGCATGTCGCGCCGCCGGCCGGCGTCAGTTCGCCGGCCACCTGGGGTACCCGTGGGTGGATCGAACAGGCCTTCGGCCCGCGCGCGTGCGAGACCGCGATCGAGGCCAAGACCTTCACATTCCGCTATCGCTCGGTTGATCATTTCCTTGAGTTCTTCCGTACCTATTATGGTCCCGTGCACAAGGCGTTCCTGGCGCTCGATCCTGTCGGGCAGGCGGCGCTGGCTGACGACCTGCGCGCGACGGTGATGCGTTTCAACACGGCGACCGATGGCACGATGCGGGTGCCGTCGGCCTACGCGGAAATCGTCATCACCAAGGCATGACCGCGTCCGTCCGTCCGGCACCTCCGCCCTGCCCATCGACGATCGGAGAGTGCCCGGACGGACGCCGAAGCGCCCATTAATTCTTTTGATCGGCGGCATAGGGAGCGCTTTGACATGCGTAGTCTGAATCTCGACCAGCTCCGGACGTTGATCGAAGTAATCGAGCTGGGCAGCTTCACGGCGGCGGCGCGACAGCTCAGCCTGTCGCAGCCGGCGATCAGCCTGCAGGTCCGTGAGCTCGAGCAGCGGGTCGGGGTCAGGCTGGTGGAGCGCGTTGGCCGGACGCTTCGAGCGACAGCGGCGGGCCGCCTGCTCGCCGAGCGGGGCAAGGGCATCCTGGCCGACTGCGAGGCGACGATCGTGGCGTTGCGCGCCTTCCAGTCCGGTTCGACCGGCCGCGTGCGCATCGCCGCAACGTCCACGGCACTGACCTGCCTGCTGCCGCCGATCGTGTGGCAATTGCGGGCACAGCATCCCGGCATCGACCTGCTGGTCAACAACATGCCGAGCGGCGACACGGTCGAGCAGGTCGCGCGCAACCTGGTCGACATGGGGCTGGTGACCTTGCCGGTCGAGGACCAGCGTCTTCGCGTCACACCACTGCGGTCCTTGACCCTGGTGGCGGTCCTGCCGTCCGGCACGCCGGATATTCCGGACGCGGTGACGCCGGACTACGCGGCGCGGCAGACCCTAGTGCTGGGACCGGCGCGGGGCGCGGTCAACGGCCTGATATTGCGTTGGCTCGCCGGCCGCCTGCCGCTGCCTCAGCCGGCCATGCATGTCGATACCGTCGATGCGATGTGGC
>DATFGV010000684.1:0-7740 GCA_035249115.1 Vineibacter sp.
TACCAGCGATGTCAGCCGGGCCAGCGGTTCAATGGGCGCTGCCAGAGCCAGGATCAGCACGACCCCTGCGGTCAGCAGGGTTGCGGGTACTGGTGTTCGGGTGCGCGGCCAGACATGGGCAAGGAAAGCCGGCAGGAACCCGTCTTCGGCCATGCCGTAGAGCAGGCGCGATACCATGACGAGCAGCGCTAGCACACCGTTGACGGTCGCGCACACCGCCAGGCCATTGAGAAAGGTGCCGTCCCGACCGGTGGCGTGACGGTACACCAGCGCCAATGGCGCCTCGGCCGTGGCCAGTTCGGCCGGGGACGCCACCCACAGCGCTGCGGCCGCGACCGCGGCGTAGAGTGTCGCCACGATGGCCAGGGTCACCAGCAAAGCGATCGGGATCGTGCGCGTCGGACGGCGCACTTCCTCGGCCATGTTGACCGTGCTTTCGAAACCGATGAAGGCAAAGATCGCGAGCAGCACCGCCGCGAACAGGTTCGCCACCGAGCCGTCGGGCAACGCCGCCACCGGCGGGGCGACCGCCGGCACGGCGTCGCCTGTGAGCGCCACGATGATCACCCACAGCAAGGTGCCGGTTTCGATCACAGTCACAAGGCCCATGGCGATCATCGATTGCGTCACTCCCCAGATCGCGATGGCCGTCATGGCCGCGATCAGGAACAGCTCGATTGTCCAGTCTGGCGCCTCGATCAGCTGCTGAACGTAGGCGCGGCTGCCGTTGACAATGGCGGCAGCGGATATTGTGGCGGCGGCGGCGACGGCGAGGCCGACCAGGCGCGTCACTGATCGACGATGGAAGGCGGCTTCGACAAAGGCCGCCTCGCCGGCGGCGTGCGGCAGGCGCGAGGTGAACTCGGCGAACGTGAATGCCGTGAAGGCGACGATGACGCCCGCCAATACAAACGCCAGTGGCGCCAGGCTGCCGGACAGGCCGGCGATACGTCCCACCAGCACGAAGATCCCGGCGCCGACCGACACGCCGACCGCGTAGAGCACGAGGACGGGCAGCGTCACCACGCGGCGCAAGGACGTCGGCGAGTCGGGATTGTGCCGCGCCGCCGTCAACCCGATCTCCCTATGCGCTTGGGAGCGCCCGTCGCTTGGTTGCAGAGGTCAGTCACGATGGTTGGCCAGCCCCTGCCAAGTTGAGCCTGACACGGATGAGGTTGCGATCGTCCGGATGCGGGCTTTTTCGGAAGCCGAGCGCCTCGCTCAACGCCAGCATGCCAGCGTTGTCCTGCATTACGTCGCCGAAGATTTCACCGATGCCCCGATCGCGCGCAACGGCGATGATGCGCTGCATCAATGCCCAACCAAGACCGCGTCCCTTGAGGTCCGAGCGCACCAGAACGGCAAACTCGGCTTGCAGCCCGTCCGGGTCGGCATACATCCGCACCACCCCGGCGAAACCGTCGGCTGCGTCGGCGACCAGGGCCATCTCGCGGTCATAGTCGATCTGGCAGAGCTGTGCTGCCATCTGGGGTGACAGCTCTCTCATCGGCCGGAAGAACCGCAGACGCAGATCCTCCGGCTGGGTGCGGATGATGAGGCGCTGCAGCTCCGCCGCGTCGTCCGGCCGGACCGGTCGCACCGCGAGGGTCGAACCGTCGGCAAGCGCAATGGTTGCCTCCAAGTCCTTGGGGTAGGGGCGTATCGCCATGCGGCGATCGCTGGCAATCAAAGGTCGCTGGACCCGGATGCGGCCATCCAGCACGAGAACACCCTCGGCGTCGGCCAGCAGCGGATTGAGGTCGAGTTCAATGATTTCCGGCCAATCCGCTGCCAGCTGCCCCAGCCGTACCAGAACACGTGCCAGACCCTCGATGTCACTTGGCTTGCGATCGCGAAACCCTTTGAGCAGGCCGAAGACCCGCGTGCGTTGGATCTGGGCGCGGGCCAGCGTCGTGTTCAACGGCGGCAGTTCCAGCGACCGGTCGCGCAGCACTTCCACGGCCGTACCGCCGTGGCCGAACATGATCACAGGCCCGAAGGTCGGGTCGACCGTGATGCCGGCAATCAGCTCGATGGCGCGCGGTCGGTTGATCATATCCTGGACAGTGAAGCCGTCGATGCGCGCCGCCGGCAGGGCGCGACGCACGCGCGCCTGCATGGCGGCCGCTTCGGTCCGCACCGACGCCGCGCCGCGCAGGCCCAACGCGACTCCGTCGACGTCAGATTTGTGCACGATGTCGCGCGACTGAATCTTGAGCGCGATAGCACGGTCTTCCGGTACCAGCGACGCTGCCTCTTCGGGGCTGTGCGCCGATAGGGTACGCACGGTGGGGATTCCATAGGACGCCAGCACCTGCGTCACTTCCACCGGATCGAGCCACGCTCGCCCCTGCTCCAGCGCGGCCTCGATTGGGCGGCGGGCGATCCCTGGATCCACCGTTGAATCCATCGCACGTTGCGGGCTCTCCAGCAGCAGCGCCTGGCTTTCGCGGTGACGGACAAGGTGCATGAACGCTCGAACCGCGCGTTCGGGCGTGTCGTACTGCGCGACGCCGGCGGCGGCGAGCTGCTCGCGGCCGGCTGCTGCCGCGGCCTCGCCCAACCATGCCGCCAGGACCGGTTTGCGGGTGATGCCGTCAAGTGCGGCGGCTTTTTGCATCGCTTCGACCACGCCGCGCGCTGCCTCGACCGGACTGGTGATGGCGGTCGGGCAGTTTGCGATGAGCACCGCGTCGCTGCCTTGGTCGTCAAGCAGAACGCTTGCGGCAGCGCGGTAGCGGGCCGCATCCGCGTCGCCGATGATATCGACAGGATTTGAGCGGCTCCAGACGGCAGGCAAGACGGCGTCAAGTTTTTCGAGGGTCGCGGGTGCCAGCGTCGCCAACCGGCCGCCCGCTGCGATCAGGGCGTCTGTCGCTAGCACTCCGGGACCTCCGCCATTGCTCATGATCGCTAGCCGATCGCCAGCCGGCGGGCCGATGCGGGCCAATGTCGCAGCCGCATCGAAGAGTTCTTCCATCTCGACGACCCGCAGCATGCCCGCGCGGCGGAAAGCCGCGTCGTATACGTCGTCGGCACCGGCCAAGGCGCCGGTATGCGACGCCGCTGCGGCGGCGCCCTCTTGGACCCGGCCGGCCTTCACAACCAATACCGGCTTCGCGCGCGCCGCCCGCCGGGCGGCGGACATGAACTTGCGGGCCTGGGTGACACCTTCGGCGTAGAGCAGGATCGACTTGGTTCGCGAGTCGGTCGCGATGTAGTCGAGCAAGTCGCCGAAATCGACGTCGATCATGTCGCCCATCGACACGATCGAGGAGAAACCGATGCCGCGCGCAATCGCCCAGTCGAGCATGGCGACGGCCATGCCGCCCGACTGCGTCAGCAGCGCGATGTCGCCAGCCAATGGCGCGACGTGGGCGAAGGTGGCGTTTAGACCAGCGCCCGGGATGGCAATGCCAAGGCAGTTCGGCCCCAGGACTCGCAGCAAGTACGGCCTGGCGGCGTTGAGGACGGCTTGACGCCGGGCCAAGCCACGTTCGGCGCCGCCCTCACCGAAGCCTGCCGTCAGTATCACCACTGCCCGCGCGCCGCGTGCGCCCAACGCGTCCACAAGGCCGGCCGCTGTGTCTGGCGGCGTGGCGATGACCGCCAGGTCGGGCGCTAGCGGCAGTTCGGCGACGGTCGGATAGGCCGGGATGCCGGCAACCGACCGGTCGTGCGGATTGACCGGCAGGATCGCTCCGCCAAAGCCGCCATGCAGCAGATTGCGGGTGACAATTTCGCCGACAGAGCGCGGTCGATTAGAGGCACCGACGATAGCCACCGATTTCGGCGCAAACAGGGAGTCGAGGTTACGGATCGACATCGGCTCGGTCGTCGGTTCGGCACTGGCGATCTCGCCATGCGGCGGTCCGGCTGTCGAATGCCATTCAGCCGGCGTGTGGTCGTTGACATAGGTCATGTCAGCACGGCGCCGGCAGGTTGCGCGACGGCTGGAGTCCAAGGCCAGCCTGTCGTACGCTACCGCTGTTGGAGGTTTGGATCTGCGCGCATGTCGAATGAGCCCTGGGTCTATGTCGTGGATGATGACGAAGCAATCTGTGACTCGGTACACGCACTGCTCGCGGTCACCGGCTTTCAGGTGAAGTCGTTTACCTCGGCGCAAGACTTTATGGCTGCCGTTGGCGGCGCCCAAACAGGCTGCCTTCTGGCCGATGTCAGAATGCCGGACATGAGTGGCTTGGAACTGCAGGCATTGGTCGGCCGGTCGTGTCCCGGCCTGGCCGTCGTCATCATGACCGGTCACGGCGATATCCCCATGGCCGTGCAGGCGATGAAGGCGGGCGCCGTCGATTTCATCGAAAAGCCCTTCGCCAAAGACGCGCTGCTGGCGGCCGTGCGGCGGGCGATAGATCAGTCCAGCCGGCACGGCCGACAGGCGGCTGAGCGCGAGGCTGAAGCCGCCAAGGTTGGTTCGCTCAGCGTTCGCGAGCGGCAGGTACTTGCCGGTCTGGTCGCCGGGCAAGCCAACAAGGTGATCGCCCATCGCCTTCAGATCAGCCCGCGTACGGTCGAGATCTACCGCGCCCGCCTGATGGACAAGATGCACGCCAACAGCCTGCCGGAGCTCGTCCGCATGGCCGTCGCCGCCGGTGTGAACCCGGAGTAGGCAGGTAAGGGGTTTCCCGGACTTGGGATTGCGTTGGCCGATTGTTATTCGTACTTGATTTGAGGCGGCGCGACGTACCAGTGCAAATGGCCGACAGTATCTACATTGTTGACGACGACGACGCGGTGCGCGAGTCGCTGCGGGCGCTCATGGAAGCGCACGGATTCACGGTTCACGATTTTACCTCAGGGACGGCGTTCCTCGACTGCCACGAGCATACGATGCGTGGTTGCCTGCTGCTCGACGTGAATCTGCCGGGCACCGACGGCTTCGCCGTGCTTCAGTTGCTGGTCGCGGCAGGAAGCAGCCTGTCAGTCATCATGATGTCAGCTCGGACTGACGGCGCGACCGACGCGGTGGCGGCAGGCGCGTTCGGGTTCGTCCAAAAGCCCTTCAAGGCCGGCGAGTTGATCGCGATGGTTGCGTTGGCGCTCACTGACGGGCGGCGAGAGGCTTGATGCCTGCCGTTAAAGCGGCGGCTATGTCGGGCCCCACTCAACCAGCTGGAACAAGAGCGGATTGGAGGTATCAGAGATCGCGTACCGCGCAGTTCGGTCGCTGGCGGACTGTCTCGGGTGGCCCTATATGATTGCATCGGGCGGCAAGGTACGCGACTGATCCATGAGCCTGTTGCGGCACCATGGGGTTTCGATCGTCGAACGGGGTTGGCGCGACAATGGCGGCAGAGCGCGAGACATCGACCGCAGCAGAGGATGCCGTGGACCGGAGCGCCAGGCTGCAAGCTATCCTGGATACCGTCCCCGACGCGGTGGTTGTGATTGACGAACACGGTCGGATTGAGACTTTCAGCAAGACGGCCGAGCGGATGTTCGGCCATGCCGCCGCTCAGGTCATCGGCCGCAACGTCCACATGTTGATGCCATCGCCCTATCACGAAGAGCACGACAGTTACCTGCAGCACTATCATCGGACGGGCGAGAAGAGAATCATCGGCATCGGACGTGTCGTGGCAGGCCTGCGTCGTGACGGCACGGTGTTTCCTATTGAGCTGTCAGTAAGTGAGGCATCCGTCGATGGGCGGCAGGTGTTCATCGGCTTCATCCGCGATATCACTGGACACCAGGCGACCGAGAGCCGCCTCGAGGAATTGCAGGCCGAGCTGGCGCACGTCTCACGGCAGATCGAAATGGGCCAGATGGGCTCGACCTTGGCGCACGAGTTGAACCAGCCACTGACTGCCGTTCTGGCCTATCTCGGCACGGCGCAACACCTCCTTGACGCCGAAGGCGGTCACGAGAAGGTGCAGGCAATGATCGAAAGGGCCGTGACGCAGGCAAAGCGCGCCGGTACCGTCATCCATCAGTTGCGCGAGTTCCTGGCCAAGGGACAGACAACACGAAAGCCCGAACCAATAAACAAGGTGGTCGAGGAGGCTAGCGGCCTGGCATTGATTGGCGCGAAGCAACTGCAAATCGACTCGCACCTCGAACTTGACCCCACCGCGCCCATTGCTGCCATCGATCGCGTCCAGATCCAGCAAGTGGTGGTCAATCTCGTCCGCAACGGCATCGAGGCCATGACCGACGGTCCAGATCGCGACCTCGTCATCCGGACCAAGATGGGTGACGGGGTGGTCGAGGTCAGTGTGTCGGATACAGGCCGCGGCATCGCGCCGGAAGTGTCGACCAAGCTGTTCCAGCCCTTCGTCAGCACCAAAGCGAGTGGCATGGGCATCGGCCTGTCGATATGTCGCTCGATCGTGCGTGCGCATGGCGGCGAGATCGAGGCACACCCGCGTCCGGGTGGCATCGGAACCGTATTCGCGTTTACCCTGCCAACCGTGGGCAAAGTGACGTAACGGATGGCGCCTCTGCCTCAATACGACAGCAATGTCGGCACGGTCATCGACCGCAGCACCGTGCGGGTTGCGCCACCGAAGACCCACTCGCGCAGCCGGCTATGGCCATAGGCGCCCATCACGATCAGATCGGCACCCCATTCGGTCGCGGCATCCAGGATTGCTCTTCCTGCGTCGACATCGCCCAGCGTGCCTCGCCGCAGGTCGACTTTGGCGCCATGCGCCGCCAAATGCGCAGCGGCGTCCTCCGGGCTGGCACCGCCGTCGCTCACGGTGTCACCGGCGAAGATTCGGACGGCGCCGGCGCGTCGCAGGAGCGGCAAGGCATCGTGAGTGGCGCGCGCCGATTCGCGACTACCGTTCCACGCCAACAGAATGCGCCGCCCGCAGGTCGCGAAGGAACCGGTGTGCGGCACGCATAGCACCGGCCGGCCGGCCGTCAGCACGACGGCGGCTACCATCGGCACGTCGGCGTCGTGCGGGTCCTGGCTCATCACGATGATGTCGGCGACGCTGCCGGCGCCGGCCAGCAGGCTCACCGGGCGACCCTCCAACGACCGCCACTCCATCCTCACGCCCTCATGCGCCATGCGATCTGCGATCCTGGCACGGATCTCGGTGGCGTGCTGCCGTTCGGTTTCGATCTGCCGCTGGATCGCCGCGGCGGGGACGTGCTCGGCATACATCAGAGCGGCCGAAGCGCCCTGCAATGGGAACACGAACGCTAAACTGGCGTCGTGCTCGCGCGCCAGCGTCGCGGCGAGTGTGGAGCGCGCCAGCATGCGATTATCAACGGCGCCATGCACGAGTAGCGTTCGCAGCGACATCGATCAGCTCCAGTCAGGTCGCGCCCCGGACTCGGCGCACTGGGTTCCACATGGTAGCGGGTGCTGAGCAGAGGGCCTTGATACGGATCAAGGCCTCAGTGGTACGGCCTTCCCCTGCCGTTGCGGCCTCGCGCACCAAATTGGGCACCGGGGCCAATTCCAGGGGGTCGCAAACGAGATACCGATGCTGCGGCACGGTCCGTAGCTGGTGTGAAGCGCTGCTGGAAATGCGCTGCCGACCTGTGGATTGACTGGAATCAAGGAGCACGACTTTGCAGGGGGCTAGAGAGGCTCCATCGGGCGTCTCTCGATGCCACTTTTCAGAAGGAGAAGGTCATGGCCGAATCCACAATAAAACTCCCGATCAGGTCCGAACCCAGTGCGGCAACACCGATGATTCAAGACCGGACCTGGGGCGCGATCGACAACCTGCGTCGCGAGATGGACCGGGTTTTCGACAGCTT
>DATFGV010000685.1:0-4200 GCA_035249115.1 Vineibacter sp.
CCCGGCGGTGGCCGCCGGCGCCGTACATGTAGGACAGCAGTGCCGTCCACGTGACCGGCACGCCGTGCTTGCGGCTGACCTCGGCCATCTCCTTGGTCGAGAACGACCGGCCGATGGTCACCTGCATCAGGCCGCGCTTCAGCTCGCCCATCACCGACACCAGCGCGTCCATTTCCTCGACGCTCGCCTGCCGACTGGGCACCGGCTTGCCGGCGTAGCCGTTGTGGGTGATCGAGGCGGAGGTGCCGAAGCCGACGGCGCCGGCGTCCATCGCCTCGCGCAGCAGCGTCTTCATCTTCGCGATCTCGTCGGCCGTGGCGGCGCGTTCGGTCGCTTCCTCGCCCATCACGTACATGCGCAAGGGCGTGTGGCCGAACAGGGCGGCGATGTTGATCGCGGCGCCGCGCTTCTCCAGGGCGTCGAGGTATTGCGGGAAGGTTTCGAACGGCCAATCGTCGCCGACGCCGGCCCGCAGCGCGTCGATGCTCATGCCCTCGACCTTCTCGAGGGTCTGCAGGATCAGCTTGCGATGCGCCGCGCGCGTCGGCGCGACACCGAAGCCGCAATTGCCGATCACTGTCGTCGTGACGCCATGCCAGGGCGAGATCGACAGCATGCGGTCCCACAGCACCTGCGCGTCGTAGTGCGTGTGCACGTCGACGAAGCCCGGCGCGACGACCCGGCCGCCGGCGTCGATGGTCGCTTTCGCGGCGCCTTCGGCCTTGCCGAGCGCCACGACATTGCCGTCCTTGACGCCGACATCGCCGGCAAACCCGGGCTTGCCGCTGCCATCGACGATCGTGCCGCCGGTGATCTTGAGGTCGAAGGTCATCGCACACTCCCTCGGAGGCTGTGTGAACAACAATTCACTAGTCGCATTCGGCTGCCGGCGCCACAGGCGGCGCCGGTCGGCGGCGCATGGCTGAGTATCAGCGGAGTTTAGCGTGCTCGCGCCGGCCGCCATAGGCGACTATGACATTCCCTCGCATACTTGAGCGAATTCGGGAGGGGGCGCATGGCCACGCACAAGATCGCGGTAATCGCCGGTGACGGTATCGGCAAGGAAGTGGTGCCGGCCGGCATCGAGGTGATCGAGGCGGCCGGACGGCGTTTCGGTGTGCAGTTCCAGTGGACCGAGTTCGACTGGAGCTGCGAGCGCTATGCCAAGACCGGCGAGATGATGCCGAAGGACGGCCTCGACCAGCTGCGCCCCTACGAATCGATCTTCCTCGGCGCCGTCGGCTGGCCCGGCGTGCCTGACCACGTGTCGCTGTGGGGCCTGCTGATTCCGATCCGCCGCGGCTTCGACCAGTACGCCAACGTGCGGCCGGTGCGGCTGTTCGAGGGCGTGTCCTGCCCGTTGGCCGGACGCAAGCCGGGCGAGATCGACTTCTACGTCGTGCGCGAGAACACCGAGGGCGAGTACTCCTCGTCGGGCGGCCGCATGTTCGAGGGCACCGCGCGCGAGTTCGTGGTGCAGGAGGCGATTTTTACCCGCACCGGCGTCGACCGGATCCTGAAATACGCCTTCGAAATGGCGCGGACGCGCACCAGGAAGCACGTGACCTCGGCGACAAAGTCGAACGGCATCATCCACACGATGCCCTACTGGGACGAGCGCTTCGCGGCGATGAAAGCGACGTACCCCGACATCACCACCGACCAGTTCCACATCGACATCCTGACGGCGCATTTCGTGCGCAACCCACACTGGTTCGATGTCGTGGTCGGCAGCAACCTGTTCGGCGACATCCTGTCGGATCTCGGACCGGCGGTGGTCGGCTCGATCGGCATCGCGCCCAGCGGCAACATCAACCCCGAGCGGGCGCATCCCTCGATGTTCGAGCCGGTGCATGGCTCGGCGCCGGACATTGCCGGCAAGGGCATCGCCAATCCGATCGGCCAGGTGTGGTCGGGCGCCATGATGCTGGAGCATCTCGGCCACAAGGACGCCGCCGACGCGGTGGTGCTGGCCATCGCGATCGTGCTGGCCGGCGGCGGCCCGAAGACGCCGGACCTCGGCGGCAACGGCGGCACGCGCGATCTGACGCGCGCCATCATCGAGGCCGTGAAGTCGGCGTGACCGGCGATGGGGCATCGCCGGCAACACCAGGCGCGCCGCACCTGATCGTCTGCAGGAAGGCCGTGGATCTCATCAAGCTCGACTTCGAGAGTGGCATCGTGACCGTCCGCCTCGATGCGCCGCCGGTGAACGCAGTCGACCTGCCATTCACCGAGCAGCTTCTCGCAGCGCTGCAAGGCCTGGGACAGGGTGGCGGAATTAGAGGCGTCGTGCTCACCGGCGCGGGCAAGGCCTTCTGCGCCGGCGTGAACGTCAAGGTCGTGCCGACCTATGATGCCGGCCAAAAGCGCGCCATGGTGCGCAACATCAACCGGATGGTGACGGCGCTCTACGGACTGCCGTGGCCGGTGGTCGCGGCGGTGAATGGCGCGGCGATCGGCGGCGGCATGGTGCTGGCGCTGGCCTGCGACTTCCGGATTGCGTCGGGCGAAGCGCGATTTGCGCTGGCCGAGGTCACTGCCGGCATTCCATTTCCGGCCGTGCCGCTGGTCGTGCTGGAGGACACGCTCGATCCTTCGACACGTCGCGAGCTGGCACTCACCGGTCGGGCTGTCGATGCGGCGGACGCGCAGCGCCTGCGCATCGTCGGCCGCATTGTGGAAGCGGCGGATTTGATCGCGCAGGCATCGTCGAGCGTGCGCCAGTTGGCTGCGGCGCCAGGGTACGCCACGGTCAAGGCGCAGATCCGGGCTTCGGCGCTGGAGCGCATGCGGACCATCGTCGAACGCGACGACGACCCGATGCTGGCGCACTGGGTCTAGGCGGCGTTCGTGGCGGCGCCCCCAAGCCATCATCGCCCTTGTCGGCACGCGCGGACTGGTCTACGTGCCGGTGCAACAACACATTGGAGAAGCTCATGGGATGTGACGTGAACAGACGAATGATTGCCGGTTTTCTTGGCGCTGCCTTGGTGGCCCTGAGCGCAGGCGCGCAGGCGCAGAACTACCCGACCAAGACGATCACCATGGTCGTGCCCTTCGCGGCCGGCGGTCCGACCGACGCGCTGGCGCGCATCGTCGCCCAGAAGATGAGCGAAAAGCTCGGCCAGCAGATCATCGTCGACAATGTCGGCGGCGCCGGCGGCACGATCGGTGTCGCCAAGGTGGCGCGCGCGGCGCCCGACGGCCACACGATAATCCTCACCCACATGGGCACCCTGGCGGTCAACATCGCACTCTACAAATCGCTGCCCTACGACAGCCAGAAGGACCTCGTGCCGGTCGGGCTGGCCGGCACCAACCCCATGGTGCTGGTGGTCAAGAAGAACCTGCCGGCCAAGGACTTCAAGGAGTTCGTGGCCTACGTGAATGCCAACCAGAAGAAGGTGCAGTACGGCATGGCCGGGATCGGCGCCGCCTCGCACCTGGGCGGCCTGATGCTCAACAGCATGATGAAGGTCGAGGTGCTGGAGATCCCCTACAAGGGCACCGGCCCGGCGCTGAACGACCTGGTGGCCGGCCAATTCGACTACATGGTCGACCAGGCGGTGAACGTGCTGGCGCAGATCCAGGGTGGCAACATCCGGGCGCTGGGGGTCAGCACCAAGAAGCGCCTGGCGCAGCTGCCCGACGTGCCGACCATCGACGAGTCCGGACTGCCGGGCTACGAGGTGACGATCTGGAACGGCATCTTCGCGCCCAAGGGCACGCCGCCGGCGATCGTCGCCAAGCTCAACAGCGTGCTCGGCGAGGCGCTGGCCGACGAGGGCGTGCGCAAGCGGTTGAGCGAACTGGCCGTCGAGCTGCCGACCAAGGAAGAGGGTACGCCGGAAGCGTTGAGCAGCCTGCTCAAGGCCTCGATCGACAAGTGGGTGCCGGCGGTGAAGGCGGCGGGCGTTCAGCCGGAATAGATGTCGCAAGTCGCGAAGCGCGGAAGGGCCCCTCATGGGGCCCTTCCTGATTCTGCGAGAACTATAGCGTATGCCGCTCGATTGGAACCTAGGAGCGCGGGCCTCCGGCCCGCTCATGAGCGGGCGAGACGCCCGCGCTCCCAGGAGGTCTGATTCCGTGTCGTTGGAACATGCTCTAACGACGGTGGACGTGGCGGTTCGGCGAGGCACCGGGGCCGCCGCGCGGGCCGGGCGGATTCTCCCAGTTGGTGCCCGGGCCGCCGCGCGG
>DATFGV010000686.1:0-10710 GCA_035249115.1 Vineibacter sp.
GATCCCAAGGGCGAAGGCAGCCGTGCCTTCATAAAGGTCTGGCGCGACCAGGCGCTGGCCGCGGCCGACGCCAGCGACCTGCAGCGCAAGGCGGGGCTGGTGCTTTCGCCGCTCGCGGGCCTTCCGGTCTCGATCAAGAACCTGTGCGACGTTGCCGGCGAGACGACGCTTGCCGGCTCCAGGGCGCGCGACGATGCGCCGCCCGCGACGGCGGACGCGCCCGTCGTGGCCCGTTTGCGCGCCGCCGGCGCGGTGATCGTCGGCAGCACCAACATGAGCGAATTCGCCTTCTCCGGCGTCGGCACCAATCCGCACTACGGCACGCCCGGCAATCCCGCCGACCGAACCCGCGTGCCGGGCGGCTCGTCGTCGGGCGCGGCGGTGTCGGTGGCCGACGGCATGGCGGTGGCGGCACTGGGCACCGACACCGGCGGCTCGGTGCGCATCCCGGCCGCGGTCTGCGGGCTGGCCGGCTTCAAGCCGACGGCGCGGCGCGTGCCCATCGACAATGTGGTGCCGCTCTCGACCTCGCTCGACTCGATCGGGCCGCTGGCCCACTCGGTCGAATGCTGCGCCATCGTCGATGCCGTGTTCGCCGGCCAGCCGATCGACGTGCCACCGCCGGCGCGGCTTGATGCGCTGAGCTTCGCAGTGCCCAGGCACTACGTGATGAGCGAGCTTGATGCGACGGTGTCGGCGGCCTTCGCGCGGGCGCTATCGACGCTGTCGGCCAAGGGCGTGCGCATCGCCGAGATCGACCTGCCGATGCTCGACGAGCTGCCGGCGATCAACGCCAAGGGCGGCTTCGCGGCGTCCGAGGCCTATGCCTGGCACAAGGAGCTGATCACCCGCCGCGGCCATGACTACGATCCGCTGATCGCCCCGCGCATCAAGCGCGGCGCCGAGATGAGCGCCGCCGACTACATCGAGTTGCTCGCCCGGCGCGCCGACCTGCAGCGTCGCGTCGCGGCCGAGACGTCGAACTTCGACGCCGTCGTGATGCCGACCTGCGCCATCGTGGCGCCCCGGATCGCCGACGTCGCCGACCCAGACGGCTTTGGTCGGCACAACATGCTGCTGCTGCGCAACTGCACGGTCGGCAATTTCCTTGACCGCTGCGCGCTCTCGATCCCCTGCCACCGCTCGGGCGAGCTGCCCGTGGGCTTCATGGTGATGGGCGAGACGATGGGCGACCGCCGCACCTTGGCGATCGGCCGGGCGGTCGAGGCCGTGTTGCAGGCCGTCTGAGAGCGCGACGTGGGCCGCTTCACGCCGGTGCGGACGCGGCACCGACAGTCGGTGTCCCGACGGCGCCCGCCTCTTCCGCCAGCAGGGCGGCAACCCTGCCGGTCTCTGCCATCAGCTGTTGCTCGGCCAACGACAGCTCGCCTTCCAGCGCCTCCAGCCCGCCAATCAAGGTGGAGGAGGGATGCGTCGCCGGCTGAAGCGCGAGGTCGATGACCGCCGCCGGGTCGATGCCGAGCGCGCGCAGGCGCGCCGCCACGGGCGGGTGCTCGTCGAATGGATGCAAGGTCGCGGACTCGAGGTTGGCGCGCGCCGTCTCGCGAACCAGCTGCCTGGCATCATCGGAGGTCGCGGTGGCGGCGAACGCTTCGCTCATGTTGGTCAAGGCGTAGCCCTGGGCGATCAGTCGCGCGGCGTAACGTTCAACCGACGGCCACACCAAGGCGAACGCCATCGACTTGACCAGACCGCTGGCGCGTTCCTGAGCCGACGTCACGGCCGCGCCGACCTTGTCGGCCGCCAGCTCGCGCGCTCGCCGGACTTGGCCTTCGGCGAGCGAAAACCGGTCCAGCAGGAACGTCAGCACGGACGCCGCCGGGATCGCCGCCCATTCGATGTAGTCGCGCCGGCCGTTGTCCTTGCGCACGGCCGACAAGGCACCGGTCAGTCCAGCGTACATGGGTCCGAATTTCTCGGAATACGCGATGTCGCCGCCGGTGAAATGCGCCAGTTCGTGGCCGATGATGGCCGCCAGTTCGCGCCGGGTCAGCAGGCGCATCAGCGGCAGCGACAGGTGCAGCGTGTGTCCGGTGCACGTCCGGTCGCGATTGATCAGGCGAACATCGGCCGAGGTCACGAAGAATGTGGTCTGCAAGCCAGCGAGCAGGGTGATGTGCTGGTGATAGCCGATCTGATTGGCGATGCCCTGCACGAAACCATGTAAGGCGGGCTGCTCCTGGCGCGTCAACTCGACGGCGATCTGGCTGATCGTCGGACGTTGGATCAGGGTCAGGGCGCCGCGGATCATCGCGATCGCGGCGCCGCCGGATATCGCGCCCGCTGCCAGGATCGGTATCAGGCTGATCTTGCCCTGCAACGCCACGGGCAGGAGGTAGGCGCCATACGTGACGATTCCCCATTGCAGCAGCATGAGGCACGACAGCACCGCCAGGATGGCGTAGAGGCAGGGCCGGAACACCCGCACCAGGGTATCGCGATTGCTGCGCGCGACGCGGGCCGCAAGCAGGATCAGCAGCAGCAGCCCGAGCCCAACTGCCGAGGCGATCACGCTGGCGTACAGCAACAGGTCGACCTCGTCGAACCGCTCGCAATGGTGCATCGGCCGTGCGGCGGCCCGTGCCTCCTCGCACATCGCCTGGAAGCTGGATTCGATGTAGCGCTGCGCGCCGTTCTCAACGCGCGGTGCCTTGCCCAGTTCATCGACGTCGTATCGCAGCCATTGCGCCACCAGGATGCCGATGACGGGAACAGCGAATATCGTTCCAAGGACAAGGCCCGGAAACCGGGCGAAATTAATGGCCACTATCCCACCGGCACCGGCCAAGAATGCCGGCTCGTCAAATCAATGGTCGCATCATACAGGATCGCGCTGCCCGATTGAAGGCTCAACTACCGGTGGCGGCCCGCGTGGCCGATGCGGCACCGGCGCGACAAGCTCACTCACCTCTTCCGTATGGGGCGAAGTCAGAACAATTTGGCGCTCGACAATCCATCGCCGGCGCCGACAGAGTCACCCGAACAAGGACACGCCATGCCCGACGCCGATCGTCGCCTCAGTCCGTGGAGCCTGCTGATCGCGGCGTGCGCCATCCTGGCGATCTCGCTCGGCATCCGGCACGGCTTCGGCATCTACCTGGCGCCGATGTCGCGCGACAACGACTGGGGTCGCGAGGTATTCGCGTTCGCCATAGCGATGCAGAACCTGGTGTGGGGCGCGGCGCAACCGTTCACCGGCCGACTCGCCGACCGCTATGGCGCCGGCCGCGCCGTGGCGCTGGGCGCGATCTTCTATGTCGCGGGCCTGATCGGCATGGCGACGATCACCTCGGCCAGCGGCTTCGTCCTGGTCACCGGCCTGCTGGTCGGGATCGGGCTGGCCGGCACCTCGTTCTCGGTGGTGTTCGGCGCGGTCGGCCGCGCCGTGTCGCCGGAACGACGCAGCATGGCGCTGGGCATCGCGGGCGCGGTCGGCTCGTTCGGTCAGTTCGTGATGCTGCCGCTCGGCCAGTCGGTGCTGGACATCTTCGGCTGGTCACTGGCGCTGGGCATGCTGGCGGCGCTGGCGGCGCTGATGCTGCCGCTCTCGCTGGCCGTGACGGAGAAACCCGCCGGCGCCACGCCAGCCGCCGAGATGTCGGCCGGCGAGGCGCTGCGCGTGGCCGCGCGGCACGGCGGCTTCTGGCTGTTGTCGGCCGGCTATTTCGTCTGCGGCTTCCAGGTCGTCTTCATCGGCACGCACCTGCCGGCCTTCCTGGTCGACAAGGGATTGTCCGGCGGCACCGGCGCCGTCGTGCTGGCGCTGGTCGGACTGTTCAACATCGTCGGCTCGTTCCTGGCCGGCCATCTCGGCGCGCGCCTGCGCAAGGGCCGGCTGCTGGCGGCGATCTATTTCGGTCGCGCCATCGCCATCGCCGCCTTCGTGTTCCTGCCGATCACCGTGGCGTCGGCCTGGGCGTTTGGCATCGTCATGGGATTCCTGTGGCTGAGTACCGTGCCGGTAACCACCGCGGTCGTGGCCGGCATTTTCGGCGTGCGCAACATGTCCATGCTGGGCGGAATTGTATTTTTCTGCCACCAGATCGGCGCCTTCCTCGGCGTATGGCTCGGTGGCTACGCCTACGACCGCCTCGGTTCCTACGATTCGGTGTGGTTGATTGCCATCGCGCTCAGCCTCGTGGCGACACTCCTTAATCTTCCAGTGAAGGAAGAGCCGGTGACTCGGCTGCGCCCGGTCTAGCGTGAAACTTCGGGCCCGGCGGATCGCCATACGGCCGGCGGCCGCCGGAACGCGGGTCTGGATTTGTGCAACTCGATAAATCGATGGCCTACCCGCGAAAGTAGCACACTGCCTGCAATCGTGTGATCGGGTGGTGCCGTGCGGCGAGCGCCGGACGGATCGCGCCCGACGCCTGCGCCGCGCATCTGTCCGCACCGCGAACTTGATATCTTGAAATACGTGAATGGCCGCTGTGATCGTCGCCACCGCGATTTCGACCTTCGCCCGGCTGCCAATCTTGATTATAGTGTATATCGACTGCCGGTTGCACAGGTCACCAGAGAAGGACGATCGGCGTTGGGGGCATCGCGTGCGCGCACGTCGTCAGCATTCCGGAGCTTCGCTCTACCACACGATCTGCGTCGTTTTGCGCGACGGCATCGCGTCGGGTCGGCTGAAGCCCGGTCTGGCCCTGCCAACCGAGGACGAGCTGGCGCGTGACTATGACGTGTCGCGGGTCACGGTACGGCGGGCGCTGGCCGAGCTGGCCGCCGACGGCTTGATCGAGCGGCGGCAGGGCAGCGGCACCTTCGTGCGCAGCCGCCCGGCCGACGCCGCGTCGTCGATCAGCACGATCATCAGCTCGATCAGCGCCTATGACGACATCGCGCGGCGCACGACCGCCCGCATCATCGAGTTCGGCTATATCGACATGCCACCCGAACTACTGCCGGTTTTCGGCCAGCATGCCGGCGAGCGCCTGCAGCGCGCCGTGCGGCTGCGGGAGGCCAAAGACGAGGTGCTTTTGCACATCACGACCTGGATCCCCGAAAAACTGGCGCGCGCCTTCGACTCGGCCGACATGGAACGCGAACCGGTCAACCGGCTGCTGGAAAGGTCCGGCGTGCGTCAATCGTCCGGCGAACGCACCGTGTCGGTCACCGTCGCCGATCCAGGCGTATCGCGATTGATGGGCATCGACATCGGCACGCCGCTGCTGCGGCTCGAAACCGTGCTGCGCGACCAGCGCCGGCGCGTGGTGCAGCGCGTCGAGATCCTGGCACGGGCCGACCGTTTCAACGTCCGCATGAAGCTGAGCGCCTGAACCTCGGGTTCGTAGGGACTGACGTTGGTGTTGACCACTTCATGGTGAGCTTGACGAACCATGAAGCGCCGCACGACGGTTAGTGCGAGAGCCTTCATGGTTCGACAAAGCTCACCATGAAGGCTTACGGCAACGGGTCATGAGTAAGGTCGGTTGGTACTATGTGCGCGCCAGTAGATCCTTGACGGCGGCGTCGATGAAGGCGGCGTCGGCCGGAATGTCGCGTGGATTGCCGGCGCGATGGCCCCAGACTGACGGGATTTCGCGCAGCGCGCCGCGGCGCAGCTGCGGCAGTTCCAGCCGGTTGTCGTCGGTCTGGAAATAGAGGTCGGTCGCCGACGGCATCAGCAGCACCTCGGCCTCGATGGCGCCCAACGCCGACCGCAGGTCGCCGCCGAAGCGTTCGTGGCGGGAAATGTCGGCGTTCTGCCACGTCCATAGCTGGCACAAGAGGTCGTCGGCGTCGCGCCGCAGGAAATTGCCTTCCCACGAGCCGATCAGGAAGTCCTCGAGGCTGCCGTAGCCGGCCTGCCGCCACAGTTCCTGGCGATAGAAGGTCTGGCTGAGCGCCCAGCCGGCGTAGATGCGGCCCATTGCCCGCAAGCCGCGCTCCGGCCGGGCCGCGAAGTGGTCGCCCGTCCAGCCAGGATCGGCGGTGAGTGCCGCCTTGACGCCTTCGAGGAAAACGAAGTTGTGTGGCGCGGTCCGGGCCGAGCCGCAGTTCACGACGATCCGCTGCACATCGGCGCCCGCCAAGGTGGCCCAGTGATAGGCCTGCTGCGCGCCCATTGACCAGCCATAGACCAGCGCGATCCGCTCGACGCCAAACACCTCGCGCATCAGCCGCCGCTGCTGGATCACGTTGTCGTAGGCGGTGATGCGTGGAAAACGCCCCTTGTTGTAGGGCTCACGCGCCGTGCTCGGCGAGCTGCTCAGCCCGTTGCCGAACATGTTGGGGATGACGATGAAGTGGCGCGTCGGATCGAGCGCCCGGCCGGGGCCGATCAGCCACTCGATGTCGGTGTGCTGCGCGCTGTAGCTGGTGGGGTAGACGATGACGTTGTCGCGCGCCGCCGACAGGGTGCCGTAGGTGCGGTAGACGATCTGCGCGGCGGGCAGGGTCACGCCCGATTGCAGCCGCACGTCACCGCAGGCGAAGACGCCATCATGAACCGGGTAATCGGTCATCCGACCAGCCCCGCCCGCATGGCGCGGTGCGCCGACCAATACCCCGTCGCCACCACGGCAAGCCTGTCGCGCAGCAGCGCATGCAGCGCCGGCAGCTGGTGGAAGGCGATGTGGGGATAGAGGTGGTGCTCGGCGTGGTAGGGCATGTTCCACATCAGCAGCCGGACAAACGGATGCGTCAAGGTGGTGCGCGTGTTGCTGAAGGCGTTGTCATCGTTGGAACAGCCGCCGTGCTCGGCCATCAGGTAGAACCGCAGCAACGGATTGCCAAGCAGAGCCGGGATCAGCCAGGAAATCACGGCCACCCACGAGCCGGTAGCGAGCGAAGCCACGACGACGAGCGCGTACAGCCCGACCAGGCGGCGCGACGCGCGCACGATCTCCGGCCGCGCCGCCGGCAGGATGTAGTCGAGCCCGTCGAAACGGCCCAGCGGCAGGCGCCAAAGCTGCCCGACGCGCGTGCGCCAGTAGTCAACCCCCGACGCGCGGCGCCAGTACTGGGCGCGGGTGCGCGGCTCAGGCGCCGTGATCAGCTCCGGATCGCGCGCTGGATCCTGGGTGTAGCGGTGGTGCGCGATGTGGAAGTGCCGATAGTAGGCCGCGGTGTGCCCGATAGCGGCACCGCAGAGGAAGGCAACGACCTCGTTGATCCGGCGCGAGCGGAAGGCGGTGTAGTGGATGCATTCGTGCATCGGCGCGAACAGCGCCATGATGACGGCGCCCTGCAGCACCCAGGCTGGCGCCAGCCACCACGTGCCCCACGCCAGATGGATCAGCAGGCCGCCGCCCGCGAGCAGCGTGACATGGATGGCAAGCCGCAGGGCGCCCCGCGCGTCCGACCGCACCGCCAGGCGCTTGAGCGTCTCGGCCGGCACGGCGCGCATCTGCCGCGCGCGATCGCCACGAAGTCGATGGCCGGGCCCGACGCCGCGTCCTGCGTCTATTTCAGTGGCGCCCACAGGCCCTCGCGGTAGGCGCGCTCGGTCCGTACCTCAACGGCCTCGGTTTCAGCCGCTGACAGGCCGATCTGATCGCGCACGATGCTGGCGAGCGACGGGAAGTCGCCGCGCTTGATCCGGGTCGCCGGGTCCCACAGCTTCGAGCGACGAAACGCCTTGGCGCAGTGCAGGTAGGCCTGGCGGACCTGCACGACGATAGCACATGTCGGTTGCTTGCCCTCGACCGCCATCGAGGCCAGCAACTCGGGATCGACGCTCAGCCGCGCCATGCCGTTGACCCGCACTGTCTCGTCCATGCCCGGCAGCAGGAAGATCAGGCCGATCTGCGGATTGACCAGCAGGTTCTTCAACGTGTCGAGACGATTGTTGCCGGGCCGGTCGGGAATGGCGACGGTGTGATCGCCGAACACCTTGAACGAGCCCGGCGGATCGCCGCGCGGCGTCACGTCCTGCAGGCCCTGATCGTCGGCGGTGGCGACACAGCAGAACGGCGAGGCCTCGATGTAGCGCCGCAGGTGCGCATCGATGCGTCCGATGTCCTTGGCGACGGCCAGCGCGCTGGGCTTGGCGTAACTCTCGACCAGCGTCCGCGCCGCATCCGCGTCGAGCACGGCGGGACCAGCGGGTTGCGGCGTCAGGCTGTCAGGCATGGCGGACTCCAGAAGCGAGGCGGCGATGGTAACAGGCGGCACGTAAAGCGGACTATCGGTTTCCCGCTTCAGCACGGCAGCTGGCTATTCCCTCCCCCACGCGCAGCGTGGGGGAGGTGGCCGAAGGCCGGAGGGGGAGCCAACATGGTCTCTCAATCCGGGACACCCCGTCGGCTCCCCTCCGCCCCTTCGGGGCACCTCCCCAGCTGCGCTGGGGAGACAATGAGCTCACCCTCGCCCACGACGTCGGGGGAGGCTTCGCTGGGGGCGCGCGACTCCAGTCGCGCGTCTTTGTCGCCAGGATCGAATGAAGCGTCACTGGAGTGACGCGCCCCAGCCTCCCCAGCTGCGCTGGGGAGGATGACGATGCTATTTCCCTTCCAACGACTGCACGCGCTTTTCGACGGTGCCGCGGATCGGTGCATCGGCGGGCAGCAATTGCTGCAGTCGTCGCAAGCGGCGCAACGCCGCTGCCTTGTCGCCCGCCGCCTCGTCGACCTGCGCCAGGAAGAACAGCGCCAGACCGTTGTTGGGCTGCAGCTTCTCGAGTCGCCGCAGCACCGTGACGGTCTGCGGCGACAGGGGCTTCATCCCGGCGTCGTCGAGCCGCAGCCGCGTCTCGGCCCACGACGCCAGGGTATGCGGATTGTCCGGCTGCAGCTTGTCGGCATTGGCGTAGGCCTGGTCAGCTTCGGCGTGCTGGCCGAGCACGCCGCGCGCCCGCGCCAGCCGCAACCAGCCGTCGACATCCTCCGGCGCCTCCTTCAGGCGGTCGGCCAGGCGATCGACCATGGCGCGGATCTGTGCGTCGCGCTCCGCCGGCGGCAGCTGCTCCATGCGCTTGACGTCGTCGGCCGAGGGCTGCGGCATGCCGGCATCGCGCGGCTTGCGCTCCTTGCGGTCGGGCCGGATGGAACGCGGGTCGATGCCCGCCTGCTTCGATACCCGCTCGATCTCGCGCTGCAACGTCTCGAGCCAGGGCGCGCCGTCCGGCGTGTCGGCCTCCAGCTCCAGCCAGCGGCGCAGCGCGCCGGCGGCGTCGCCGCCCTGGGCGTCGGCCAGGCCGAGATAGAAGCGGGCGCCGGCCTCCTTCGGATCGCGCGCCACGGCGGCGGCGAACATCTCGCGCGCCGGCTGGGTGACGACGCCGTCGGACTCGAAGGTCAGCGCCTCGCCCAGCGCCGACATGATGTCGGCCCGCTCCGGCGCGATCTGCTGTGCGGCGCGAAACGACTCCAGTGCTTCCTTGACGCGGCCGATGCTGAGCTGGGCGCGGCCCAGCGCCAGGCGCGCCTCGACGTCGCGCGGATCCTTCTCGATGCGCTCGCGCAGGCGGCGCACCATGTCCATCGGCGCCGCGTCGGCGGTGCGCGCCGCCGGCGGCTGCGGCCGCTCGGCGAAGGGTCGTGCCGGCAGGTCGGGACTGCCGATCTGGAAATAAATGCCGAGCGCCGCCACCGGCACGAGGATCGCGATCGCCGCCGGCAGGAAGCGCCGCCGCGGCACGCCGGCCTGCGCCAGCGCGTCGCCGGCGTCACCGGCCGCCAGGATGCGCCGCTCGATCTCGACCCGCGCCGCCTTGGCCTCCTCGTCGTTCAGCGCGCCCGACGCGCGCTCGCGTTCGATCTCGGCCAGCTGGTCGTTGTAGATCGCCAGATCGTGGTCGAAGCGGCGCGTCGTCGCGATGCGCCGGCGCAGCAGCGGCAGCAGCAGGGCGGCGATGGCGAGCGCCGTCAGCAGCGCGAGGATCAGCGGCAGCAGCATCAGCGCGCCTCGCGGTCGTCGCGCAGCAAGGTCTTGAGACGCACCTGCTCGTCGTCGGTCAACGCGCGCGGCGTCACGGTCTGCGCCCGGCGCGCGCCGCGCCACAGGGCGACGCCGGCCAGCAGCAGCGCCAGCGGCCCGCCCAGCCACATCAGCCAGGTGCGCAGGTCGAACGGTGGTTTGAGCAGCACGTAGTCGCCGTAGCGCGCCCGCAGGAAGGCGATGACCTGCGGGTCGCTGTCGCCGGCGGTCAGGCGCTCGCGGATGGCGCGTCGCATGTCGCGGGCGATCTCGGCGCTGGAGTCGTCGATCGACTGGTTCTGGCAGACGACGCAGCGCACCTCGGCCGAGATCGTCCGCGCCCGCGCCTCCAGCGCCTTGTCGGCCAGCACCTCGTCCGGCTCGACCGCCAGCGCCGGCGCTGCGAGGAGCATCAGCAGCAGGGCGCCACCGATCCTCACCCTGAGGAGCGAGTGTAGCGAGCGTCTCGAAGGGTGGCCGTCGCGCCGTGCGCGGAAGAGAACGGAACGACGACCTTCACCGTTGGCCATCCTTCGCGACGCCGGCCTGTCGGCCGGCTCCTCAGGATGAGGGCGCGGTCGGTTCAATGACGCGAGCACTCGCCTCACTTCGCCAGCTCCTTGAGCAGCGGCAGGATCGTGCGGTTGACGTCGTCTGGTGTTAGCGGCCGGCGCAGGTGCAGGCGCACGATGCCGGTCTTGTCGATCACCAAGGTTTCGGGGATGCCGCTGATGCCGAACTCGACGCCGGCCTTGCCGTCGGGATCGACGCCGATGCGCTCGTAGGGATCGCCCAGCCGCGCCAGCCAGGGCTTCGCCTCGT
>DATFGV010000687.1:0-4206 GCA_035249115.1 Vineibacter sp.
GACGGCGCGTCGTCGCTCCCTCGGCCGGTGCGCGGGCGCGCGCCGCCTACACCGGCAGCGCGCTGAGGCCAAAGACCCATTGGTGGCCGAACAGCATCGCGAAGTAGACAACCAGCGCCACCGCGATGCGCCACAGGCCGATCTTCGACCAGTCGAGGCGAACCCGCCCGGCCGCCAGCGCGGCGAAGGGCAGGTTGGAGGTGTGCGCCATGAAGCGGCCGTAGACGTCGGGCAGGGCGCGCGCCTTGCGGGCGTCGATGCCCCACATGCCGCCGAACGCCAGCACGGCGATACCGCCGCCCAGGATCACGGTGGCGGCGTCGCCGTTGGCGAGCAGATGGCCGAGCCCCCACAGCGCGAAACCCCACAGGCCGGGATGGCGCACGATGGCGTGCACGCCCAGCCCGCTGTCGTAGGTCATCGGTGCCTTCTCGGCGCCGACGATTCCCGGGTTGGGCGTCGTCATGCCGAGCATGAACAGCAGCACCGCCGCCAGCATGATGAGCAGCAGCAGGTGGCGTGCCCAGATCGGATCGCCCCACAGCGCGATATGCGGCGCCGTGCGATGCGCCCAGATCATCCACCCCAGGCCGACGAAGGCGACCAGGGTGTAGAGCCCGCGATGGCCGCCTTCGCCGAGCGCCGCGGTCAGCGGCTTGCGCAGCGGATGCGACAGCGCGAAATGGCCGCCGACGAACAGGATCGTCGACAGCGCCATGGCGGTGATCGAGTGGCTGAACAGGCTCATGGCGTGCCTCGAGCCCATGATGCGGGCGGACGCAGCGTAGCATTGCCGGCACCGGGCGCCCAAGCGGTGGCCGTCGCACGTGCGGCGGGAGCGAGCCCGTGTCCTCGTTCGCTGCTCGACACGCGTGGCAAGACGTGCCGCACCGAATCGGCGTTGTGTGCGAAGTCTGGAATTCGATGCCGGGTCCCGGATGGATCGCTATTGGCGGCGAGGCTTGGCTGGTGGCATGAGCGAGACTCACCTTGCCCGGCCAAGCCCGACAGCCACGCGCGCCTACGCAGCCCTTAGCGGCGTCGGCGCCGTTAGCATCTGGGCCGCGTTCATCGTGGTGTCCCGCCTCGGTGTGCAGACGAGCCTTTCGCCCTGGGATGTCGCCGCCATCCGGTTTGGCGTGGCGGGCCTTCTGCTGCTGCCGTACCTGCTCAAAAAGGGCTTGGCGGTCGACCGTCTCGGATGGACCGGCATCGCCGCGGTCGTGGCAGGCTGCGGTGCGCCCGTGGTCTTGCTGGTGAACGCCGGCCTGTTGTTCGCGCCAGCCGCCCACGCGGGTGCCTTGTTCCCCGGTGCGATGCCGCTGATCGTCGCCTTAATGGCCGCATTGGTTCTGAAAGAGGCGCTCACGGCCCGCAAGGGGGCTGGCATCGCCTTGATCGTGATCGGCGCCGTCGGCATCGTCTGGGGCTCGGGCGGCACGTTCGGCACCGCGCAGAACCTTGGCCACGCTCTGTTTCTCGCCGCCGGCTTCGTCTGGGCCGGCTATACCATCTTCCTGCGGCGCGCCCGGTTTGATGGCCTGCACGCGGCGGCGATCGCCGCCGTCGTCTCGCTGGCCTTCTACATGCCAGCCTATGTCCTCATCGCCGGGGATAGTCTTCTCAACGCCCCGCTGGCAGACATCGCCTTGCAAGCGGTCGTGCAAGGGGTGCTGACGGCGATCGTGGCACTGCTGCTCTACGGCCGCGTGGTCAGCGTTCTTGGCGCGACCGGTGGCGCGGCGATCGTCGCGCTAACCCCGGCCATGACGGCCGTGCTGGCCATCCCGGTTCTCGGCGAATGGCCCTCGGTGATCGACTGGATCGCCGTCGCGCTGATTTCCATCGGGGTATACGGTGTCAGCGGCGGTCCGCCGCTTCAGCGGACGTGACAGACGGAATCGGGATCAGCGCTCATCCGGTAGCGACGGCGGGAGTCCGGCTTGGTGCGGCTCGAACCGGATTGAATCAACCGAATCCCAGGTCATAGACGTTGAAACCCTATGCGCTTCCCGAATCGGTGCTGGTGATCGTGCACACGCCCGACCTGCAGGTGCTGCTGCTGCAGCGGGTCGGGCGGCGCGGCTGGTGGCAGTCGGTGACCGGCGCGCGCGAGCCGCACGACGGGAGCCTGGCCGACACGGCCCGGCGCGAGCTGGCCGAGGAAACCGGCATCGGCGACGCGCGTTTGCGCGAGTGGCGCTGGGTCAACCGCTACACGATCTGGCCGGCGTGGCGGCCGCGCTACGCACCGGACGTGACACACAACGTCGAGCACGCGTTTTCAGCCTGTATTCCAGCGCCATGCGAGGTGCGTTTGGCACCCGACGAGCACCAGCATTACCTCTGGATGCCGTGGCGCGACGCCGTCGCGCGGTGTTACGGGCCAACCAACCGTGAGGCGCTGAAGCTGTTGCCGACGATGACGGCCCGTTCGTAGCGGCGGCGACGAGCCCGCTACGGCGCGGGCTTGAGCCGTCGCGCGACCAACAACACGGCGCCGATCAGCAGGCCACCGCCGATCAGCATGCCGAGCGCGATGACGCCGCCATGCTCGTCGAAGAATCCTGGCGTGCGCACGCGCGGCACGCGCACGCGACGGGTCGACACGTCGCCCGGTGGCCCCTCGTCGGGGCGCGGCGGGCGGCTTTCGCGGAAACGCCGCGAGGTCTCGCCGCTGGCGCTCAGCAGCCGGTCGACGTGTTCGCGCGCGTCGCGCAGCATCCAGTCGAGCTCCGAGCCGTCCTCGTAGGGCGACCACACCTGGGCGACCAGCGGCGTCGGGCCGACCGCGGTCGCGGCCGAAACGCCGATCAGCTTGCGCGGCTGGCCGTCGATGCGCGCCACCACGGCTTGCGCCTGGATGCCGGCGCGGTCGTTGCGTTCGACCAGGCCGATCGTGGCGATGGCCGTGTCGCTGGCGTCGGACGGGAAGCCCTGGCCGGCACGCTCGACGGCCTTGGCTTTGCCCAGCACCTCGCCGGGCAGGGCGCGGCGCAGGAAGGCTCGGCGATCCTCACCGGCGGTGCCCAGGCGTTCGGTCGACAGGAACAGCACGACCTCGATCGGGTCGGCGGTGGTGTCCTGGCGCCAGGCCTTCAGCTCGTCGCAGGGCGACAGCCGGCGCAGCACGCGGTCCTGCTGCGGCAGCCGGTCGAAGGCGGTGATCAGCAGCTTGTCGCGGGCCTGGTCGGGGTCGAGGTCGCAGTAGCCGAACGGCGCCGGCAGGGCGACGGTCTTGCCGTCGATCTCGACCTTCAGCGTGGTGGCGCGCTCGCTGTCCTGCGCCCGGGCGGCGGGCGACAGCAGGGCGAGCACGATGGCGGCGAGGGCAAGCGGACGGCGCATGCCGCATCATACCGCGCCCGGCCGGCGCGCTCCACTGTGGCCGCGTGGTGCGTCGCTTCGCCCGCTGGGGGCGCGTCACTCCAGTGACGCGTCAAGCGCCGGCTGCGACAATGACGCGCGACTGGAGTCGCGCGCCCCCAGCGCACCGCTTGTCGGCGGGGGAAGGGCGGCCGTAGTCTGGCGCGAGCCGACCGGAGATCCAGCATGGCCCTGCCCGCCGAAGCGCCCACCAACTCGACCATCGTCGCCGACTACCGCGCCCGCACGCCGCAATCGGCGGCGCTGTTCGAGCGGGCCCACCAGCTGTTTCCCAGCGGCATCACGCACGACACGCGCTACCTCGATCCCTATCCGCTGTACGTGGCGCGCGGCCAGGGATCGCGCAAATGGTGCGCCGACGGCCACGACTACGTCGACTATTTCGGCGGCCACGGCGCGTTGCTGCTGGGCCACAGTCATCCGGCGGTGGTCGAGGCGGTGCGGCGCCAGGCGGCGATCGGCACGCATCTCGGGGCCTCACACGAGCTGGAGGTGCGCTGGGCCGAGCTGGTGACGCAGCTGGTGCCCTGCGCCGAGAAGGTGCGCTTCACCGCGTCGGGCACCGAGGCGTCGCACATGGTGCTGCGCCTGGCGCGCGCCTTCACCGGCAAGCTGAAGATCGTGCGCTTCACCGGCCATTTCCACGGCTGGCACGACCAGGTGGTGGCCGGCTCGGTGGCGCACTATGAGGGCGGCGTGCCGATCGGCGTGCTGCCCTCGATCGTCGATCTGTCGATCGTGATGCCCGCGGACGACGTGGCACCGACCGTCAAGCTGCTGGAGGAGCGCGACGACATCGCCGCTGTGATGCTGGAGCCG
>DATFGV010000688.1:0-4800 GCA_035249115.1 Vineibacter sp.
TCATGGTGCTTCTCCTACTCTTGAATTTCCCTGCCTTTTAGAGTGTGCGGCCGATCAGTTCCTTCATGATCTCGTTGGTGCCGCCGTAGATCTTCTGAACGCGCGAATCGGCGTAGAGCCGCGCAATCGGGTATTCCCACATGTAGCCGTAACCGCCGTGCAGTTGCAGGCACTCGTCCACCACCTCGCACTGCAGGTCGGTGGTCCAGTACTTGGCCATCGCCGCGCCGGCGACGTCGAGCTCCTTGCGCAGGTGCCGCGCGATGCACTCGTCGACGTAGATGCGCGCCACCGTCGCCTTGGTCTTCAGTTCGGCCAGTTTGAAGCGGGTGTTCTGGAAATCGATGATCGGCTTGCCGAACGCCTTGCGTTCCTTGACGTAGGCGATGGTGTGCTCCAGCGCCGCCTCGATGGCGGCGATCGCCTGGACGGCGATCACCAGCCGTTCCTGCGGCAGCTGCTGCATGAGCTGGATGAAGCCCATGCCCTCGGTGCCGAGCAGGTTCTCCGGCGGCACCCGCACGTTGTCGAAAAACAGCTCCGAGGTGTCCTGCGCCTTCATGCCGATCTTCTCGAGGTTGCGGCCGCGGCGGAAACCCTCGCGGTCGGTCTCGACGCAGATCAGCGACGTGCCCTTGGCGCCGGCCGCCGGGTCGGTCTTGCAGACGACGATGATCAGGTCGGCGTTCTGGCCGTTGGTGATGAAGGTCTTGGCGCCGTTGATGACGTACTCGTTGCCGTCCATGCGCGCCGTGGTGCGCACCGCCTGCAGGTCCGAACCCGTGCCCGGCTCAGTCATGGCGATGGCGAGGATCATCTCGCCGCTCAGCATCTTGGGCAGCCAGCGCTTCTTCTGCTCATCGGTGCCGTAGTTGTAGATGTAGGGCGCGGCGACGTCGTTGTGCAGCGAAAAGCCCGGGCCGGTCGCGACAACGCGGCCTTGCTCTTCGATCACGATCACGT
This sequence comes from Vineibacter sp., assembly GCA_035249115.1. Lineage (GTDB taxonomy): Bacteria > Pseudomonadota > Alphaproteobacteria > Reyranellales > Reyranellaceae > Vineibacter. The sequence goes on from DATFGV010000688.1 coordinate 964, forward strand.
TGTGCAGCCAGTCGGCGCCAGGACCGCCGATCGCCTCAGGCGCATCCATGCACAGCAGCCCCTGCTCGCCGGCCTTGCGCCACAACGACTTCGGCACCACGCCGGCCTCTTCCCATTGGGCGTGATGCGGTTTCACTTCCTTTTCGAAGAAACGTCGGCAGGTCTCGCGAAACATCGCGTGGTCGGGAGTGTACAGGCTGGCCAACGCGGTCACGCGCGCGCTCCTCGCTCGTTTGCTGCTGTCGACGCGACCCAAGGCAAATTGATCGCGCCGCAGCCAACATGGTCCGGCCCATCGGCCACGTCCAGCGCCGGACCCTAGTTTACCTTTACGTAAACGTCAACCTGGCAGGACCCGCCGTCGCCACACCGCGACCCGCCGCGCATCGCCTGACACGTACTCAGCGAAGTGGCGGCTGCGCTGCCCGATCGGCCGCCACTCCACCGCTCTGTGTGGCCGCGCTGCCGCCAGCACGACGATCGCTGCCAAAGAGATAGCGACAGTCGCGTGCATCAACTTCACGGTGAGCCTTCACGCTGTCAGGTGTCATCGGCGAGTCCCGATGCGGCGCCATTTTGCGAATGCGCAACCGACGATCATCGGCACCGAGTCCGCCGCCATCGATCGCAGTGCGCGGCGTCATCGGCGCGCCGCGCTGGTCGTGCCGGCATTGTGTGCTACGGTCGCGCCATTGGTTCGCCGGTCCGCGGCGGTAGTTGGGGGTTGGAACGCGAGACCGACGTCATGCAGGACGTCTTCGTCATTTTCGAGGGCGGCGGCGCGAAATGCATCGCGCATGTCGGCGCATTGCGCGCGCTGGAAAAGAAGGACGCGCAGATCCGTGGCGTGGCCGGGACGTCGGCCGGCGCCATCATCGCCGCCCTGGTCGCCGCCGGCTATCGCGCCGAGGAGATCTTCAGCGTCGAGGGCGAGACCGCCGGCACCAGCCCGGCGCTGCGCATGGTCGGCCTGTCGAGCGCCCGCGAAATGTTCCGCAAGCGCGACCTGTTCGTGCTGGGCTATGTCGTTCGGCCGTTGCTGTCAGCCGGCAAATGGGCGGGTGTCATCGTCGCCTTGCTGGCCATCGCCGGCTTGCTGGCCGCGGGCTATTGGGCCCGCAGCTGCCTCGCCTGCGGTGCCGTCCTGGCGGCGGCCGAAATCGCCCTGCTGCTGCTGGCCGGCTACCGGCTGGTGTCCGGGCTGGCATCCCTTGACCGCCTGCGCGACAAGATCGACGAGATGCTGCGCCAGCGGCTGGGCATCGACGGCGCGCAGGGCCGCAAGGCGACGTTCCGCGACCTGCGCGAGCACGGCCGGCCACTGCGCATTGTCGCCACCAACGTCGACCGCCGCACCCTGCGGTTGTTCTCCGACAAGACGACGCCCGACATGCCGGTCGCCGATGCCATCGCCGCTTCCATGGCCGTGCCGCTGGTGTTCAAGCCGCAGATCATCGATGGCTTGCGGCACGTCGACGGTGCCCTGGTCAGTAGCCTGCCGGCCTGGACCTTCGATGAGGAGCGGCAGCTGTTCCCCGACGCTGCCACCATCGCCTTCGAGATCGCCGACCCCAAAAGTGTCGCGGAGGCGCCGGGTGCCAATGGCGTCGCGTCGCTCGTCACCGGCATCGCCCGTTCGGCGCTGTACGGCGCCAGCGTGCTGGAGCGGCGCGCCACGGCGCATCTGCAGGGCTTTCCGTTGCAAACCGCCGTCGGCCTGCTCGATTTCGACATCCGCCGCGGCGGCGTCGTGCGGGCCATCCAGAACGCGCAGGCCTTCATCGAGGCGGAAATGGATTTCCGCATGGTCGACCTGCCGCGCCACTACCGCGACGCTTGCAAGGACATCCATGACGGCGTGCACACGCTGCTGGCGCACAGTCCGAGGGTGCGCGACTGCCCGATCCCCCGCGAGCAGCGGGTCATCCGGGTCAACATCGCTTTCCAGGAGGCCGGCAGCCTCGATTCGCTGCGCATCCACCACGGCTTCGGCATGGACGGCCACGCCGACAACGACCTGCTGCTGCCGATCGTCGGCTCGCAGGCGGGCGAGGTTTTCGTGTCGCAGGTGGCGCGCGTGTTCGCCGTGCAATCGATCGGTGAAGACAACTGGCTGCGGGGCGACGAGAACCGGCATCGGCGCCGCCTGCTGTGGCCGGACATGAAATGGGTGTTCGCCATCCCGATCTCGGTCTACGACCCGGCGTGCGCGCCCGAGGAGTCGCGGCCGGCGGTACTGCACATCGACAGCAACGTGCCGGTGCCCTTCTTCGATCTCGACCTGACCGAGGACGAGTGGAACTGGTATGGACGCCGCTTCGGCGACATCATCAGCCTGGTCGACCACACATTGCGGCAACGACCCTACGACCGGGCGCCCGGCGACAGCCGCATGGCGATCCCCAAACGCGATATCGAGCTCGCCGGCGTCGTGCCGGCGGCCAAGCCCAGCGCCCGCGGCCGCACCGTGCTGGCCGCCGCCGACGCCTACGCCGCCGCCAGCGAAAAGCGCCTCGCCGCCGACATCCAGGCGACATTGGCGCGTCGCACTGCCGCCATCGAGCGCATCCAGGGCGACGAAGCCAGCAAACGCTGGCTGCGGCGACGCTAACCCTCCCCACTGCGTGGACGGGAATGTTATTGCAACGCGCGCTTCAGGCGGGTGGTGAGGTCGCGGCCAGAGGTGCCGGGCGCGACCGGTGGGGCGTTGACGATGCGCAGCAGCATGCGGTCGTAGGTCAGCAGCTGCGCCTCGCTGTACTGCTTCTCCAGCCCCCAGTTCAGCGGCGCGATTTCCAGCTTCCACGAGACGTAGCGCAGGAATTGCGGCGCGTCGAACGGCTTGCAGGCGTTGAGCCGCGGGTTGCGCTGGCTGTTGTCGACGTAGTGCCGGCTGTCGAACACATAGGCGCGTTCGATCGTCTTGCGGCTGGTGTCTGACAGTTGCCACGCCTCCCAGCGCCGCGCGCCGGCAGTCGGCGGGTTTTTCAATGTCTGGGTCAGACCGGCGGTCGCGGCCGCCCGGAACGCCTTCTCGCCGGCCGGTTCCGGTGCGATCTCGATCAGCACCTTGGCCTGCGCCGGATCGGCGGCGCGGCTGAAGCGGATGCCGGTATCCTGCGCTATCGCTGCCAGCGACTGATCGACCTGCGCCGACGTCTTGCGGGCACAGGCCGGATCAAGCCCGGCCGCCATCACCAGCGCCACTGGCACGTCCTGCGCCGGCCAGCGGAACACTGCCGGTATCGGCGCGAGAATGCGGTCGAAGTCGGCCGGCGTCAGCTGCAGCGCCGCCATGTCAGCCTTGATCGCCGCGACGGGAAACGGCCCGGCGTCCGGTGGCGGCATCTCGGCACAGGCGGCCAACAGCACCGCGCAGCCGACGACGACGATCGAGGGGGGGGCCTGCATCATGTTTCTCCTTGGCCATGTTGGCGCCGGCCAGTGTGCCGGGGAAGCATCAGGATCGCCAGCCCGGCGAGGATCGTCGCCATGCCACCCAGGCGCAGCGGGCCGAAGCGCTCGCCGAAGGCGACGTACGAAACGGCGGCGCTGATCACCGGCACCAGCAACGCGAACGGCGCCACCACCGACGCGGCGTGCCGGCTCAGCAGGTGGCCCCACAGCCACCACGCCACCGACGTGGCGGCGAAGGCGAGGTAGGCCAGCGCCAGCCAGCTTGGCCAGCTGGCCGAGATCATCGCGCTGCCGATCGCCGACGGGCCTTCGATCGCGGCGCTGAGCGCCAGGGTCGCCAGACCGGCGACCAGGCTGAGCCAGGCGATCATCGGCGCCAGCGGCACAGGCCCGACCCGCTTGTAGAGCACGTTGCACAGA
>DATFGV010000689.1:0-3806 GCA_035249115.1 Vineibacter sp.
CCCGATGGCCACGACGCGGTCGCGCGCAGGCTGGCTGTCGTCGAACGGCCCAATGTGCTGCTGGCGTTCGCCACCATGTCCGCGCAACCGGCGCTGGAACAGACACCGGCTGACGCAGCGCTGGTGTTCGACGCCAACCTCACCGGCGCCGCCGCCATCCTGCTGCGGCTGCTGCCGCACCTCGAGACCCGGCGCGGCGCGCGGCTGGTGGTGATCGGCTCGGTGGCGGGCGACCGTGGCCGGCAGCGCAACTACGTCTACGGTGCCAGCAAGGCGGGGCTGCACGCTTTGGTTTCCGGCTATCGCAATCGCCTGCACCGCGCCGGCGTGTCGGTCACCCTGGTGAAGGCCGGGCCGTTCGACAGCGCCATGACATTCGACCGCACCGACCTGCGCGGCATCGCGTCGGTCGAGTCGGTGGCAGCCGATTGCTGGCGCGCCGCGTACCGGCGTCGTCACACGGTGTACAGTCCCGGCCGCTGGCGCTGGATCATGGCCGCCGTCCGGGCGATCCCGGAACCGCTCTTCAAGCGGCTGGACTTGTGACGTCTCTGGTTGCCTCGACCGTGTGAGTCCCGATCGTCGACGTCAGCCGCGCACGACGTCCTGAACCTTGCCCCGGTCGTCGAGCAGTGCTGCCAGGAGCGGGCCGCCGAAGCCACAGCCCCCATCCACCGTCAGGGTGTGGCCGGTGTCGACCACGCCGGGATGGCTGCGCTCGAAGCCACGCACAATGCGCCCGACCTCGCCGTAGGGTGCGTCGATCGTCTCGAACGGTGTACCGCCGCCCCACCAGAACGCGTCGCCTTGCAGGTCGAGCGGCTTGGTGGTGTCGACGCCATGGTGCACGGCGAGGAGTTGTCCGTCATCGCTAAGGGCGGCATGCCGGATCGCGGCCAGCCATTCGACATGGCCAGGGCGGGCCCGCAATCCGTGACGCAGGCCCGCGATCCAACGTGCGGTCGCCACCGGTCCGTCGCGCACCGCACGCTCGCCGTCGGCGACGGCGGCATCGCCGGCATAGGCGGCGATGCTGGCGCCCAGGCCACGCTGCAGCATCCAGCGCAGCACGTCGGCCGGACCCTGCGCATAATGTAGTTGCTCCAGCTTGGTCCACATCTCCTCCTGCGTGCCGCGCAGGAAGGCGACGTCGCAGGCGCGGCCGCCGGGCAAGGCCATGGCGAAGCGCCGCAGCGCCAGCGCCAGGTCGACGGTGGCAACGACGTCAACCCTCTCGTCGGCATTGGCGCCGCCGGTCAGGTTGCCGAGGAAGATCACCGCGTCGCCGGATTCGAGCCGGTCAACGATGGCCTGCGCGACGGCTCGCAAACGGCTCGCCACGCCATGCACGCTGGCGATCGCCCAGAAGCGTCGTGGCTGTCGCAACAGAGCGATGGCGGCGGGCGGCGGCATGAGGCGCCCACCATAGCCGACCCGCGGCGATGGCTGTCAAAACCGGCCGGGGAAAACTGCTGCGCCGCCGCACGGCGCCAAAGGCCGCGCCGGGCGGCCGGCGCGCGAACCTGGCGGGGCGTACCGACGATCAGCCGCCGCGCCGCAGGATTTCGATCGTGTCGCCGGGATACAACGGCGTGTCCGGCTTGGCATCGCACTGGGCGCCGGTGCGGAAGATCACCGACCGATCCGGGCTGGCGCGCCGCTCCAGGCCGCCGGCCAGCGCCGAGGCGCCTCGCACGTCGAGACCGAACGAGTAGGGATAGCGGCCGGGTAGCTTGACCAGGCCCAGCACGGTCACCGGCCGATAGGCCATCACCTGCACCGAAATGCGCGGATCGACCAGGATGGTGCCACGCATCTTGCTGACAATTTCGGACTGCACTTGGCCGACGGTACGGTCGACGGCGATGACCTCACCGGCCAGCGCGATCACCACCTTGCCGCCGGCGTCGACTTCCGCCTCGCCGCCCAGCTCCGGCTGGCCGACAACGGTGACTTTCAGCCGATCGCCGATGCCGAGCTTGTAGTCGAGGCCGCCAACCAGCGCCTTGGTGGATGGACAGGCAACGCCGCTGCTGCTCGTGCCGCCGGTTTCACAAGCCGCCAGCGCCAGGACACTGGCCAGTGCCAGTCCAGCGCGCGCCACCTTGGTGCCCGCGATCCATCCCTGCAGCATAAATCTCTTGGTCATGGGACTCCTATTGGAGGAACAGAGAAAACAACCTCGTCCGCGTCACCATTGGGCACCAAGCGTGACCATGAAGCGGTTATCGGTGTAGTTGAGGGCGCTGGGCTTGGCGAACCGCCGCTCGTGGTAGTAGCGCGGGCCGGCGTAGAAGTGGGGATTGAAGAAGTACTTGGCGCCGGCGTCGAAGAACAAATAGTTTTCCTTGTTCCCCGAGCCGCTGAACGTGTAGCGCCCGTACGCCGCGCCGGCGTCGACCAGCAGCGGTTCGAGCGGCTCCCAGCCGACCCGGGCGCCGAAGTAGGTTTCGACGGCGTTGCCGAGCGCGGCCGCGGTCGGCGTGGCGAGGCGGTACTGGGTGAAAGCCCGCCGGGCCTCCGCCTCGACCGAGATGTTGTCGGTCGGGTTCCAGTAAAGGCGGGCGAGGAACGACAAGCCGTCCTCCGGCTTGCCGCCGCCATCGAACCAACGCCGGAAGTAGCCGACGCCCGCCTCGGCGGTAACGTCGCGGCTGACATCGTAGGCGACGCCGAGGCGAACGTCGAAGCCGTGGTTGTTGCGGCGGACGCCACCCAAGTCGACGTTGCGGTCGAAGCGCACGATTTGATACGACGGGTCGATGAACACCGAGAAATCGGGCGTGAAGCGATAGCCGGCGCGGCCGGTCAGCTCGTAGATATTGAAATCCTCGTCGAAGCTGGTGCCCCGCACGTATGTGACCCGGCGGACCCGCGGTCCGATGCGGCCATAGAACGGGTCGCCGCCATAGACCAGGTTCGTGCTGGCGGAAAAGACATGGACGATCGTCCGCCTGCCGCTGGTGAAGCCGAACAATCCCGGCGCAGCGAAGGGCAGCGCGGTGCGGGAGAAGTCCGCATCGGTCGTCCACGCCAGATCGCCGGTCAGGTCATACTTGCCCTTGAAGCCGGTCGAAAAGCCTTCGTAGTTGGCGGTGTCCAGGTCGGCGTAGCGCGCCAGTTCGCCGGTCGCGAAGAACTCCAGCGAATGCTCGCCCCAGTCGCTACTGACGACGAATCCCGGGCGCACTCGGACGATGAAGTCGCCCTGCCGGTTGTTGCGGGTCCTGAAGACGTTGTCGTCGTACTCGAGGTCGACTTCGATCTTCGGAAAGAACACGAAGCCGGCGCCGATCGCCATACCGTCAGGCTTGTCGGCATGCTGCTTGCGCAGGATCGAGGCATCGCGCGCCGACACTTCGGGGGCTGCGGGAGGCGCTGGCCGCGGCGGCGTGCCTGGTGGAAGTTGGGCGAAGGCTGGCGTTTGCGTGAGCGGGCCAAGCAGCCCGCCGAGCAGGGCGGTCACAACAACGGTCGTTCGCACCGCCTTCCGGTAGGTTCGAATGTGCACTTACTCCCCCACATGATGGATACTCAACTACGACTCACCGGGGTGCACACACCTTGGCACGACGGATCCGGCGGCAAGCAGACACCACCGGGGCAGTTCCGGCGCGGCGGCTGTTGCTGTGGCAGTTCCGCCAATGCCCGGTCGATGCGTGACTCCTGTTCGAGGCAGCTTCTGTTGGATACGGGTCCCATGGATTGTGCTGTTGCGTCAAGCACGAACCCAGAGGGTTGAGTCGCGGGGCCCGCCGTCCGTTGCCTGCCCGGTGTGCGAATCACCGGCGAACTCACCGGTTCGA
>DATFGV010000690.1:0-5792 GCA_035249115.1 Vineibacter sp.
GGGTCTCTATGCAGACGGCACGGCAAACGCCCTGGCGGCATCGCGGTAAGTTTTGCTGACTGGCACCCGCAAATCGTTGCGCAACACCAGGGTCAGCTTGCCGCCGTCGCGTTCGACCCGGGCAACGGCACCCTGCGCCACCCACCAGGAGCGGTGCACCTGCAGGCCGTTGCCTTCGCCCAGCTCGGCCACCGCGTCGCGCAGGCGCAGCAGGATCAGGGTGCTGCCCAGCGCCGTGTGGATGCGGGCGTAATGGTCCTCCATCTCGACCGCCAGCAGGTCGCGGCCCAATGCCGGTGGCAGGCGACGCAAAAACGCATCGGGTAGGGCCGAGTCTGACGACTTGGCGGTTGGCGCCGTCACTGCCGGCTGAGGTTGCGCAACAGGCGTTTGCGCCGCCGGGTCCGGCGCCGCCGCCTCAGGCATGCCGGCCCGGCTCCGCAGGCGAAACTCGACGATCTGCCCGACCGCGACCGAGACGACGATGCCCAGCACGGCCACCTGAAAAAACAGCTCCGGCAGCGCGGCCATGGGCGGACTTCGCCGGAACAGGGTTTCCAGCAGCCAGACAACGCCGGTCATCGGCACGCCGCCCACCAGGCCGGCCAGCGCCATGCGGCCTGGCAGTGGCCAGTCGTGCAGGACCTCGACTTGGTCGAACACGGCCGCGATCGGCACGACGATCAGCCAGCCGGCGCACATGCTCAGAGCCCAGTACAGCAGCCGGCTGCCCAAGCGCAGTTCGCCGAAGGTTCCGTAGGGCCCGATCATCGCCATGACGACGGCCGCGATGGCGAGACATAGGAACTGGAACGGCAGGCCCTTGAAGAACGACGATTCACGCATCGCGAACCGATCAATGCCGTCGTTTGGCGCAAAACACCAGCCATTCCACGAACTTGGCGTGGTCGGCGCAGGGCGCCGGGCGGCATATGCCGGGGCTTCGCCGAAGCCGACGACGATAGCGGGAGTGCCGGGCGTCATGGACCTGATGTGGCAAATCGTGATCCGCACGCCGGTCTGGGTGTGGGGCCTGCTGGCCGTGCTGCTGTGGCTCGGCTGGCGCGACCTGCGCGACCGCGTGATCACGCCGGCCCAGCTGGCCATCCTGCCCGGCGTCGCCGCCTCGATCTCGCTGGTCAACGTCCTGACCTCCGCCGGCCTCGCAATCGCCTTGCCGGCCTGGCTGATGGCCTTGGCGTTGGCGGCGCCGCTGGGCGCCCTGATCGGATCGCGCCGCCACCTTGACGTGCAGCGCCGACCCAATCGCCTGGTGCTGGCCGGCAGCTGGTTCGCGATGGCCCTGGGATTGACGGTCTTCTGCTTGCGCTACGCCATGGCGGTTGCCGTCGCCCGTCATCCCGGGCTGGCCGCCGACGCCGCATGGATCGCCGCCGCCAGCGCCGTCGGCGGCGCGGTCAGTGGCATTGGCATCGGCTGGCTGGCCAGCCTGCTGGCCCGCTACCGGCACGCGCTGCGGGGCGGCGACGCGGCGCCCGCCAACGCCGTCGCCCTGTGACAGGACAACCCGACATGTCCGACCCATTCGACACGGCCGCACCACTGTCCGACGACGACATCGCCCGGCGTGCCCATCGCCGGCTCGCGCGGCTGAAGGCGTTCTACGGCCATCTGGTCGTCTACATCGCCGTCAACGTCATGCTGCACCTGATCAACCTGATGACCACGCAGCGCTACTGGGCGATCTGGCCGCTGTTGGGCTGGGGGCTCGCCGTGGCGTTGCAGGCGTCGGCGACGTTCGACTGGCCGATGCGGCTGCTGGCGCCGGATTGGGAGGAGCGCAAGTTGCGCGCCTTCGCCGATGACGAGCGTCGCAAGGCCGGCTTGCATCGGCCACCCCTCTCGCCTGCGGCACCGCGCGAGTAGTCCCGCGCGTCGCACCTCACCCAACACTGGGAGCCCGCCATGACGCCCGCCCTGCCGTTCCTGATCCTGCACATCGCCGCCGGCTTCGCCGCGCTGGCCGCCGGCACGGTGGCGATACTGAGCCGCAAGGGCGGGCCGACCCACATCCGGGCCGGCACCGTCTTCTATTGGGGCATGGTCGGGACCGGCGCCAGTGCGCTGCTGCTGGCGCTGCTGCGGCCCAACACCTTCCTGTTCCTGATCGGCGTGCTGTCGCTGTACTTCGTGCACGCCGGCCGCCGCGCCATCGCCGCCGGCGTGCCCGACTGGCGTGACCATGGCGCCTCGATCGCGATGCTGCTGGCCGGTGCCGTCATGATCGTGCTCGGCGCGCTTGGCATCGCCGGCATCGATCTCGTGCCGCTGCCCAAAGGCCTGGCGCCGGTGTTGGTGGCGTTCGGCGGCATTGGCATGGCCTTGTCGGCCGTCGACCTGCGCGACTACCGCCGCGAGCTCGCCTGGCCCGACAAGGTGGCGCGCCACCTGCAGCGCATGACCGCCGGCTACATCGCCGCCGCGACCGCCTTCATCGTGGTCAACGGCGGCTTCCTGCCGCCGCTGGTGCGCTGGCTGGGTCCGACCGCGCTGCTGGTGCCGGTCATCGTCTGGTACAGCACCCGCCTGCGCCGCACCGGCGCCGTCTAGAACCAGCAGGCCTTAAGCCTGACCTGTTTGCCAATCACTGACCTCACCCTGAGGAGTCGGCCATCGGCCGGCGTCTCGAAGGGTGCGGTGCAGGCTCCGGTGACAGGGACAATCGATGTTCGCGCTACCGAAAGCCGACCCTTCGAGACGCTCGCTTCGCTCGCTCCTCAGGGTGAGGCAGGCCTGTTTGACCTAACGAGTCGATAGCAAGGATCGTTGGTATAAGGCAGGGCGGCTCGATGGACGCGTCCGGCGGAACCGGCTAACACCGCCGCATGCCCGATGCCGCCACCGCCACGCCGATCCTGTCGCCCGATGCCGTCGCCGCCGCCTATGTCCGGATCAAGCCGCACGTCCGCCACACGCCGGTGATCGACCTGCCGGCCGGCGCCTTCGGCCTGGCGAACCGGCTGGCGCTGAAGCTGGAATCTCTGCAGCACAGCGGCTCGTTCAAGGGCCGCGGCGCCTTTCACAAGCTGCTGCTGCGCCCGCCCGGCCCGGCCGGCGTGATCGCCGCCTCGGGCGGCAACCACGGCGCGGCCGTCGCCTACGCCGCCCGCGCGCTGGGCCACCGCGCCGAGATCTTCGTGCCGACCATCGCCGCGCCGGCCAAGGTCGAGCGGCTGAAGAGCTATGGCGCCAGCGTGCACCAGGTCGGCGCCGTCTACGCCGAGGCGCGCGCCGCCAGCGAAGCGCGCGCCGCCGAGACCGGTGCGCAGACGGTCGCGGCTTACGACGATCCCGAAGTCTTCGTCGGCGCCGGCACGACGGCGCTGGAGTTCGAACTGCAAAGCGCGTTCGACACGCTGCTGGTGGCGGTCGGCGGCGGCGGGCTGATCGCCGGCTGCGCGCTGTGGTGCGGCGCGCGCACCAGGGTGATCGCGGTCGAGACCGACGGCACGCCAACCCTGCACGCGGCGCTGGCGGCGGGCCAGCCGGTCGACGTCGCGATCAGCGGCCTGGCGGCGGACGCGCTGGGCGCCAGCCGGATCGGCGCGCCCAACTTCGAGATCGCCCGCCGGCTGGTCGCCGGCAGCGTACTGGTCAGCGACGACGCCGTGCGCGCGGCGCAGCGCGCTCTATGGACCGAACTGCGGATCATGGCCGAGCCAGCCGGCGCCGCCGGCCTCGCGGCGTTGCTCAGCGGTGCCTACAAGCCATCGCCCGCCGAGAAGACCGGCATCCTGGTCTGCGGCGCCAACCTCGACCCTGCGTCGCTGGGGTGAGTCGGCAACAACGACCACGGCCGACGACGTGCCTCACGCTGGGGGCGCGTCACTCCAGTGACGCGTCTTGCGCCAGCACCGACAAAGACGCGCGACTGGAGTCGCGCGCCCCCAGCGTCAGACCTCGTCGCGGTCCGCCAGCCACTGCGCCACTTCCAGCTCGAACGGGTCGTCGATGTTGACGATCGGGCCGTCGACCGGCACGCCGATGCAATCCTCCTCGACGATGTGCCGGTGCCCGACCACCGTGCGGCGCAGCGCGGCGTAGCAGTAGCCGTTGCGATACCAGTAGGCCGGGATGGTCTGCCGGTTCTTGTGCCGCGCGCCGTCGGCGGTGAAGAACGACAGGATGCCGGCCTGGTCGCGCCGCAGCAGCTTCTGTGGCGTGAAGTGGCCGGGCACGCGGCTGACGGTGCAGGCGGCGGCGCGGTTGCCCTCAAGCAGCGCCCGCATGGTGGCCTCGACATGCGCCGGCGTGCGGAACGGGCTGGTCGGCTGCAGGTAGAGCGAGGCATCGAAGCGCGTGCTGTGCTGCGCCTCGGCCGCCAGCCAGGCATGCGCCCAGACATCGGCGGCAGCCGCATCGTCGCTCGCCAGCTCGGCCGGGCGCAAGAAGGGTGCGTCGAGCCCGTGCCGGCGCGCTTCGGCGGCGAAATCGGGATCGTCGGTGCTGATCAGCGCCCGGTCGATCCAGGGCAAGGCCTTGATGACCGCCGCGACCCGTCCGATCAGCGACACGCCGCCGACCTCGGCGACGTTCTTGCGCGGCGCGCCTTTGCTGCCGCCGCGCGCCGGCACCACCGCCAGAACCGTCCTGCCATCCCACGCCATGCGGACTCCTTGATCGAGGGCTATGACATGGCGAACGGGTCGGGAAAAGGGCCTCAGCGAATTCGGCCGAGGAAGGCGGCGACCGGCGGCGACCACACCGGCGCGCCGTCGGCAGCGCCGAACAGGGCGTGGCCATCCTTGCCGAAGGCTGGCAGCAAGCGAAACTCCACCACGCCACCCGCCTGCTGGTAGGCCTCGGCCATGCGACGGCTGAGCCCGGGATCGAAGAAGCTGTCGTTCTCGGCATAGAGCCACAAGGTCGGCACCCGCGCCGTGCGGCCGAACTCGCCGGCGCCCCGCACCAGGTTCTGCGGCGAGCAATTGTTGTTGGGCGTATTGTTGCGCCAGCCGCCGCGGCCGCCGGCCATGTTGAGCAGCGCCGCCACGCCCGGGGGGTTCAGGCTGGCATAGGCCAGGGTCGCCCAGCCGCCGGCCGACTGGCCGACGATGACGACCCCGTCGTGGCGCACGAAACTCCGTTGCCGCATGAAGCCGACGGCGGCGGCGATGTCGCGGGCGCCCTCGCGGCCGGCGCCGACGAAGTCGGCGTTGTCGCAATTACCGTAAGACTCGTTGTAGCGGCCGCCAGTCTCGCCATAGCCGCGGCGCTGCGGCACGACCACGACATAGCCGCGCTCGACGAACCAGGCGGCGGGTGCCGCGAAGCGCGGCTGCGGCGCGGTCGCCGGACCGCTCGCTGGCGCGCCATGGTTGATCACCACCAGCCGCCGCGGCGAGTCGTCCCGGGGCCGGTAGACGATGCTGCGCATCAGCCGGCCCGAGCCGTCATCGGTCGGAATCAGCCACGGCTGCTCGCGATGGCGCCCCTGCTCCGGCCCCTGCGGACCGGGCGTCTGGGCAGAAGCGGGCGATATGACGAGCACCCACAAGCACAGCGCAGCGATGACTGCGCCGCAGCAATGGGAGAAACGCGACGCGCGGCCCATGACCACAGGATGTCATACCCCGCCGCATCTGAAACCTCTCCCCGACGGGGAGAGGTCGGGCCGCGAAGCGGACCGGGTGAGGGGGCCTCTCCACCACACGCCGTGTCTCATGACCAGCAGCCGACGTGTCGCGCGAACCCCCTCACCCGCCGCGCTAGGCGCGGCGACCTCTCCCCGTTGGGGCGAGGTGCACGGCGGCGCTTGAGCCATGGCCGCC
>DATFGV010000691.1:0-4966 GCA_035249115.1 Vineibacter sp.
CTCACCATGAAGGCTTGTGGCGAAGAGCCACGAACTAGAGTCTATCGGTGTCAGTTCGCCGTCACGCCCGCGGCCTTGATGATGGCGCCCCACTTGGCGACCTCGGCCGTCAGATGAGACTTCAGGGCGTCGGGCGACACCAGCGCCGGCGCGACCGGCTCGGTGCCCAGCGACGCGAAGCGTTCCACGACCTTGGGGTCCTTGAGCGCCGCCTTGAGCGCGTCGGCCAACTTGGCGGCGACCGGTTGCGGCAGTCCCTTCGGGGCCCACATCGCGTGCCATGCCGACGCCTCGAACCCTGGCAGCCCTGACTTGTCGAGCGTCGGCAGCTCGGGCAGTGACGAGACCGGCACCTTGGTCGTCACCGCGAAGCCTTTGATCTTGCCGCTCTTGATGTGATTGGTCGTATTGGTGGTCTGGTCGCACATGATCTCGATCTGCCCGGCCAGCAGGTCGTTCATGGCCGGCCCCGTGCCCCGATAGGCGACCCCCGCCATCTCCTTCTTCAGCTGGCTCTCGAGCATCATGTTGCACAGATGCGAGGCCGAGCCGACGCCGGCATGGCCGATCGTTATCTTGCTCTTGCTCGATTTGATCCACTCCAGCAGCTCGCCGATGTTGTTCGGCGGCAGGTCCGGCTTGGAGACCAGGGTCATCGGCACGTCGGTGATACGGCCGATATGGTCGAAGTCGTTGACGACGTTGTAAGTCAGATTGGTGTAGAGCGCCGGCGCCGTCGCCTGGGCGATGTGCCAGACGGCGATGGTGTAGCCATCCGGCCTTGCCCTTGCGACCTTGGCCATGCCGATGGTGCCGCCAGCGCCACCGGCGTTGTCGACGATCACCGTTTGGCCGAGCGTGCGGGTCATCGACTCGGCGAGCAGGCGGGCCACCGCGTCGGTCGGCCCGCCGGCGGCGGCGGGCACGATGATCGTGATCACCTTGGACGGGTAGGTGTCCTGGGCGTGCGCCGAAGCGACGGCACTGGCAAGCACGCCGAGGCTGGCGGCCGCCAGCAGGCAGCGACGGGTAGCGGTCATGCGTTGTCTCCCATCAGCGCGGCACACACCGCATCGGTTACGATCTTCGTCGTCGCTTTGCCACCAAGGTCCGGCGTGTGCAATGCCGAGTCGGCGGTCACGCGCTCGATGGCGCGCATCAGGCGGGCGGCGGCCTTCGGCTCACCGAGATGCTCGAGCAGCATCACCGCCGACCAGAACGTGCCGACCGGATTTGCGATGCCCTTGCCCATGATGTCGAACGCCGAGCCATGGATCGGCTCGAACATCGAGGGATAGGCGCGTTCGGGGTTGAGGTTGCCGGTCGGCGCGATGCCCAGCGAGCCGGCCAGCGCGGCGGCGAGGTCCGACAGGATGTCGGCGTGCAGGTTGGTCGCCACGATGGTATCGAGCGTCTGCGGCCGCATGACCATGCGCATGGTCATGGCGTCGACCAGCATCTTGTCCCATTTGACGTCGTCGAACTCGCGCGCGACCTCGGCGGCGATCTCGTCCCACATCACCATGGCGTGGCGCTGGGCGTTCGACTTGGTGACCACCGTCAGCAGCTTGCGCGGCCGCGAACGCGCCAGCCGGAAGGCGAAGCGCATGATCCGCTCGACGCCGGCGCGGGTGAACATGGCGACGTCGGTCGCGGCCTCCAGCGGCGAGCCCTGGTGGACACGCCCGCCGACACCGGCGTACTCGCCCTCCGAGTTCTCGCGCACGATGACCCAGTCCAGCTCCTTGCCCGCGACGTGCCGCAACGGGCTGGTGATGCCCGGCAGCACGCGGGTGGGACGCACGTTGGCATACTGGTCGAAGCCCTGGCAGATGTTGAGGCGCAGGCCCCAGAGCGTGATGTGGTCGGGGATGTCGGGGTGGCCGGCCGAGCCGAACAGGATGGCGTCATGCTTGCGGATCAGGTCGCGGCCGTTCTCCGGCATCATGCGGCCGTGCTTCTTGTAGTAGTCGCCGCCCCAGTCGAAGTGATCGACCTGGAACGCGAAGCTGCCGTCGCGCCTGGCCAGGGCGTCGAGCACATCGACGCCGGCCGACACCACCTCGGTGCCGATGCCGTCGCCCGGGATCGCGGCGATCCTGTAGCTTTTCATCCGTTTCCTCCTGGTTCGTACCATGACGCTTAGCGCGCTACCGGCGCCGGCTCAACGGGCGCCGGATTGTACAAATTTCTGATATAAAGCGGGGTCGCGGCGGACGGGCGAGGAAGGCCGGCCATGGAGTTGCATCAGCTTCGCTGCTTCGTCGCGGTGGCCGAGGAGCTGCACTTCGGCCGTGCGGCCCGGCGGCTGGAGATGTTGCCGTCGGCCCTGGGCCGGCACGTCCGTCTTCTCGAAGAGGCCCTGGGCACGCGCCTGCTGTTGCGCACGACGCGCAGCGCCACCCTCTCGCAGGACGGCGCCGGCATGCTGGACGAGGCCCGCGCGCTGCTCGAACGGGCCGACGGCCTCGCCACGCGCTTCAGGCAACGGGGTCGGCGGCAGGCCACGATTCTCAGGGTCGGCGCGATCGACAGCGCGGCAGCCGGGCTGTTGCCGATGCTGCTGCAGGACTTTCGCCGGCGACGGGCCGACGTGTCGGTTCAGCTGCTCGAGGACAAGACGGTCCGCTTGCTGCCGCGGCTGTTGTCGGGCCGCCTGGACATGGCGTTCGTGCGTCCCCCGGAACGCCGCGACAAACGCCTCGATTTCCTGTTCCTGCTGCACGAGACCGCGGTCGTGGCGGTGCCGGCCCGGCATGCGCTCGCGCCGCGCAAGCAACTCAAGGTTGGTGATCTTGCCGGACTGCCGATGATCGTCGCCGACCGTCGCTCGCGCCCTCATAGCCATGACCTGACGATCAAGCTGTTCGCCGAGGCAGGTCTTCGGCCGACCATCACGCAGGTCGCCGAGGAGAAGCAGACCATCGTCAACCTGGTCGCGGCCGGCCTGGGCGTGGCGCTCGTGCCGCGCTCGACCTCGCGGATGGCGGTGCCCGGCGTGCGGTACATCCCGCTGAAGTCCGCGGGCACGAGCACGATGAACAAATTGCCGCTGGCTGCCGCCTGGCTGCGCGGCACGCGCGATCCGGCGCGCGACGACATGCTGGCGACGCTGCGCGCCAAGCTGAAGGACTACGCGCGACAGGCGTGACCGGCGACGTCATGGCAAGCTTCCGTCGCCTCGCCGGACTTTGACCTTCTGTCGGTGGATGTAGCTATCGGCCGGCCAAAGCAGGTTCCGGCCGTACGGAAGGAATCATCCTGGGAGCGCGGGCGTCTCGCCCGCCCTTAAGCGGGCCGGAGGCCCGCGCTCCCAGATTCCAACCTATCGGGATACGCCCTAATCCTCGTCGGCGTCGTCGAGAAGATGCGGCGGTGTCAGCTCGGTGGTCACCGTCGCCGGCCGGCCCGGCAGGATCAGCGCCGAGCCGCTGGCCACCGCGACCTTCTTGCCGTCGGCGTCGAACACCTGCGACGTGCCGACGGCGACGCTGCGGCCGCGGTGGATGACGGTTCCCTCCGCGATCAGGTCGCGGCCGTCCGGCAAGACCGGTCGCAGGAAGTAAACCTTGAGATCGACCGGCGCGAAGGCCGTGCCGGCCGGCACCGTCGTCTGGATCGCGGTGTCGATCGCCGCGCCGGCCAGGTACGCCGTGGCACCGCCATACAGCCGGCCCTTCACGGGGGCGCACAGCCATTCGCTGGTCGGCATCTTCCACCTGACCCTGCCCTCCTCGGCCTCGATCACGCGGCTGCCACACAGGTGGGCGAGCGGCGGCGCCGGCAGATCGCCCTTGATCAAGGCGCGCAGGACCTCGAGCCCGCTCATGCGGTCCCAGATCTCCTGCGGCAGCACCTCACCTCTGGCCGGGCGCTGGTAAGGATGTGGCGTCGGCCATGCGGGCTCGGTGGGGCGCGGCGGGTTCTTCAGCACGCGTTCGACGAGGTCCGCCGGCGCCGCGACCGACGGCAGGATGGCGCAACGGGTGCTCGCCACGGTCAGCAACCGCCCCGCCGAGTCGGTCACCTCGACCAGCGACACCGCGACGGTCTTGCCGGCGTGGATCAGTCGACCCCGCGCCGTCAGCGTGCCGCTGCCGGGCACCACGGTGCGTATGTACTTGAGCGATATCTCGGCCGTGCTCCACGGCGTCGCCGGCGGCAAGGCGGTCTGCACGGTGCAGCCGAGCGGTGCGTCGACCAGCAGGCTGAGGGTGGCGCCTGACACGACGCCTTGCGGCAGCAGCAGCCAGTCGGTCGTCGGCATCGTGAAGGTGACGGCGCCGGGTTCGACCGCCGTCAGCTTGGCGCCGCAGAGGTAGCTGAACGGCGGTGGCAAGCCGCCGCCGTTCAGCGTGCTGCGCAGGAAGTCGAGGCCGGACAGGGCGAGGAACTGCCCCGGGTCGGCGTAGAAGCCGCGCACCGGCTCTTGCCAGATCGGCGTCTCGCTCGAGGTCATCCGGGCATCCTAGAGCATGTTTCGACGACACGGAATGACACCTCCTGGGAGCGCGGGCGTCTCGCCCGCTCATGAGCGGGCCGGAGGCCCGCGCTCCCAGGTTCCAATCGAGCGGCATACGCTACTAGCGCGATGGAATCGCGCCGGCGAGCGCGACATCGCTACCGCAGCGCCATCACCGGGCGAGATGCGCCGGTCCCTTCAGCTTGGCGACGAACGTCTTGATGTCGATCGCCGGCAGGGTCGTGATGTTGACCGTGCCGCGCGCGCCGAGATCGACCGACAGATGTGCCACGGTTTCGTTGTCCGGCGCCTCGACGATGCTGAGAAAATCGTAGAGACCCAGCAGCGCGTAGCGGGACACCACCTTGCAGCCGAACTTCTCCATCTCGGCGTCGACGGCGCCGATCCGCTCGGGATTCTTGTGAACGGTCTCGCGACCCGCGGGCGTGAGAGAGCTCAACAGAACGTACGTGGGCATCTTGGTCCTCCTCTAGGGCGCGGCGC
>DATFGV010000692.1:0-2348 GCA_035249115.1 Vineibacter sp.
GGCGAACGCCAGGCGGCTCGCTTCGGCCAGTCGATGCGCCGATTGGGCCGCCGTGTCCGCCGGCACAGTCGAACGCTGCATCACGGCCAGCGCCTGCAGCACCGCCAGCGGCCCCGACGACGGCGGCGCGATGCCGCAGATCGACCAGTCGCGGTAGCGGCCGCACAGC
Organism: Vineibacter sp.; assembly: GCA_035249115.1. Taxonomy (GTDB): domain Bacteria; phylum Pseudomonadota; class Alphaproteobacteria; order Reyranellales; family Reyranellaceae; genus Vineibacter. The sequence goes on from DATFGV010000692.1 coordinate 170, forward strand.
GGCGCGCGCGCCAGCGGGCGGTAGGCCGCGAGGTCGCCATTCGTCATCGCGCCGGGCCGCGGTTCACGCCGCACCGCCGCCGCGATCGCCTCGGCCAGCGGACCGACGTGCAGCGCGTCGGCACCATGCTCGGCCAGTTGCCGCAGGGTTTCGGCCAAGGCCGGGTTGCGGATGATGTCGCCCGGTTTCCGGGGCGAACCGTCGTCGTTGAAGAAAATGCTGCGTCCCTGCGGATCCTCGCGCAGCGCGACTTCGCTCGACAGCGCCCGCGCCAGGCGCGGCGGCACGGCGAAGCCGTCTTCCGCCAGCTTGATCGCCGGCGCGAACAGGCTGCGCCACGGCAGTTTGCCATGCTGGCGGTGCGCCGCCTCGAGCAGGCGCATCACGCCCGGCACGCCGACCGACAGGCCCGAGACGACCGCCTGCGGGAACGGCAGCGGCTTGCCGTCGGCGCCGAGGAACAGCGATTCGCTCGCGCCGGCCGGCGCCGTTTCGCGGCCGTCCCAGGTCGTCACCTGGCGGCTGCGCGCGTCGTAGTGGACCAGGAAGCCGCCGCCGCCGATGCCGGAGGCCTGCGGCTCGACCACGCCCAGCACCAGCTGCACCGCGATGGCGGCGTCCACCGCCGAACCGCCGGCACGCAGCATCGCCAGCCCCGCGTCGCTGGCCGCCGGATGGGCGGCGGCGACCATGTGCGTCCTGGCGAGATCGGACGGCTCGCGCGCTTCGACAGGCGTCGGTGCCAGCCAGAGCGACAGCAGGCCAGCGACACACAGGAGCGTGCGGCGGAGCAGGGGCGGAAGAGCCGAAGACATCGATGAGGCCATGCGTGCGCCTGTGCAGGATGGTGCGCCAAGACTGGGCGACCCCGACGCGGTCCGCAACCACCCGAAGTATTCCTCACCAGCGAAGCTGGGGAGGTGCCTTGAAGCGCCGAGAGGAGGCAACGTGGTGTCATCTGCTGCTGGCACCACGCAGGCTCCCCATCCGGCGCTGCGCGCCACCTTCCCCGCTACGCGGGGAAGATAAAGAGCTCATCGCCTCCCCAGCGAAGCGGGGAAGGTGCCCCGAAGGGGCGGAGGGGAGGCAACGTGGTGTCAATTGTTGGCGGCACCCCGTAGGGTCCCCTTCCGGCCTTCGGCCACCTTCCCCGCAAGCGGGGCAGGGAAACACCACGAGGTTTCGATGCTGCGTCCCGGCGCGCGCAACCTGATCACTGATGTCGACGGCATCCTGGTCGGCAACGCCGAAGACCATGACGTGCGCAGCGGCACGACGGTCGTGCTGGCCGAGCGGCCGGCGGCGGCGTCGGTCGACGTGCGCGGCGGCGCGCCCGGCACCCGCGACACCGATCTGCTCGATCCTTCCTGCCGGGTCGAGGCGATCGACGCCGTGGCGCTGTCGGGAGGCTCGGCTTTCGGCCTGTCGGCGGCCGACGGCGTCATGAAATGGCTGCGCGAGCAGGGCCGGGGCGTGCCGGTCGGACCGGTGTCGGTGCCGATCGTGCCGACCGCCATCCTGTTCGACCTGCTCAACGGCGGCCGCAAGGACTGGGCCTGGCCGCCCTACCGCGAGCTCGGCTACCAGGCGGTCGCCGCGGCGGCCAAGGACTTCGCGCTGGGCAATACCGGCGCCGGGCTGGGCGCCACGGCCGGCAACCTCAAGGGCGGCCTGGGCAGCGCCTCGGCGGTCGATGCCAGCAGCGGCCTGCAGGTCGGCGCGCTAGTCGCGGTCAACGCCCGCGGCTTCACCACCATGGGCGACCTGCCGCAGTTCTGGGCCTGGGCGTTGGAGCAAGGCAAGGAGTTCGGCGGCCTGCCGCCACCGCCACACGGGCTCGAGCTGCGCGTGTCGCATCAGCGCGGCGAGCTCAGCCACGATATCGGCCCGGACGCGGCGGCGCGCGACGACCCGCGCGGCAACACCACCATCGCCGTGGTGGCGACCAACGCGCGGCTGGACAAGGCGGCGTGCCGGCGTCTGGCGGTGATGGCGCAGGACGGGCTGGCGCGCGCCATCCGGCCGGTGCACACGCCGCAGGACGGCGACTCGGTCTTCGCGCTGGCCACCGGCCGCGCCGACGTCGCGACCGACCCACTGGCGATTGCCGAGCTTGGCACCTTGGCCGCCGACTGCCTGGCCAGGGCGGTGGCGCGCGCGATCTACAACGCCCGAAGCC
>DATFGV010000693.1:0-7917 GCA_035249115.1 Vineibacter sp.
TAAGGTCGAATTGACCGACAGCGCACCCTTGTGAACGACATCGACCGAACCGCCGATCGTGCCGACGCTCGACCAGCTGCCGAACGCGTTGTCGACATTGCTCAGGGTGACACCGCCGGCGGTCGAGCCAGCCGTCAGCCCGGTGCCCGTGATCGTGCCGGTCAGGTTGATGCCGCCGCTGGCACCCGCCGACAGGATCAGCCCGCCCGCGCCGGCGCCGATCGTGCCGCTGCCCAACAGATTGCCGGCCGCTGACAAGGTGATCCCCTTGCCGCTTAGCGCGCCCGCCACGGTGATGTCGCCGGCGGTGTTGGTCGTGAACGCGACGGCGTTTGCGCCGGCGTCAGTCGCGTTGATCGTCAGGTTGCCCTTGTGGACGACGCTGATCGCACCGCCGACCGTTCCGACCGCGGCGAACGATCCGAAGGCATTGTCGACGTTGCTCAGGGAGACGCCGCCGCTACCGGCCGTCGCCGTCAGGCTGGCACCTGTCAGGATTCCCGTCAGGTTGATGCCGCCACTGCCGCCGGCCGTCAGCGCCAGCGCGCCGGCGCCGATCGCGCCAGCGCCTGTCAGATTGCCAGCCGCCGTCAGCGTGACGCCGGTGGCCGATACAGGACCCACAACCGAGATGTTGCCGGACGTGTTCGTGGTGAAAGCCGCAGCGTTGCCGCCGGCCTTTGTCGTGTTGACGGTGAGATCGCCCTTGTGAACGACGGCGATGTTGCCGCCGATCGTGCCGGTGTTTTGGAACGAGCCAAAAGCGTTGTCGGCGCTGCTCAGCGTCACACCGCCGCTGCCCGCGGCCGCCGTCAGACCTTTGCCGGTGATCGTACCGCTCAGGTTGATGCCGCCGTTGCCTGCCGCCGTCAGTGCCACGCCGCCGGCGCCCGCGGCGATTGTGCCAGCGCCGCTGAGGTCGTTGCCCGCGACCAGGGTTACGCCGCCGCCGGCCACGGCTCCGCCGACTGCCAGGTTCGACGACCCGCCGCTGGTCGTTACGGCCAGGGCGCCGGTGGCGGTCAGCCCGCTTGAACCGGTCGTCGGCGAGGCGCCGACGGTCAAGGAGTTGGCGCTGAGGGCCGTGAGCGTTCCGCCGACCGTGCCGACGAGCTCGGCAAAGGTATTGCTGGTGTTCGTCAACGTGACATTGCCGGCGATATCGAGGACCACCGCCTTAGCCCGGATCGCGCCACCGGAGCCGGCGACATTGCCCTTTGAACTGATGAGACTCAGCACGCCGGTCCCGTTGCCCGACCCCAGCCTGATATTGGCGTTCAGCGTGATGTCGGTGATGGCCTTTAGTGTCAGACCCCCGAAATCGCTGGAAACGTTGTCGGACAGGGTGATCGATCCGCTGCCGGCGCCGGGCCCGCCGGAGGCGTCGACAACGACATTGGCCTTGGCCAATGCGGCCTCGAGCACCGACACCCGGAGGATCGAGGTGCCGCTCTTGCCGGTGATCGTGTTGGGGTCACCGCCGGTCTCGGTGGTGTCGTCCGTACCGCCGTTCTGGATGGTGATGTCGCTGGGGTCGAGCAGCAAGGTGCCGACAACGCCGCCGCTGCTGCGCAGATCGACCTGGCCGGTGAAGTCCAGATAGCTCTTGCCGGAAACCTCGACGAAGCCGCCGTCGCCGCCTTGGGGACCGCCGGTGGCCGAGATCGAACCGCCGAACACCGTGGCGTTATCGGCCCAGACGATGACTGTGCCGCCGTTACCCCGTTCGCTGGCATCCGCCCGGATCGTGGCGCCCTTGGCGACGTTGGTGTTTGTCGCGTTGGCGAGCGGCCCCTGACCCTGCTTGCCACCGCCGATCAGGACCGTGCCGCCGCCGGAGCCGCCGGACGCGTCGATGCGCGCCGTCGAGGTGACGTTGACGTTGCCGCGCGCCGCGGTGGCGACGACCTGGCCGCCGCGCTGGCCCTTGCCCGCCGCCGACACGTTGACCGTGCCGGTGACGTTGAGCGTGCCGTCGTCGGCGCCGAACACCACGACGCCGCCCTCCTCGCGGACGGCGCGGGCGTTGATCGTGCCGCCAGCGTTGACGACGCTGTCGACCACGCCGCGGGCGGCGCGCGCCGTCAGGGTCACGGCGCCACCGTCGGCGTTGATCGTGCCGGTGTTGGCGGCCAGCGGTCGCTTGTTGCCCTGCGCGTCGAGCGGCTGGCGCGAAACCGGGTTGCCGACCTGGAAATTGATCAGGCCGTCGCCGGCGAGGTCGACCGTGAAGGTTTCGGCGCCGGCGATCGTGACGCGGCCCATGCGGGCGTTGATGGTGCCGCTGTTGGACGCCGTGTGGCCGGCCAGCCCGACCAGGCCGCCTTCGCGCACCGAGATCGTACCGGCGTTGCTGACCGAGGCGTTGGCGTTGGCCGACGGCCGGTCGAACGTCACCGTGCCACCCTGCATGAAGCGCTGGGTGTCGCTGACGTTGCTGGTCGAGGCCACCAGGCCGGCGGCGTTGATCTGCGCGCCGTTGGCGAACACCACGCCGGCACCGTTGACCAGGATCAGCTGGCCGTTGGCGTTCATTTGGCCGGCGATCACCGACGGATCGGGACCGGTCACCCGGTTGAGGGTCACCGAACTGGCGCCGGGCTGGATGAAATCGACCCGCTCGCCGGTGGCGATCGAGAAGCTGCGCCAATCGATGACGCCCCGGGCGGTCGACTGGGTGACCGTCACCTGGCCGGGCACGTTGTTGCGGATCGTCGCCTGACCAGCGACGACGGTACCGCCGGTCACGCCGCTGACCTGCGCCCAACCGGGCGACGCAAAGGCGAACAGGCCGCTCGCCACCAGGGCGGACAACGCCGTGCCGGCCAGCAGGTCGGCCGGACGGCGCGCCGAGGGCGTCGCCTGCGGTGGCCCGGCCACATCCGCAGCCGCCGGCCGCGGGCGTGCGCGCCGTTGCCCTGTCGCCATTAACCGGCTCCCTTCCCCAACCCCGTGCCGGCCTTTGCCAAGCGGCCGAACCGGAACCGCCCCGGGGCCCCTGGCCGCTCGGTTCCTAAATTTGCACGAGAATTTTTCAGCAATATTTTACATCAATGATCTAAATAAGAGAAGTATGCGACAACTTATTGCAATACCACTGAATTTTCTGCTGCCCTGCAGGACATTGCAGGCTTTGTTAAAGGCGGGTCGTCAGTCTCAGATAGATACTCCACGGATCGAGCCGCTTGGCGTTGGGGCCATCGACGTCGCGGTCGATACGACGCACGCCCTCGACTTCGACCGTTGTGGTCGGCAGCACGTTGACCCGCGCGCCACCGCCCAAGGATCGCGCCACCAGGCGCGGCACGTCGAGCGGCGCGTTGTTCCAGATCTTGGCGTGATCGTAGAAGCCATAGAGCTGTACCGGCGTGCCACGCTCACGGCTGTCGGCGGTGATCGACCCGCCGCCAACGTCGTCGTTGGGAATGACAACGTTGAACTGCAACTCGATGGTGGCGGCGACGGCCTTGTCGCCGGTGACTTGGCCGGCATAGAAGCCACGGCCCAACCGGTCGGCGCCGACGAAGTACTTCTCGTTGGCCGGCAAGATGTCGCGCGAGTACTGGCCGGCGACGGTGCCCAGCAGGTTCAGCGCGAACCAGTCGGTGCTGTAGAGGCCCTGCAGCCGGGACACCTCGGCGTTGATCTTGCGGAAGGCGGGTTCGGCATCGAGGCGGTTCAGGCGAAGGTCTCCCTTCTTCGTGGCGCCGAACCTCGACAGGCCCTCCGACAGGCGGATGTTGCCGAAGGTGATGCCGTTCCATCCGTCGCGATAGTTGGCGTCGGCGGTGAGGCGAACGACCCGCAGCTTGGTGCGGTTCAACAAGGTACCGCCGATCACCTCGACGTCGGAGTCGTAGCGGTCGAAGCCGGCGCCGGCGTTGAGATTGAACTGCCGCGACCGCACCACCGGATAGTGGCCGGAGAAACCCGCGATCGTGATCAGGCCGGCGTATTCGGTCGCCTTCAGCGGCCCGCCGGGTTTGACGTAGCCGCGGCCGCCATAGACGCGCAGGCGGAAGCCTTCCGAGCCGATGAAGTTGGTCCACGACACCTGGCCGAAGTTCTGTTCGCGGCTCAAGGTCGTGAAAAATGTGCCCTCCAGCCGCTCGGCCAGCGGCGTGAACGAGTTGGCGCCGGCTGTCACCGTGATCTGGCGTGAGCCGGTGTGCTTGAAACCGCGGTTGTCGACCTGCGCGAAGAGATCCCAAGGGTCGCGCTTGAGCTGCACCACCAGCTCCGAGGAGTGCGGCTCCTTGCCGGGCCGCAGCACGGCGCGGATCGAGACGCCGGGCATATCCTCGGTCAACAGCAGATAGCGTTCGAGCTCGCGCAGGTTGACCGGTTTGCGGCCGACCAGATTGTCGAGAAACCGCCGGGCTTGCGCGGCGGCGGCGCCGATGTCGCCCTCGACCACGACGTTGGAGATAAATCCTTCGACCACCCGCAGCTTGACCTTGCCGTCGCCGGCGCGCTGCGCCGGTACCGCGACCGACGTCAGGAAGTAGCCGTCGCCGCGGTACTTGCGTTCGATGGTGCGGGCGAGCTCGAAGATTTCGCTGGCCGCGACCCGCCGACCGATCAACGGCCGCGTCAACGCCTCGATCACTGCGGGTGGATAGACCGTCGCGCCTTCGACCTCGATCTCGCTGGGTGTCAGGAAGATTTTGTCGGCACCCGGCGGAGCCTCGGTGGCGCCGGGCGGCGCGGCGGGAATGGTGCCAGGTGGAACCTCGGGCGGCGGCGGTGGCGGGCGCAACTGCTGAGGCGGGGTCTGCAGCACCGGCGGCGCCTGGGCGTAGACGGAGATGCTGCCGCCGGCGCCAATGGCGAGCATCGCAACGGCTGCTCGCTGCACCCGACGCCAACCGGCCAAAGCGTTTGGGCAACGCCACTGAGCCCGCATCGCATCCCCATGGTCGGCGTCTAGAAACGCCAATTAATAGAGTGGCTTATATGGTGATATTAGGCAAGGAACTTCGCGGTACGGAACGGCGGTGTTTGCCCTACGGCCAACAACTTGCAAGCAATTACGCGACGCTAACCTTAACGCCAGCGCCGCCGCCAACGGGCGATCACTCGACGGTGTCAAAAACGACGTAGCTTACGAGCGAGTCCGGCTGCCGGGCCAGCGCCTGCTTCAGCGCCGCCAGGTACTTCTCAGTGCGCTCTTCCCAGTCGAGCTTCTTCAACTCGTCCTCGCGCGCCTTGCTCAGCAGCGGTTGGCGCGACAGCACCGCGACGATCGCCATCTTGCCGGCCGGCGGTGCGAAGGTAATGCGCTCGGCGTTCGCCCGCCCGAATTCGCGGGTCTGCCCGGCCGCCACCGGTAGCTTCGACCACGGCTCAGGGTGCGAAACCGTGTCATCGGACTGGAGGAAGACGACGTTCAGATAACCCTGCCGCTCCGGCGGCGGCACGACACGGAACATGACCCGCTCGCCCTTTTGCGGGTCCTTACTGACCTTGTACGGTTCGTCGGCCTTGTTCAGCTGCAGCCGGAAATTGGCCGCGGTGGCGCCGCCGACGGCGCGTGCCAGCTCGCAGTCCAGCAACAGCCGCACGTCGACGTCGGTGTCGACCCGGCGTACGCCGTCGATCTGGCGGGCCGCGGTCAGTAGGCGCGCCCGATCGGCGGTCGACGCCACGCTGCCGCCGAACCGTACCGTCAGGTCCGGATCGACCTGTGGCGCCAGGGCAGCGCAAGTGAACTGTCGAACCAATTCGTCGAGCTGGCCACGGATGCGCGCCGAATCGGGCTGCGGCGGCACCGGCGTCGTCGCGCTGGCGGTTGGCCCGGTGCCGTCCGATGGTGGCGTCGTCGTCCCACCGGGCGGAGATGGTGTCGGCCCGGCCGGCGTGATTCCGGTCGAGCCCCCGGGCGACGTTGTGGATGGTGGGGTTCCGACTGGCGGTGATGGACCCGCCGGCGTGATGCCGCCGCTGGTCGACGCCGTCGGTCCGCTCGTTCCCGGCGACGACGTTCCGGGAACCGATACGGTCGAGCCGGGCTTGTCCGGCGGATCAGGCGATGGCCCGAACAGCCGGTCCTTCAGCAAGTAGCCGCCACCGCCGAGAAGGATCAGCAAGGCAGCGGCGATGCCACCGATCATAGGCCCGGCACCGCGCCGCGCGCTGGTACCCTCGGCGACAGCCGTCCGATGGCCACGACCAGCCGGCGACACCAGGTCGGCCATGCGCTGTGGCCGCTGCGCCGGATCGGGTTGCAGCATGGCGCCGAGTTCGCCGCGCAATTCGGCCGGCACGCGCGACAGGTCGGGCACCTTCATGCGGGCGTGCACCGCCGAGGGCAACGAGTTGCCCATGTTCAACGGCGCGCCAGCCGCGGCGGCGGCCAACACCAGGCCGAGGCTGTAGATGTCGGCGCGCGGCCCGACCTCGGCGCCCTGCAGCCCCAACTGCTCCGGCGCGGCATAGGAATACTTGCCGGCAAAGTCGTTGCCGATCACCGTCGCCTTGGAGCTGTCGGTCTGCTTGGCGATGCCGAAATCGATCAGCTTGGCGGCTTCGATCCGGCCGCCGGGCAGGATGACGTTGTCCGGCGACAAATCGCGATGGATCACCCCCTGGGCGTGCGCCGCCGCCAGGCCGTCGGCGACCCGGTCGCGCAGGCGGCGGATATCGGCCGGCGGCAACGGGCCGTTCTGGATCAGGCGCGAAATCGACGGCCCGTCGACGAACTCCATCGCGATGTAAAGCTGGCCGGTGCCGTCGTCGAACACGCCCTCGTAGGAAACGATCGCCGGATGTCGGATATTGCGCAGCGCCTGCGCCTCGCGCTTGAACAGCTCGGCGATCTTCTGGTCGCCGGCCAGCTCCGGCCTGATGGTCTTGATGGCGATCGGATCGCCGGTGATACGGTGGCGGGCGCGATAGACCTCGCCCATGCCGCCGCGCGCGATCAGCTCCTCGATCTGGAAGGTGCTGCCGAGCACCACGCCGGCCGTCAGCGGTCCGCCCGAGGGCGCGCCGCCCGCCACTTGCGACGGTGAAGCCGCGGTCCATCCCGGCGTCGGCGCGTCCGGCGTTTCCGCCGTCACCACGCGCGTGCGGGCGCCTTCGTCCGGCGCGAACTCCGGCGACCCGCCGGGCTCGGGCGGGAACAGCGGCTCCGGGTCGGGCGTTGCCGGCCCGCCGGGCGGCCGCACGACGGTGGAGTCGCGGTTATCTGACATCGTCCGCTCCCACCCAGGCGTCGGCCGATGCCGCCGCTTGGTCGGACGGCGCCTCGCAGGCAACGAGCATCACCGTCACGTTGTCGTGGCCGCCCGCCGACAGCGCCGCGGCGACCAACGAACTGGGCACCGACGCCACATCGGCCTCGGTCAGCAGCGCGGCGATTTCGGCGTCGCTCACCATGCGCGACAGCCCGTCAGTGCACAACAGGAACCGGTCGCCGCCTTGCAGCCGCCCGGCGACCCGGTCGAGTTGCACACGCGGACCAACGCCCAGCGCGCGGGTAATGACATTGGCGCGCGGATACCGCTCGGCTTCCTCCGGCGACAAGGCGCCGGCGTCAATCAATTCCTGCACCTCGCTGTGGTCATGCGTGATCTGCGTCATGACGCCATCGCGCAGCAGATAGCACCGGCTATCGCCGGCCCACAGGCAGGTGTAGTGCACGCCATGCGTCAGCAGCAGCACCACGGTGCTGGCCGTCATGCCGCTGCCGCGCTCGGCGGCGCGCTTGACCATCCGCTGGTTGGCGTCCTCGAGGCGCGCCACCGCGTCGGCCAGCAATTCCGGCGCCGTGGCCGGCACCGGCATCTCCTGCAGCACATCGACGATCTGGGCACTCGCCCAGTCGCCGGCCTGCGCGCCGCCGACGCCATCGGCCACCATCCACAGGCCGGCCTCGGGCCGCAGCAACAGATTGTCCTCGTTGTGTTTGCGCAC
>DATFGV010000694.1:0-3153 GCA_035249115.1 Vineibacter sp.
TGGCGCGCATGATGGGCCACCTATCGCTGATCTATTTCTTCCCGGCGATGGGCTCGGTGGCGCTGCGGCATCTGTTCGGCAAAGACGACGACGAGGACTACCTCGCCCAGGTCGGGAGCGAAATGTTGTCGACGGCGCTGAACACGATCGTGCTGGTGCGCGAGCTCGGTGGCCTGGCCTACGGTGAGACGCGCGGCTACGCGGGCCCTGCCGGCACGCGCGTGATTGATCTCGCCTACAAGGCGATCCAGCAGGTCAACCAGGGCGAGCTCGACGAGTCGCTGTGGAAAGCGCTCAACGCGCTCGCCGGCGTGGTGTTGAAATATCCGTCGACGCAAGTGCAGCGGACAGTCGATGGCTGGGTCGCGCTGATGGAAGGGCGCACGGTCAACCCTGGTGTGTTGTTGGTCGGTCCCCCAGCGGAGAAGTAATGGCGCGCGATAAGACGACACGCACCGACGTTCGCAAGCCGACACGGTTGTCGGATGGCACGCCGCTCATCGACCGCGTTGGCGGTGGCGGCGGGATGCCCGGGCCGCCGGGCATGGACGGCGAGCCTGGAGAACCAGGGGAAGCCGGGCCACCGGGTCCTGCCGGCCAGGCGGGTGTCGCCGGCGCGCCTGGTCCGATAGGCCCTGCCGGCTTTGGAGGCCCGCCGGGCATCGACGGACTCGACGGTGAGCCAGGCGAGGACGCGCTGCCGTGGCCAGGTCCTACGGGCCCCATTGGGCCCACTGGGGCGACCGGGCCGGCCGGCGTGCAGGGCTTCGCCGGCGCCGACGGACTCGACGGCGAGGACGGCGACATGGGGTTCCCAGGGCCGCAGGGCCCGAAGGGTGACGCCGGCGCAACGGGGCCGGCAGGTCCGGCGGGACTCGCCGGCGCGATGGGGTTCGACGGGCTTGACGGCTACGAAGGCGACCCAGGGTTCCCCGGCAACGATGGCGCTCGAGGACCTGCCGGCGCGCCAGGCGCCACCGGCGCTACGGGCCCAATGGGACCGATGGGGATGCCAGGACTCGACGGCGAGGACCCGATCGAGCCGCTGATGATCCCCGGGCCGCAGGGTCCTGCCGGCGCCGCGGGTGGTGGTGGCGGCGGCGCGATGACAGCGATCGTGAAAGACCTCGGCGCCGCGCGACGATCGGGCACGTTCGACATCACCGGCCTGGCGGGACTCACGGCCGGCAAGGTCGTGACGATCGTGCAGACCAGCGCGCAGGTCGCGAGCAAAGGCAATGCGCGCGACGAGTTCGAAATGGACCCCGTTCACGCGACCGGCTATGTCGTCGACGCCGCGACGATTCGCGCGTATTGGGCGGCCGACTCCGTCATCGTCGGCGACGTCGCGTTTGGTTACATGGTGAACGGGTAAAGGAGCAGACCAATGGCAGTCATCAACGATCCGACAACCGCGGCGAATATCCAACGCGTCGGCATGGCGTCCGGCATGACGTGGGTGCCGTCGCATGTGGCGAGTGGGCCGCTGCCGGTCGGCAACGGTGGCGCGTTCCGGTTGTCAATGCAGTCAGGCACGATGGCCGCGTCGCTCGCCGCCAACTCGGAGATCTTCCAGTTCCGCTTTGTGACCGCCGCGTCGCGCATCGCCTTGGTGCACGGCATCAGCATCAGCGCTGGCGCCAGCAACGCGGCGAGCGCGGCGGCACTGGTGGCCTTTCGCGCGACGATCGCGCGCGCCTGGACGGCGGCCGGTTCGGGTGGCACGCGCGCGACCCTCACCACCAACAACCAGAAGCTGCGCACGTCGCACGCGACGTCGGAAGTCAACGACGCCGGCATTGCGACAACCGCCGCGCTGACCGCCGGCACGAAGACGCTCGACTCGCAGGACATCGGCAGCGTCGCGCAAGGCATCGGCACCGGGGCGATCACGACGAGTGTCGCGTTGCAACTCATTCCGAAGACCAACCTGATGGGCGACTTCGCCGGCAGCTTGGCGTTCCCGATCGTGCTCGCCAATCAAGAAGGGTTCGTAATTCGTATCGGCGCGAACGCGTTCCCGGGTGTTATGACGTGGACCTTTGGCGTCGACGTCGCCTGGTCCGAAGTTGACGGGTTCTAGTTTTCATTTCACAAGGAGAGAGTCATGCCACGCACGCCTACTCGCTTACACGGTCCCGCGCAGGTCTCGAATGCCGCGGCCACGAAGTTCACCGTCCCGGCCGGCCAGAAATATATCGTCCGGCACATCCATGTGCAGAACCCCTCAGGCGCAGCCGTGACGCTGACCGTCTCGATCGGGGCCGACGCTGCGGCAACGCGCATCCTCGACGCCTACAGCATCCCCGCGGCCGCTGCCGGCGTCACCGACAGCGTGCGCGACATCTTCTGCTACTACGTGCTCGAGGCGGCGGAGATCCTGCAAGCGTTCGCCGGCACCAACAACATCCTGACACTAACGATCAACGGCGACGTGGTCACATTGGGGTAGGTGATGGTGGCTGAAGACGATAAAATTGCGAGAGCAATCACCGGCATGGGTCCTGTTTCTCAAGACGAACACGAAGCGCTGAAGTTGCGCGTCTACAAAGTGTCAGACGACCTCAACGCGCAGCTGCTCGCGCACGCGGAGCTCAAGGGCCGCGTCGAGTCGACGCAGCAGTCGCTGGAACGTCTGCGCGCGACGTCCGCGACATCCGAGCAGGTCGGAGCGCTCGCGACGGTGACGAACCTGAAACTCGATCATCTGCTCGAGAAGCAGGGCGACATGAAACGGCAGATCACCTGGTCGTCGCGCCTGGTGTTTGTGCTGTTCCTTGGCGGCGTCGCGGCGCTGATCTACGTGGGCTTGCTCCGTTGATCGACCTGGTCGTGCGGCACATCATTCCAACGACGATGGCGCTGCTGCCGTCGGCGATGGACACGCCGCGCGCACGCGCGCAGATGGTGGCGGTCGGTCTGCAGGAGTCAAAGTTCCTCGAGCGACAACAAGTGCTCAAGACCGGCGCACGCACCGGGCCGGCGCGTGGCTTATGGCAATTCGAACGCGCCGGCGGCACCCGCGGCGTGATGACGCACGATCGGTCTCGAGCCCTGGCGGAACGCGTTCTGGTTGAGCTCCGCTACAAACATCTCGTCGGAAATTTCCGCGAGGTGCATTACACTCTGCGCGACAACGACGTTCTGGCCTGC
>DATFGV010000695.1:0-3907 GCA_035249115.1 Vineibacter sp.
TGCGTGCCGCCTGGAGCGAGGCCGGCCGCGCGGTCGCCGACCTGCCGGCCACCGCCTTCGCGCTGGGCTGCGTGCTGCAGGACGGCGAGCCGGCCGACTCCGAGCGCGCCATGGCGCAGGCCGGGCCGCGCGCCGCCGTCATGCTGCACCGCGCCGCCGACGAGGCGCTGTCCGGCCTGAAGCCCGGCGTCAGCATGCCGGCGGAGCGCCGCGCCGAGCTGGAGGGCTACATCGCCCTGGCGCGCGGCTTCGAGCCATCTGACGCCCGCTACCTGCAGAACCATCGCGGCCACCTGATGGTGGTGAAGCCGGAGGAGCGGCGGTTCGTCACCGCCGAGTTGATCCGCGCCACCTCGTTCACCGCCACCGAGGCCGAGATCAAGCGACGCATCGAGGCGCTGCGCGGCGCCGGCTACAGCCAGTTCACCATCCAAATCGTGCCCGGCCAGGAAGCGGCGCTGGCCGACTGGGCGCGCATCCGCAAGGCGTTCGCCTGAGCGGTGCCGAGCCGCTTGCTCTTGGCGCTTTCCGTCGGGGCTGCGCTCGACACGACAAAGGCGCTGTGTCTCAATCTTCGAGCGGTTTGTGACGCATCGTTTTCGGGAGAACGAGCATGGCCTACACGCTTGAGCAGCTGAGCGCCGACATCAAGCAGGCGCTGAAGGCCGATTCCGGTCCGAGGGGCAAGCAAGCGGTGTGCGCCCTGGTGTCAAAAGTCCTGCGCGACGAGGCGTTCATCGCGCGGCACTTGACGGCCGATCAGTGCAAGCCGCGCAAGGTGCTGTACGAGGACCCCGAGCTCGGCTTCTGCGTCTGCGGCCATGTCTACGAGACGCCGGCCGGCGGCGCGCCGCACGACCATGGCCCGACATGGGCGATCTATGGCCTCGCCGCCGGCGACACCGAAATGACCGATTGGCGCATCGTCAAGAAGGGCGATGGCGAGCAGCCGACCCTGGTCGAACGTGGCCGATCCTATGTGCTCAAGCCCGGCGACGCGCATTTCTACGATGTCGGCGCCGTGCATTCGCCCAACCGCACCGGGCTCACTCGCCTGGTGCGCATTGAAGGCGCCAACCTCGACCGCGTGCAGCGCTCCAACATCAAGGCGGTGTGACGGACCTATCCCCAGCGGGAAGAGGTTCGAATGTGGATGGAGGAGACACCATGAACAAGCCGATGCTGACGCGCGTGGCGGACTATGGTCCTGAAGAGCAGGCGATGCAGGTTTATTTGCGCGACGGCGAGCGACGCGCGATGGCGCTCGGCAATCGCGGCCCGATCCGCTTCACCGCCGACGGCCGGATCGATCCCGCCATCCTCGACGCCTATTGGCGCTGCGGCTTCTACGTCTTCGAAGGCGTGCTGCAAGCCGACGAGCTGGCCGACATCGAGCGCGACCTGCACGACATCCTCGACCGCCTGCCGGTCGAGCGCGGCGCGGCGGTTGACGCCAAGGGAAGGCCGGCGCTGGCCGCCGACCGCACGGCGCCGACCTTGCTGTGGTCCAAACCGCTGGGCGATCCGTTCGGCGGCACCGGCGCCGCCGCCGGCCGGCATCCGGTGAAGATGTTCGAGCCGACGCCGACGGCGGACGCGCCCAGGGAGATCGTCTACCTGATCCTCGGTTCGCTGCAGTTCTCCGAAGCGGCGCTGCGCGTCTATGGCCATCCGCAATTGCTGGCGGTCGCCGCCGCGGTCAACGGCGAGGACTTCGTGCCGTTCAACGAGGCGCTGTTCATCAAGGAACCGGGCCGCGGCGCCTCGGTCGCGTGGCACCAGGACGGGGTCACGCACTGGAACAGTGCCGACTGGGACCAGGGCTCGCACGGATTCAACTTCATGGCGCAGCTCTACGGCTGCACCGCCGCCAACGGTGTCTGGGTGGTGCCCGGCTCGCACAAGCGCGGCAGGGCCGACATCAAGGCCATGGTCACCGCGGCCGGCAGCGAGCGGCTACCTGACGCCGTGCCGCTGATCTGCCGGCCGGGTGACGTGGCCATCACCAACCGGCAGGCGGTGCACGGCTCATTCGCCAACACCAGCCGCGATTGGCGGGTGACGGTGAATTTCGGCTTTCACCGCCGCAAGTCGGTGCTGGGCGTCAAGGGCGGCGGCATCCACAACGCGGCGGCGGTCTATGACGATGCGCGCATCCGCGAGCGGGCCCGCGTCATCGGCTACGCCATCGACGCGCGCCACCGGCGCTTCCCGCACGAGACGCCCTACGCCTACAAGCCGCACGCCAGCGAGACCTACCGTTGGGATGACGCGGCCAAGGCCGGCATGAAGGATTACAACCTGCTCGACCTCAGCATCTGACCGGCCAGGTTCTCGCCAGCAGGGAGTGGGTGGCGCGCGTTGCCGTCCCGGCTGACGCGGCGGCGCGAGCTGTGCGCCATGGCGATGATCAACGTCGAACCACAGTGGCCGCCTACCCCATAGGCCTTGCGCGCATCTCGACGTCATATGCCTTCACCGCAAGCCTTCTCGTGCTGGCCAAGCACGTGCCGGGCGGGTGTACGGAGACATGGTGGACACCCGTGCGGATCAGGGTGGCGCGGTCCCGGGCCGAGCGTTGGCGTGACCACGATCGGCTGGGCGCGATGCCGCCGACCGGCCTTGCGATCTAACCATATATATGGTTACATTTCGCCATGGCCGTCATGGCGCTCGCCCGCTATCGCGCGCTGTTCCGCGAGCAGCGCGCGTTCGGGCGGTTCTGGACCGGCTTCGTCGCCGCCGTCACCGCCGACGAGGTCATGCGCATCGCCTTCGTCTGGTTGATTTACTCGCAGACCGGCTCGGCCGCGGCGGTCGGCTGGCTGATGGTGTGCTTCACCGCGCCCATCCTGGTGGGCGGCGCCGTCGCCGGCTGGGTGCTCGACCGCTTCGATCGCCGGCTGGCGATGGTGCTCGACAATCTGGTGCGTGCCGCCGTCGTGGCGCTGGTGCCGCTGCTGCATGTCCTCGACCTGCTGGCGCCGGCGCACCTTTACGCCATCGCCGTCGTGTTCGGCCTGCTGATGATGATCCCGCTGGCCGGCACGCCGACCTTGATCCCGGCGCTGGTGCCGGCCGAGCGGCGCCAGACGGCCAACGCTCTGGAGGTGCTGGGCTACACCGTGGGCGGCGTTGCAGGTGCCGCGCTGGGCGGCGCGCTGATCGCGCAATGGGGGGCGCCATTGGCAGTGCTGCTGAGCGCCGCTGCCTACGTCTTCTTCGCCTGGACGCTGGCGCGACTGCCGCCGCAACCGCCACCCGGCGTGGCCAGCCGGCGCGCGCCGATCGGCCAGTCGATCAGCCTGCTGCTCAACAACGCCTTCCTGCTGTCGACGACCGCGATGTACTTCGTCTTCAACATCGGGCTGGGCTTGCTGTTGACCTGCCTGCCGGTCGTCGCCGACACGCGGCTGGCCGGTGGCGCGGCGAGCTACGGCCTCATCCTGGCGGCCTTCGCCGCCGGGCAGATGACGTCGGCGCTGCTGGTCGGTGGGCTGGCGCCGAACGGCCGGCTGGGCCTGCGCATTTGCCTCGTGCAGGCCGCCGCCGGCGTTTGCGTCGTCCTGCTGTGGCCACTGCAGCAGACCGCGCTGGTCGGCCTCGCCCTGTTCGCCTTCGGCATGATGGTGGCGCCGCTCACGGTCTGGGCCCAGACCTTGCGCATGGGCGTGGTGCCGCCGGCGTTGCACGGGCGCACCTTCGCGCTGCTGCGCACTTTGATGCAGGCTGGCCGGCCGGTCGGCGGCGCGATCGCCGGCCTCATGCTCGAACCCGCCGCGCTCGGCACCGCCCTGCTGCTGGCGGCGGCGCTGATCGGCCTGCCGGGGTTGGCTGGGCTCGCGGTGCGTGACCTGCGCGCGGCGCGTCCGCGGCAGGGTCCATGAACGGCACGACGCCGCTCGCT
>DATFGV010000696.1:0-3128 GCA_035249115.1 Vineibacter sp.
TGTTTGGCGTTCGCACCGGCGGCCTGCTGGGCGGCTTGCGCGAGCACGCGGCTCCCAGCTTCCTCTCCGGTTTGTTGATCGGCACGGAGATCGCGGCCGCACGTCGCGACGGCGGCGTTGGTGCCGGCGCGAGCGCCGCCACCCTGATCGGCGAGCCGACACTCTGCGCCCGATATGTCGAGGCCCTGACGCTGGCCGGGATCACGACGCATGTCGCTGCCGCCGACACCACCCCGCGCGGGTTATGGCAGCTGGCGACGGCGGCGGGCATGATCGACGGGTAAAGGCGTAGGCGACCTCCATCGCCGGTCAAAGCGCCGTTGCCACATCGGCCGGATTGCCGCAGCATCAAATTCAACCGGCAGCGGCAGAGGGCGCCCGATGACTGTCGTTGAAGCGAAGCTCGAGCGCCGCGGCGAGCCAGCGTCGGTTTTGCGGTTGTGACAACGACCGTGCGCCAAGAGGCCAGCGAAGTGACCGCCGTAGAATCCGCGTCGGATGGCACGCCCCCTCGCGCGACGGCTGAGATTGTCGCCCTGATTGTGCGCGTTCTGCGGCTTGCTACGCCTTACCGGTCGGTAGCGAGCGTCGTCGCGGCGGGGTTGCTGATCGAGATGGCGTTCGCGTCCGCGCTGCCTTTCTCCTTCAAATTCATCGTCGACGACGGATTGATCGGCGGCGACTACCGGCTTCTGATTACGATCGTCGCGGGGCTCGCCATCGGTGCGGTGGCGGTGTCCGCCATCGGGCTCGGGCGCGACTTCCTGTTCGCGCGCCTGGTCGCGCAGATGCTGGGCGACGTGCGGGCGGCGATGTTTGGGCAGCTGCAGCGGCTGTCGCTTGACTATTTTTCGCGCGCACGAGTGGGCGACGTGTTGGGCCGCTTTTCGGGCGATCTGGGTTCGGTCGAGGCAGCGCTGGCCAATGCGATACCCTGGGGCATCCTGCCAGCGCTCGACGTGCTAGCCAACACCGCGCTGCTGTTCTGGCTCGACTGGCGCCTGGCGCTGGTCGCCATGTTGATGTGGCCACTGTGCCTTCTCGGGCCGCGATTTTTTGTGCCGCGGGCGCTGGGCGCGAGCTATGCCCGCAAGCAGGCGGAAGGCAACGCCCTCGCGCTGGTGCAGGAAAACGTTCAGTCGCAGCCTATCGTCCAAGCGCTCAACCTGCAGCGCGAGGCGACGCGGCAGTTCGACCGTCACAACCGCAGCCTGACCGGCAGCCTGCGCCGGTCGAGCTTCTTGTCGGCCCTGGTCGAGCGTTCGGCCGGGATCGGCATCATGCTGCTGCAGGTGCTGATCCTGGCCATTGGCGCCTGGATGGCGGCGTCCGAACTCATGACCGTCGGTACCCTGACGGCGTTCCTGGCGCTCTTTCTCAACGCGTCGCTGTCGCTCGCCTACGCGACGCAGTTCATGCCCACCCTGGTCAACGCTACCGGCGGCATGCAGCGGATTGACGAACTGCTCGATGCCCGGCCGCGGGTGAGCGACCTGCCGGATGCGGTCAAGCTGGCTGCGCTCGGCGGCAAGATCGCTTTCGAGAAGGTGAGTTTCGGATACAACCCCGCGATGCGGAACTTGCGCGAGCTCAGCGTCGAGATCCCGGCGACGGCGTCGGTGGCTTTCGTGGGCGCCAGCGGCTCCGGCAAGAGCACTGTTCTCGCCTTGTTGATGCGGCTTTATGAACCAGACGAGGGCAGGATCGTGTTCGACGGGGTCGATCTGCGGGGCGCCACGCAGGAGTCGCTGCGCGCCCAGATCGGCGTGGTCTTCCAGGACAGCTTCCTGTTCAACGTCAGCGTCGCCGACAACATCCGGCTCGGTCGCCTTGACGCGACCCTGGTCGAGATCGAGGCGGCGGCGCGGGCGGCCGAAATCCACGACGTTATCGCCGCCTTGCCCGAAGCCTACGACACCTTGATTGGCGAGCGCGGCGGCCGCCTGTCGGGAGGCCAGCGGCAGCGCATCGCGATCGCGCGCGTGCTGCTGCGCGATCCTCGCATCCTGGTGCTGGACGAGGCCACCTCGGCCCTTGACCCTGCGACCGAAGCCGCGATCAACGAGACGGTGTCACGGATCGGCAGGAATCGCATGGTGGTCTCGGTAACGCACCGGCTGACAACCGCGGCGGCGGCCGATTGCATTCACGTCCTCGAGGAAGGCCGACTGGTCGAGTCCGGACGCCACGGCGAACTGCTGGCGCGGGGCGGCGTCTACGCCAGACTGTGGGCGAAGCAAAGCGGCTTTCATCTTGCCGATGACGGCCACGTCGTCGAGGTGACACCGCATCGCCTGCGTCAGATCGCGCTGTTCGATCAACTCGACGACCTGACGTTGCGGGAAGCCGCGGCGCTGTTCGCGACCGAGCGGCACCCGGAAGGCCGGTCCGTGATCTACCAGGGTGACGAGGGCGATCGCTTTTATGTTCTCGTCCGCGGCGCGGTCGAGGTGCTGATCGACGACGCCGGGGGCGCGCCCCGACGCATCGCCGTCCTGCAGGACGGCGATCATTTCGGCGAGCTGGCGTTGCTGCGCCCGGTGCCGCGCAACGCCACCGTGCGGACCCTCATGCCGTGCACCTTGCTGTCGCTTCAGCGGCGCCAATTCGACGTGCTGCTTCAACGGGCGCCGCAATTGCGTGCCCGCATGGAGGCTGTGCATACTGCGCGCATTGCTCAATCAAAGATCGCGTAAGTTTCGATGATCCATCCGGCCACGGAATTGCGGTATATCGGTCCCGAGATCGGCTATGGGGTCGTTGCGCTGGAGCCGATCCCGCGCGGCACAGTGTTATGGGTGCTGTGCCAGCTGGACCTGGTGCTGAACGCGCAGCAGATGGCGGCCTTCGGGGCGCAGTACCAGCCGATCCTCGACCGCTACGCTTACATCGACAGCGCTGGCCGCCATATCCTCTGTTGGGACGCCGGGCGTTACATCAACCACAGCTGCGACCCGGCGATGCTGGGCGTCGGCGGCGAGGTCGAGATCGCCGTGCGCGACATCGCCCAAGGCGAGGAGCTTACCTGCGAGTACGCGACCCTCAACATCGCCGCACCGATGCCCTGCCGGTGCGGATCGCCGCATTGCCGCGGAACGATCGATAGCGACGACCTGACACGCTTGTGG
>DATFGV010000697.1:0-2807 GCA_035249115.1 Vineibacter sp.
GCGCTTCGGATCGGCCGCGACTTGCTCGGCGAAATCGGCGGCCCGGCCCATCGTGGCACTGAGCAGCCCGCGGAACTGGCCGGGCAGCGATGGCGAACGGCCGAGCATCTCGTCGATCACGGCCTGCAGGGCACGATGGCCGCCGCTCTTGCCGACGGCACGCGTGATCACGTCGAGCGCGTTGATGTTGCTGGTGCCCTCCCACAAGGTGCCGATCTGCGCGTCGCGCACCAGCCGCGCGTTGACCCACTCCTCAATGTAGCCGGTGCCGCCGCGCACCTCCAGCGCATGGCCAGCGACCGGCATGTTGTCGCGGCAGGCGCGGAACTTGAACACCGGCGTCAAGATCCGCAGCAGCTCAGCGGCGCCGCGGTCGCCGGCGTTGGCGCGGCCCATCACGGCGGCCGACCACATCGCCATCGACAGCGCCTGCTCGGTCGGCACCATGATCTTCAGCAGCTGGCGGCGCAGCAGGGGAAAGGCGTCGATCGTGCGGCCGAAGGCGCGGCGGTGGCGCGCCACCACCAGCGCCTCGTTGAGGCAGCGGCGCATCATGGCGGCGGCCCGCACACCGTGCGACAGGCGCGACAGGTTGACCTGGTTCATCATCTGCTTGAAGCCGTCGGCAACGTCGCCCACCAGGTAGGCGACGGCGCCGTCCAGCCGCACCTCGCCCGAGGCCATCGAACGGGTGCCGAGCTTGTCCTTCAGGCGGATCACGCGATAGGCGTTGCGTGATCCGTCCTCCAGGCGGCGCGGCAGGGCGAACAGCCCCAGCCCCTTGGTGCCGGCGGCCGCGCCGCGCGGCCGCGCCAGCATCACCGTGACGTCGGCGTCGGCATGGCTGCAGAACCACTTGTCGCCATAGATGCGCCAGCGCTCGACGCCATCCGGCCCCATCTCGACCTTCTCAGCCTCGGCCTCGATGGCGCCGACGTCGGAGCCGCCGGCCTTTTCGGTCATGAACTGGGCACCCTTGAGCACCGTCGTCATGTCGGTCGACAGCAGGCGGTCGAGCAGCAGCTTTTTCAGCGCGTCGGAGCCGTACTTCTTGATCGTCAGGTTCGAGGTGTCCGACATGCTGATCGGGCACATCAGGCCGAATTCGGCCTGCACGAAGAGGTAGGTGAACGCGTATTTCACCAGCGGCGGCGCCGGTTCGGGCATGCCCAGCACGCCGGCGCGGTGGCTCATGGCGTGCATGCCGAACTCGCCGAACGCCACGCGTTCCATCTCGCGATAGGCCGGATGGTACTCGATCCACTCCTCGTCTCGACCGAAGCGGTCGCGTGGGTGCAGCACCGGGCCGTGCTTGTCGGCGATGTCGGCCAGCTCGTCGAGCCGGCCGCCGGCCAGCGCGCCCATGCGGTCGAAATGCGGCTCCATGCGCGCCCGCCAGTCGGCATCGAGATAGAGGCCCAGCAGGTCGCGGAAGCCGCGATCGACGCGATAGAAGTTCATGCCCCGGCAATCCGGCGCGATGTGATGCGCGCCGAACGGCACGGTCTGATCGAGGCGGGGGCGGCTGGTGTCGTCGGGCATGGGTTGTCCCGGAAGGGCCGCGGCAATGGGCGGCGATATCGTTGCAATAGCCCGCGCCGTTGTTGTGTTCAACGATCCCCGTGCGCCGCGAAATCGGGAGCAGCCTTCCGACTCGCGGAACCTTGGCGGTGTGTGCTACCGAATCCCCATGCCCCGCAAAGCCACTGCCGCCACCAAGCCGGCGTCTGCCAAGAAGGCCGAACCTGTTCCCGACAAGGGCAAGGCCGGCGCCACGCAATCCGAGTCCGTTGCCGCCAAGCCGGCCGCCGCGCCCAACGGCAGCAACAAGCCGCTGAAGCACCTGTGGCTGATCGACGGCTCGGGCTACATCTTCCGCGCCTACCACGCCCTGCCGCCGATGAGCCGGCCGGACGGCACGCCGATCAACGCCGTGTTCGGCTTCTGCCGCATGCTGACGCAGTTCCTCGACGATCCGGCGATCGACCACATCGCCATCATCCACGACTTCGGGGAACGCACGTTCCGCAACGAGATCTACCCGAAATACAAGGCACACCGTCCCGAGCCGCCGGAGGCGCTGGTGCCGCAGTTCCCGCTGTTCCGCGAGGCCAACCGGATGTTCGGCCTGCCTTGCATCGAGATGGAGGGCTTCGAGGCCGACGACCTGATCGCGACCTACGCCCGGCTGGCGGTGGCGGAAGGCGCCGACGTCACCATCGTGTCGTCCGACAAGGATCTGATGCAGCTGGTCGGCGACAAGGTGTCGATGTTCGATCCGATCAAGCTGCGCAAGCTCGGGCGCGAGGCGGTGATCGAGAAGTTCGGCGTGCCGCCCGAGAAGGTGGTCGACGTCCAGGCGCTGGCCGGCGACAGCACCGACAACGTGCCCGGCGTGCCCGGCATCGGCGTCAAGACCGCGGCGCAGCTGATCACCGAGTACGGCGATCTCGACACGCTGCTGGCGCGGGCCGGCGAGATCAAGCAGCCCAAGAGGCGCGAGGCGCTGGAGACCAACGCCGAGTTGGCCCGCGTCTCGCGCCAGCTGGTGCACCTGCGCGACGACGTGCCGGTCAAGGAGCACCCCGACGCCTTCGACAAGAAGTCGCCCGACCTCGCCAAACTGGTGCCGTGGCTGGAGCAGCAGGGTTTCCGGTCGCTGCTGGCCGAGTACCGCGCCATGCCAGGCGCGCCGGCGGCTGGCGAGGCGCCGGCGGCGATCGGCGCCCCAGGCGGGACCACCTCCGCTGCGGCCACGCCGGCCAACGAGACGGCCGCAGCCGAAGGCCTGATGCAGGCGGCGCCGG
>DATFGV010000698.1:0-2275 GCA_035249115.1 Vineibacter sp.
GATCATGTTGAGGTAGTTGCGGGTCTTGGCGCGCGGACTGAGCATGTCCGGCGCCGTGCGCCGCACCGGCGGCACCACCACGTCGGCGCCGTCCCGGAAATGCCTGGCGCGGGCCTTCAAGGGCAGGGGCAGGACCTCGACCACGACGTTGGGGCCGGTGTGCTCCCAACCCTCGTCGCCGACCGCGTCGACGCCGCGGCTGACCCGCTGGCCGACCCACCAGTCGCCGTGCTGCGCCCGCAGGTGCTCGTTGCGGGCGACGATCTCCTCGCTGACCGCCACCATCTCCTTGGGCGACACGCCCGGGTCGATCCGCAGGTAGCGCAGCGAGCGGTAGAAGCGGTCGATATGCTCCTTCAGCCGGAACGGTTTGCCGTCGAAAGTGCGGGTCATGTCGAAGGCGCCGTCGCCGTACTTCCAGCTGCGGTCGCGGAACGGGATCATCACCTGTCCCTCGGGCATGAACTGGCCGTTGAACCAGGCGACGCGGGTGTTCGACAGGGCGGGCATGGCGGGCTCCGGGTGAGATCAGGGCATTCGAACAGGGTGTTGCTAAGCGGACGTTGTCATCCTGAGCGATGCGAAGGATCTCTTGAGCAGTGGGCGCGTACAGGCCGATGAATGACGCAAGTGCGCCATTTTGGGCGTCCGTGCGTTTGCTCGGCTCAACAGATCCTTCGCTTCGCTCAGGATGACAGTGGTTGTTTCCTGCGCCAAGCTAGCGCAGATCGTTGGCGGCAGCCACGGGGTGCCGGCATGGCGCCGTTGCGGAGGGCGAAGCTATGAAGATGCCGTCCCATGTCCGCCTGGTCGAAGTCGGGCCGCGCGATGGGTTGCAGAATGAAGCCCGGCCGGTGCCAGTCGACGTCAAGGTCGCGCTGATCGACCGGCTGACGGCGGCCGGCCACGTCGCGGTCGAGGCCGGCAGCTTCGTGTCGCCCAAATGGGTGCCGCAAATGGCCAGCACCGACGAGGTGATGGCCCGCATCAGCCGCAAGCCCGGCGTGTCGTACCCGGTGCTGGTCCCCAACAAGCAGGGCATGAACGCTGCTATTGAGGCGAAGTGCGAGGAAGTGGCAGTGTTCACCGCCGCCTCCGAGGCCTTCTGCCGCAAGAACACCAACTGCTCGATCAATGAAAGCTTCGAGCGCTTCGCGCCGGTGGTGGAAGCGGCGCAGCGGCACGGCATCAAGGTGCGCGGCTACATCTCGACCGTGGTCGGCTGCCCCTACGACGGCGCCGTGGCGCCCGCCAAGGTGGCGGAGATCGCCGCCCGGCTGCTGCGCATGGGCTGCTACGAGGTGTCGCTCGGCGACACCATCGGCGTCGGCACGCCCGCCAGCTGCGTCGCCATGGTCGACGCCGTCGCCGAAATGGTGCCGCGCGAGCAGCTGGCGGCGCATTTCCACGACACCTATGGCCAGGCGCTGGCCAATATCCTCGCCTGCCTCGAGGAAGGCGTGGCGGTGGTGGATGCGGCCGTGTCCGGCACCGGCGGCTGCCCCTACGCGAAAGGCGCCAGCGGCAACGTCGCCAGTGAAGACGTGGTCTACATGCTGCATGGCATGGGCATGCAGACCGGCGTCGACCTCGACCTGCTGGTCGCCACCGGCGCCTGGCTGGCCGCGCAACTGCACAAGGACACCGCCAGCCGCGTCACCCGGGCGCGTACGGCCACCGGCTGAGTCGGCCGCTCGCGACTCCCGCCCGACTCGTTATGATCGAAACCTTGATCGACGAGGGGACAAGGCGATGCGCACAAGCCTGATGATCCGATGGACGGCGGCACTCCTGCTGCTCCTGCTGTGCCCGATGGCCTCCGCCGCGACCACGCCCAAGGGCGACTGGCTGCTGCTTCCCGATCGCGTGTGGACTGCCGATGGCGATGCCGCGCACGCCGACTGGGCCGTGCTGGTGCACGACGGCGCGATCGCCGCCGTCGGTCCGCGCGCAAGCATCCAGGCTCCCGCCGATGCGCAGCGCGTCGAACTGCCGGGAGCCACGCTCACGCCCGGCCTGACCGACCTGCACTCGCACCTGTTCCTGCATCCGTACAACGAGACGCTGTGGAACGACCAGGTGCTGACCGAGCCGCAGGACTACCGCACGCTGGAGGCCGCGAAGCACGCCCGCGACACCTTGCTCGCCGGCTTCACCACCTTGCGCGACCTCGGCACCGAAGGCGCCGGTTTCGCCGACGTGTCGATCAAGCGCGCGATCGAGGAAGGGCTGCTTCCCGGCCCGCGCCTGTTCGTCGCCACCCGCGCCATCGTCG
>DATFGV010000699.1:0-3167 GCA_035249115.1 Vineibacter sp.
CGCCGACGCCGGTGACGGCGCTGTTCGCCGCCGCGCCCAAGATCGCCGCCATGTCGCTGATCGTGTCGGTGGTCATGGGTCCGTTCCGGCCACTGCTGGCGCAGTGGCAGCAGATCCTGGTGGCGGTCGCCGTCCTGTCGACCGTGTGGGGCGCGATCGCGGCGCTGCGGCAGGAAAACATCAAGCGGCTGATGGCGTACTCGTCGATCGGCAACATGGGCTATGTGCTGCTCGGCCTGGCGGCCGGCACGGAAGAGGGCGTCCGCGCGGTGGTGATCTATATGATCATCTACCTGGCGATGAACGTCGGCACCTTCGCCTGCATCCTGTCGATGCGTCGCAACGGTGTCATGGTCGAGCGCATCAGCGACCTTGCCGGCCTTGCGCAGCGCCAACCGGCCATGGCCCTGGCTCTGATGCTGTTCATGTTCTCAATGGCCGGCATTCCGCCGCTGGCCGGATTCTTCGGCAAGCTCAACGTCTTCCTCGCCGCCATCAACGCCGGGCTCTATATCCCGGCCGCCATCGCCGTGCTGGCCTCGGTGGTGGCCGCCTACTACTACGTGCGCATCGTCAAGGTGATGTACTTCGATGCGCCGGCGCCGGCCTTCGACCGGCCGGTCGAACGCGACATGGCGGTGGTGATGCTGGCGGCGGCGCTGTTCCTGTTCCCGGTGTTCCCGGTCTTCCAGGCGCCGTTCCTGAACGGCGCACAGACCGCCGCCAAGACGTTCTTCGGCCGATGAGTGGCGCGGTCCTCCCGTCGGGATGGACCGTGATGGCATTCGACACGATTGGCAGCACCAACGATGAGGCCCTGCGTCGCGCCGAGGCAGGTGCGCCGGAGGGCACGGTGATCACCGCTTTGCGTCAGGAAGGCGGCCGTGGTCGTCGCGGACGCATGTGGTCCTCGCCGCCGGGCAACGCTTACAGCTCGACGATCATCCGTCCGAGCTGCCCGCCCGACCTCGCGGTGCAACTGGGGTTTGTCGCCGCCCTGGCGGTCTGCGACGCGGCCGCCGCCGGCCTGCCGCCCGCGCGCACGCTGCGGCTGAAATGGCCCAACGACGTCCTGGCCGACGGCTGCAAGATCTCGGGCATTCTGCTGGAGTCGTCGGCGGGCGGCGACGGCACGGTCGACCACGTCGTGATCGGTACTGGCATAAACGTGCAATCGGCGCCGCCTGCGGCAGTAGCGAATTTTCCAGCGGCGTGCCTGCGCGAGCTCGGCGACGGGCGCGATGCGTCGGCCGTGCTGATGGCCTACCTTGCGGCTCTCGGCCACCGGCTGGACCAGTGGCGCGCGGGATTTGCCGCCACTCGCGCCGACTGGCTGGCGCGCGCCGCCTGGTTGGGCGAGAGGGTTGCGGTTACGCAGGGGCAAGATCGCATCGCAGGGCGTTTCGCCGGCCTTGACGACGACGGCGCACTGCTGCTGCAACCGGATGGCGGCGCGCAGCGTCGAATCGTGTCCGGCGAAGTGTTCCGGCCAGTGGAATAGGGAGACGCGCGATGCTGCTGGCCGTCGACATCGGCAACACTAACAGCAAGTTCGCGTTGTTCGACGGTGAGCGGCTGGCGGCGCAATGGCGCCTGCGTACCGACGGCAAGCGCACGGCCGACGAGTATGCGGTGTGGATCAGCCAGTTGATGGCGCTGAAGGGCTTCGCCCTGGGCCAGGTCAAGGGGGCGATCATTGCCTCGGTCGTCCCAGACGTGCTGGTGAACTTGCGGCGGCTATGTGAATCCTATTTCGGTGTCGCGCCCCTGGTGGTCGGTGACCCTGAGATCAACCTCGGCATCAAGGTGCTGATCGACCGGCCGCAGGACGCCGGCGCCGACCGCCTGGTCGACGCGATCGCCGGCTACACGCGGCACGGTGGTCCGCTGATCGTCATCGACTTTGGCAGTGGCACGACATTCGAGATCGTCGATCGCGACGGCAACTTCCGCGGCGGCGCCATCGCGCCCGGCGTCGAGTTGTCGATCGAGGCTTTCTACCTGATGACCGCGCGCCTGCCGCGCATCCGGGTCGAGAAGCCGCCGCAGGTAATCGGCAGGACGACGGTCGTCGCCATGCAATCCGGGATCTTCTGGGGCTATGTCGGCCTGATCGAAAGCCTGGTGGCGCGCATCCAGGCCGAGTTCGGCGCGCCGATGAAGGTGATCGCCACCGGCGGCCTGGCGTCGGTCTTCGAGTCGGAAACAAAGGTGATCCAGGCCATCGAGCCCGACCTGACCCTGTTCGGGCTGCTGGAAATCTGGCGTCGCAACCGGCCCCCAGCGTGACGAAACCGGCTGACGAACTGCTGTTCCTGCCGCTGGGCGGCGCCGGTGAGATCGGGATGAACCTCAATCTCTACGGCTGCCGCGGCAAGTGGCTGATGCTCGACTTGGGCGTCACCTTCGCCGACGACACGACGCCGGGGCTCGACGTGCTGATGCCCGACCCGGCGTTCATCGTCGAGCGTCGCGACGACTTGCTGGGCATCGTGCTGACCCACGCCCACGAGGACCATCTCGGCGCCGTGCCCGATTTGTGGCCCAAGCTGCGCTGCCCGGTCTACGCGACGCCGTTCGCGGCATCGGTGTTGTCCCGCAAGCTGCATGAGGTCGGCTTGCAGGACGAGGTGCCGGTCACCGTCGTGCCGCTGGGCGGGCATCTTTCACTGCCGCCGTTCGAGCTGGAGTTCGTCACCATGACACACTCCATCCCCGAGCCGAACGCCGTAGCGATCCGCACGCCGCACGGCGTGGTGCTACACACGGGAGACTGGAAGATCGATCCCGCGCCGCTGATTGGCGCCGTCACCGACGAGCCGGCCTTGCGCCGCCTGGGCGCCGACGGCGTGCTGGCGATGGTCTGCGACTCGACCAATGTGTTCGTGCCCGGTGAGGCGGGCTCAGAGTCTGATGTGCGCGCGCGGCTGGAGGAGGTCATCCGCCAGCAGAAGGCGCTGGTGGCGGTGACCTGTTTTGCTTCCAACCTGGCGCGGGTCGAAAGCGTCGCCAAGGCCGCTGTTGCCGCCGATCGCCATCCGGTGCTGGTCGGCCGGGCGTTGCATCGGATGCTGACGGCGGCGCAGGAGAACGGCTACCTGATCGACTTCCCGACGACAGTCGACGAGCGTGACGCGGGCCACATTCCGCGCGACAAGCTTTGCCTG
>DATFGV010000700.1:0-10234 GCA_035249115.1 Vineibacter sp.
ACTTCATGGTGAGCTTGTCGAACCATGAAGTCTCGCACGGCCGTAGTGCGGGCCACTTCATGGTTCGACAGGCTCACCATGAAGCGGCCCTCGGTGATCGCAAGTGGTTGAAATGACTCAGTTCATTCTCGGCCAGCCTCTGAGGAGGCCGTGTAGCGGCCGTCGCGAAGGAGAGGAGCAGGGCTTGCTCAGGATGAGGGCGAGCGTCTCGAAGGGTGGGCTTCTTCACCAAAGGTGAAATCGCTATTCGATCGAGTGACGCCTGGCCCTCACCCTTCGAGACGCCGGCCGTCGGCCGGCTCCTCAGGGTGAGGCGGATGGGATCGAACTGAAAGCGTTACCGGCTGTTGTTGGCCGGGGTCGGCGGGCGGATGGCGCCGGGCACCGTGTTGCGGCCGCCATGGGTCGCCGACCAGCTATCCGGGGCGGTGAGGAAGGCGCGGGTTTCCGCCAGGCCCCTTTCGTCGAACAGCTTGTAGCGCTCGGCGGCGTCGAGCACGTCCCACCAGGTGGCGAGCGCGTGCAGCTTGACGCCCATCGCCGCCAGCACGTCGACGCTTTGCTGGAAGATGCCGTAGTGGAAGATCACGAAGGTGTCGGTGACCTTGGCCTCGGCTCTGCGCAGGGCGTCGATGAACATCACCTTGCTGCCGCCATCGGTCGCCAGGTCCTCGACCAGCAGGACGCGCTGGCCCGACTTCAGCTCGCCCTCAATTTGCGCCATGCGGCCAAAACCCTTGGGCTGCTTGCGCACGTACACCATGGGTTTCTTGGCGGTGGCGGCGATGAACGCGGCGAACGGGATGCCGGCGGTCTCGCCGCCGGCCACGACGTCGATCTTCGACCATCCGATCGCGTCGCCGATCGCCTTGTGGGCGTGCGCCATGATGCGGGCGCGCGCATCGGGGAAGGAAATGATCTTTCGACAGTCGATATAGACCGGGCTGGCGCGGCCCGACGTGAAGATGAACGGATTCTCCGGACGGCTGTGGACAGCCTTGATGTCGAGCAGCAAGCGGGCGGTTTCGCGGGCGGCCGGTGTGGTGATCCGTTTGACGGCGGCAGGCTGGCTTGCGGCCGGTGTGCGCTGGACCTTGGCTGCCGCGGCACGACTAGACGGCTTGGCCGCCTTCGGCCGCTGTGCCGGTTTCTTTGCCGAACCCGCCTTGCTCTTGGTCGTTCGTTTTGACGCCATCACGCTGCCCCTGCCCGACTCCCCCGAATCGGCGCAGGCTATCTAGCGCCCGGCATCACAAGGAGCAAGCCGCACGCATCCAGTCGATTGTCCAGTTAAACTGATACATTACCTTACTTCGCGTCCGTAACTGTCTCACTGGATTCGCTTCGTCTTGCATCTGTCTGGCGGCACAGCGATTTCTGCACGGCGTGGATTCACGCTCAATAAATCGCACTATAATGCAGATTCATGTCCGTCCGTCGGCTCGACGCGACCTTACGGCGGGAAGACGTACTTGGTGGTGATTGCCGGCACCCGGCCGGCGCCGTCGTAGCAGACGATCAGGGCCTCGTGCGCCATGTTGCCCTTGCCGTCCGACCGGTACTCGGTGGCCAGCCCGCGCCAGCGCGCCGCCGCCAGCCGCGCGCGCACCGACTCGCCGGTCACGGCGGCGAGGCCGCCGGCGCGGATGACCTCGCCGATCGCCGAATCCAGCATCCGCACCGCGTCATAGTCGGCGACGGCGAAGGCATCGGGATCGGACTGGTAGTCGCGCCGATAGGCGGTGACGAAGTCGCGCATGCCGACGTGGTCGGTCACGGCTGCCGGCATCGCCGCGGTCTCGGCGCAAACGCCCTTGAGCTCGGCCGGCTCGAGCAGGGCGGCGGTGGCCGGTTGCGCCATCGCCGAGCCGGCGACGATCGGCAGCCCCGGCGCCAAGGTGCGGGCCTGGCGGATCGCCAGCGCCGTCGACTGCGAATGCAGGTGCAACACCAGCACGTCGGCATCGGCGGCGCGGGCGCGCGCGATCATCGGCGCGAAATCGTTGACCGTGGTGGCGACGCCTTCCTCGAGCACCGGCTCCAGCTTGAGCTCGCCGAAGGTGCGCGCCAGCTGCTCACGGCCGGATTGGCCGTAGGCGGTGGTCTGGAAGATGATCGCCGGCTTCTTGGCGCCGGTCTTTTCCGCGACGTAGCGGGCATGCGCCACCTTGACGGTGCCATCGCCGGGGAAGAACCGGAAGAACCAGGGATTGCCCAGGTCCGACAGGCGCGCCGTGCCCGACACGGTGAGCACCGGCAGCTTGGCTTCGGCCGCCAGCGGCAGCAGGGCCAGCATCTGGGTGCCGAGGATCGGGCCGAGCACCGCCACCGGCGGCCGCACGCCGTCGCGCACCGACATGTCGCGCATGGCGCGCTGCCAGGCGGTGGCAGCACCCTCGGGGCTGGTGCCGGTGTCGATGATCTCGGTCACGAACCGCACGGCGCAGTCGCGAACCGCGAGCAACGCGCCGTCGCGCTGGCTCTTGCCTTCCAGTGCCGCGAAGCCAGTCAGCGGCACGAGCAGCGGCAAGCGGAACGCCGGCTTGTCCTGGGCGCGCAGCAGCGACGGCAGCCCCCACGCCGCGCCCAGCGCCGCCGCGCCCGCGATCCGCCCGGCACGCCGCCGGCCGATCGGTTGGTGATCCCTCGTCATCGCGACCGCCTCGAAACGTTCTTGTGTGCGCCGCAAGCGGCACCGTCATGGGCGAGTATGTATCGCGGCAATCACCTCACACCAGCGCCGCGTGCCGTCAGCTTCTCCCCCAGCGAAGCTGGGGGAGGTGGCCGAAGGCCGGAGGGGGAGCCGACGTGGTCTATCAATCAGCAACACCACGTCGCCTCCCCTCCGCCCCTTCGGGGCACCTCCCCAGCTTCGCTGGGGAGGAAGGTCATGAGCCGGGGTCAGGCCTGCAAAACTGCATTTGGCGGGCCCCCGATTAATTGCGTACCTGATCAAGGAACCAGAGGTGTTGACCTGGCGCAGCTTGGCAGGCCTGACCTCAAATTATCACATCTCGGCTTCTACACTCACTCGTCAACCGCCGCGGAAGGAGCTTCCAACCATGAAGCGCATCGTCGTCGTCGGTGCCGGCTTCGCTGGCATGTATGCCGCCCTGTGCGCCGCGCGCCTGCGCGACAAGCAAGGCGCGTCGCCTGAAGACCTCGAAATTGTCGTTGTCGCGCCGGAACCGCGGCTGGTGATTCGCCCGCGCCTCTACGAGCCCGCGCCCGAGACCATGGTCGCGTCGCTCTCGGAACTGTTCGACGCCGTCAACGTCCGCTACGAACAGGGTCGGGTCGACGTCATCGGCGCCGATGGCACGTCGGTCGAGTTCGTCAGGTCGGACGGGACGCGGCACGCGTTGCGCTGCGATCGCATGGTGCTGGCGGCCGGCAGCCTGGGGTTCAAGCCGGACATCCCCGGCCTTGCCAAGTATGGTTTCAGCGTCGACCAGCTCGACGACGCCATCGCCCTCGACCGCCACCTCGCCGCTTTGGCGAGCCGGCCACAGTCCGCCGCCCGCGACACTGCGGTCGTCGCCGGCGGCGGCTTCACCGGCATTGAGGTGGCGACGGAAATGCCGTCGCGCCTGCGCGCCATCCTGGGGCCGCAGGCCAATGTCCGCGTCATCATCGTCGATCGCAACGATGTCATCGCGCCGGCAATGGGCCCCAGCCCGCGTCCGCTGATCGAGAAGGCCCTGCGCGAGGGTGGCGTGGAGACCCGACTCGGTGTCGGCGTCTCGGTGCTGACCGAGAACAGCGTCACCCTGAGCGACAACCAGTTGGTCGAGAGCGCGACCGTGATCTGGGCGGCCGGCATGCGTGCCAACGCGCTGACCGAGCAGGTCAAGGCGGAGCGCGACCGGTCCGGCCGGTTGGTGGTCGACCGCGATCTGCGCGTTGCCGAAGTGCCGGCGATCTTCGCCGCCGGCGATACCGCGCTGGCGCTGACCGACGATCTGGGCCACCGGGCGCTGATGTCGTGCCAGCACGCCAACCGGCTCGGTGCCGCCGCCGGGCACAACGCGGCGGCGGACCTGCTCGGCGTGCCGCTCGAAGCGTATCAGCAGAAGAACTACGTCACCTGCTCGATCTTGGTCCGCCCGACGCCGTGTTCACCAGAGGCTGGGACAGCAAGGTCGAGATGAGCGGCGACAAGGCGAAGGCGATGAAACGCGAGATCAATACGCGGTGGATCTATCCGCCGCGCGCCAATCCCGCGGACGCGTTCAAGGCGGCCGAGTGGGCGCGGCTGGTTGATTACTAACAGCCTGACTTAAAAGTGCCCGGCGAGGGTGCGAGGGTGGGGTCAGGCCTGCAAAACTGCACGGTAGGGTGGGGTCAGGCCTGCAAAACTGCATTTGGCGGGGCACCAATCGTTTGTGTGCCCGACCAAGGAATCGAAGGTGTGAACCGAACGCAGCATTGCAGGCCTTGACCCCGAATCCCCGTGCGATATCGCTCCGAAACACTACGAGAGCGGTAGTTACCAAAAAAGACGACGCGGGTCCCTTCATCTCCGGAGCAAAGATACAATGGACCATCATCCCGTTCGCATCTGGTATGCAGTAATCCTCGTCGGAGTAATAACACCAATACTAGTAGTATATTATACACTCAAAGCGCTCACTACTGCATATCGCACAAATCGATTGCCTCACAGGTTTGGTGAATTTAGCCGATCACAACAGCCAGGCAGGTTTTGGTTTGGAGTATCGTTTTACTTTTTCATTAATGCGCTGTCAGCGCTTGGTGCTGCGGTTGTTTGGACGATGATTTAGCTAACGAAACCCGACAACATCAACGCAGAAAGTCGTTACGGAGAAGTATCGCGGTGGCGGGGTCTGGCCTGCAAAACTGCACATGGCGCGAAACCAATCGACGGCCCGGGCGAATCGCCTGCTAGGGTACACCACTGGAACGCAGTTTTGCAGGCCTTACCCCAGATTCACACGCTATCAACCAGTAGTGTTGAGGGAGAGATAGCAAATGTTTGCCTCACTCAGCTGCTGGCGCAGCCACTCAAATGTCAGCGGACCAAAAGAGAATTCGGCCGTATTCTACCTACTGACCGCCACCTCGACCTGCCCTATGCGTGCTAGGAAGAACTACCAGCTATCCCCACCGGGAGCATTTGTCGCACCCGGGAGGCAGAAATGCTCGGCCATCTAGCACGACTGTTGTTCCCGATAGTAGGAACGTTTGGTTTTGTTTACGTAACGTCATTTGTGATCAAGGCGCTCGCCACGGGCCACATGCCCGGGCACGGAGTTGGGTACAGCAAGAAAGATCGGCCAATTGTGTACTGGCTGGCGGTTCTGTACTGGTCGCTCTGTAGTATTTCATGTGGTACCGGTGCGTTGGCGACCGCGATACTGTACCTGCGTTGGATCGACCCAAAATACTCTTATTGACGAAAGGAAGTATCGGGACGGGGTCAGGCCTGCAAAACTGCATTTAGCGGAGCACCGATGGATCGCGTGCCCGACCAAGAACCGATAGTGTAGACCGAGCGCTGCTTTGCAGGCCTGACCGCAACCCCCCGGCAGCTGAGCGGAGCCGACAGGTATAGTTTCAACGCACCAGGTGTCTGGTCGTACGATCACAAAGGCAGGGGCAATCGGCAGCATGACATTGCCTAAGCAACCGCCATCACGGCCACCGCATCCAGTCGATAGCATTGTGCTGAAAGGCTGGCGCGCATCAATTGGACACGCTTTGCGTAGGTCACTGTGGCGGCGGGTCGGCTACGCCGCTGTTGCCGTCGTCGTTGGCTGGTATGGAATTGGCTACTTCATGAGGACGGACGTCGGCATTTCGATCGCCCGCTCGCTTGGGCTCGATCCTGTTGCAGCCCGGATCAGTTTGACCGACAGCCGGACACCGGAAATGCGGCCGATCGACCTCATCGTCGAGGCCTATCGTCAAGACACGAAGCGAACGGACCGCTGGCAATTGCGCATGCCGGCAGCATATGTCAGCTACGTGTTCCGGAAATCAGGGTCTGAAGATACCAACAAATATTACTTAGATTTCATTGTAGGGTCGAATGATCCCGCAGAAATTCATGTCCAACGACTGAGGGAGCGCCGGAAACATGAGAGTAAGGAAACTTTGTTAGCGGCAAATGCCGCTCTAATCCGGACGAGGATAAAACTAACCATTGGTGGCGCGGCTATCACTACGCCACGCGAACGCGCGCAACGACAGTTTCGCGATATTGACGGCAATTGCCAACCGCTCGGCACAGCCTTTGACGGCCTGGCGTCGTTCCGCCAATTGCCCAATAAGCGAGAGCTGGGCAAGTATAGTCGGTTCTGCCAGGGAAGCAGTATTGTCTTCGCGGCCGGCGGCAATCCCGCCGAGTACGATGTAGTTATCGCTTGTGAGAATCATCAGAACAGCCCCGAATCTTGCCATCTCAGTGCGCTTGTTGTGGGGGGATGGCTCGTCGAGGGTTCTTTTCATGGAAGTCAGTTGCCGCAGTGGCGCGCTGTCGTGCGTCAAATTATAGATTTTTTGAACAAACATACAGTCGCGAATTCTGCTGGTCTTGAAAGCACAAACCTGTTCTGGCTCTGAGGGAGAATGCATGGCGGAGTCAGGCCCGCAACTGCATTTGACGGGGCACCAATGGATCGCGTGCCCGACCAGGGAACCGAAGGTGTGAACCGAGCGCAGATTTGCAGGCCTGACCCCATATTCAAATACTTCATCCCAGGAATCAAGACACAATGGAACATCATCCCGTTCGCCTCTGGTTTGCAATAATTTTAGGCGGAGTCATAACGCCAATACTAGTAGTCTATTATACGCTCAAAGCGCTTATTAGTGCGTATCGTACGAATCGGTTGCCTCACAGGTTCGGTGAATTTAGCCGGTCAGAGCAGCCCGTGAAGTTTTGGTTCGGAATATCATTTTACTTTTTCCTGAATGCGCTGACCGCGTTTGGTGCTACGGCTTTGTGGACGATGATCTAACTAGCGAAACTCAGCAACATCGATGCAGATGGCGTGACGGTGGCGGGGTCTGGCCTGCAAAACTGCACATGGCGCGAAACCAGTCGACGGCGCGCGGGCGAATCGCCTGCTAGGGTACACCACTGGAACGCAGTTTTGCAGGCCTGACCCTAAGCTCGCCGGGTTGCCGCCGCCCGACGAGGTGGCGGCCGAGATCGTCGA
Organism: Vineibacter sp.; assembly: GCA_035249115.1. Taxonomy (GTDB): domain Bacteria; phylum Pseudomonadota; class Alphaproteobacteria; order Reyranellales; family Reyranellaceae; genus Vineibacter. The sequence continues at coordinate 7,185 of DATFGV010000700.1, forward strand.
GGACCTGGAGACAGCGCTCGACAAGTTCCGCGGCGTGGCGGCGCAGCTGGCGGCACTGACGGTCAAGCGGGTGGCCGAATAAAGGTAAACTAACTATGCTAATTCCACGTACGGCACTAGCCGCTTACGGGTGGTAAATGACCCCTGAGAATGCTTTGTTTCCAATGACTTGCTTTTACCGTCTTAAGGCACGCGCGGTAACTGACCCGGAAACTTCCGCACGCGCCTCACCCTGAGGAGCGAGCGAAGCGAGCGTCGCGAAGGGTGGGGGCCTTCGCGGCGAAATGGATTACGCCTGCACGACTACCGGACCTGCAGCTCACCCTTCGCGACGCCGGCCGTTGGCCGGCTCCTCAGGGTGAGGCAGGGGAGGTAGCTCAGCAGCTCAGCAGCTCAGCAGCTCGGCCTACAAGGGCCGCCGCCGCTCACACCGCTGCGCCGCCGGCCCAGGGTGACATGACCTCGTTCATGCCCGTCACGGTGCCGGTCATCGGATCGCGCCGGATGCAGCTGGGGTTGGCGAAGTTCAGCGGGTAGACGACGTTGGGCACCTCCTCGATCGGCCGCTGGGCGGCGATGGCGCGCTTGACGTCCTCGGGCAGGTTCCAGTCGACGCGGATCGGGCCGGTGCCTGACACGTCGATCCGTGGCAGGTGGAAGGCGCTCTCGACGTCCAGGCCGCGGTCGGTCTGCATCATGATCAGCTGCGCCACGGCCGGCACGATGCGGCGGCCACCCGAGGCGCCGATCGCGAACCAGCCCTCGCCGTTCTTCGACACCACGGTCGCGCAGATGTTGCACAGCGGCCGCTTGCCCGGCGCCACCGAGTTGGGCCGGCCGGGTTCGGGATCGAACCACATGATGCCGTTGTTCATCAGGATGCCGGTGCGCGGCAGCATCACCCGCGAGCCGAACAGCGACAGCAGGGTCTGGGTCAGCGCCACCATGTTGCCTTCGGCGTCGACGGCGTTGAAGTGGGTGGTGCAGGACGGCGTGTGGGCATCGCCCATGGTGCGCAGCCGCTCCTCGTAGGCGACGTGCAGGCTCTCGGCGACGGCGACGAAGGCATCGGCGTCCGGCGCGCCCTGGCCGATGGTCCGTTCGCCCATCAGCTCGAAGGCGCGTTTCATCGTTGGGCCGGCGGTCAGGTGGGGCACGGTGTGGATCGTGGCGCCGTTGCGGTCGAACGACACCGGCTCGAGGATGCGGGCGTGGTAGTTGGCGAAATCGTCGGCGGCGATCGGTGAGCCGCCGTCCCGGAGGTCGCCGACGATCTGGCGCGCGATCTCGCCCTCGTAGTAGTCGCGCGGGCCGGCGTCGCGCAGCCGCTTCAGGGTCTCAGGCAAGCGGCCGAGCTTGATGCGTGGCGGCGTGCCGTCCCAGCCGACCACCGGCGGCAGGCCGTCGGGCAGGTAGGTGGCGCGCGACGTCTCGTAGCCGGCGAGATGCGCCGCCCCCGTGGTGATCATCAGGGTGGCGTACCAGTCGCACAGCATGCCGCGCTCGGCGAGCTCGATGGCGCCATCCATCACCTGCTTCCACGACCAGGTGCCGAAGCGCTGCAGCGCCGTCGCCATGCCGTCGACCTGGCCGGGCACGGCGATCGAGTGGTAGCCCTTGAGGTTGCGATCCTCGACCACCGGCGGCCAGCCGAACAGGTCGGCCGATGGCTTGCCGGGCACGATGGCGTAGGTCTTCGGATCGAGCCGCCTTGCGGCGATGGCGCCGTAGTCGACGATGTAGGCGCGCCGCTCCTTGGCGATCCACACCGCCATGTAGCCGATGCCGCCGATGCCGCTCATCCAAGGCTCGACACAGCCGATCGCCATCGCCGTCGACACCGCCGCGTCGATGGCGTTGCCGCCCTTGGCCAAGGTCCGGGCGCCGACTTCGGCCGCCAGGGTGTTCTGCGCGACCACGGCGCCGCGGCCGCGCACCGCTGCCTTGGTGATGCTCTGGCGGCGATTGAAATTTTCGCTCATCGGGAAGCAGGTCCTGTCGGATCGGGTTAACGGGTCAGGGCTGGGCTCAGCCTGCCACGGGGAATCCGTGTAAGATCATGACGTTGCGACATAGGGGGGATGTTCCGCCGGCATCCTCCGTATGGTCAAGCAGTGGCGGCGGTTCGAGGTCCGGTGGCGTCGTTCGACGACATAGACCTGCGCGCCCTGATGGCGGGTGGGAAGCGCGACTGGGACCGGTTCGTGGCCGCCGCCGCGCCGGTGATTCATGCCGTCGCGCGGCGGGTCGCGGCCGCCCATGGCGCTTCGATGGATGACGCCGTCGACGTGGCGCAGGACGTCTTCGTGCGCCTGTGCGCCGACGAGCGCCGCCTGCTGCGCACCTACGATCCCGCCCGGGCATCGCTGGCCACCTGGCTGGCGGTCGTGGCGCGCTCCTGCGCCGTCGACCATCTGCGCCGCCGCCGCCAATCGCATGCCTCGCTCGACGACGTGCCGGAAGCCGCCGCCGCCTACGAAGACCGGCATGTCGAGCGGCTCAACATCCCGCCCGGCCTGCTGACCGAGCGTCAGGCGCTGGTGTTGCGGCTGCTTTATGATCGCGACATGGACGTGGCCGAGGCCGCGCAGCTGCTCAAGGTCGATGCCCAGACGGTCCGCAGCACCCACCACAAGGCCATGCTGCGCTTGCGGGAGCATTTCCGTGTCGAGGCATAGCGCCATGACAGTGGCCCTTGAGCCCGACCTGTCTGCCGGTCCCGAGCGCCTCACCCTGAGGAGCCGGCCAATGGCCGGCGTCTCGACGGGTGAGATGCCGACCCCGGTGACCCGAACAACAGATGCACGTCGCACCGGTGATGAGGCCCACCCTTCGAGACGCTCGCTTCGCTCGCTCCTCAGGGTGAGGCGGTGTTGGCCGACCAAACGGTCGGTCGCAGGCAGCGGTGGAAGGAAACCCCGGCGGGCCCTTGCTAAGCGGGGATATTGCATGGGCAGGCTACGTAGGACGAAAAGGAGGGGATCATGAGCGACAAGGATCCCGTCGGAACGGCGCAAGAGCGGGCGATGTGGGCACGGCTGAAGGCCGGT
>DATFGV010000701.1:0-2149 GCA_035249115.1 Vineibacter sp.
CGCACCCCCTGCTCCAGGAACAGCGCCTTGGCAGCGGCCACGATCTCATCCCGGCGCGTGTGACCCTCGCCGCGCGGCTTGCGCGCCGCTGCTTTGGCCGGGGCCGTGGTGGTGGAAAGACCCATCGCTGTCTCTTGACTCGTACCTTATCATTGATAAGTTATCGACGTTAAGTTAACGCCGTTTAGTACGCATTCCAAGCCTGTTGTGACAGTTTACCGCTGGCCGCCTGCGGGCGCCATCGGCAGCCGAGGAGACGTCGATGCGCGGCACGCGAGCCCTTCTCGTCCTGGGCGGGGTCGCCCTGATCGTGGCCGGTGGCGCCGTCGGCGCGATGGCGTGGCGGTCGGCAACGCCGGCCAAGACCGTGGCGACAGCCGAGGCGCAGCCCCGCCCCGCCCGAGTCCAGGAAGTCAGCTTCCGCGCCGAGACGCGGCAGATGACCTTGGCAGGTGTCGTGGCGCCGCGGGTCGAAGCCAGCCTCGGCTTCCGCGTCGCCGGCAAGATCATCAGCCGCGAGGTCGATATCGGGGCACGCGTAACGGAAGGCCAGGTGCTGGCGCGGCTCGATCCCGCCGATTTCAGGCTGGCGCGCGACAATGCCCAGGCGGCGGTCATCGCGGCCGAGGCCGACGAGGCCCACGCCCAGGCGGACCTGGAGCGCTACGCCGGCTTGCGCGGCTCGGCCGCCTACGTGCCGCAGGTGCACGACCAGCGCCTGTCGGCAGCCAACATGGCCAAGGCGCGGCTGGACCAGGCGCGCGCCCAACTGGCGTCAGCGCAAAACAATCTCGACTACACGACCCTGGTCGCCACCGCGTCCGGCGTCGTGACAGGCCTTACCATGGAGGCGGGACAGGTGGTGGCGGCAGGCCAGTCAGTCGCCCGCGTGGCTCGTACCGACGAGCTGGAAATCCTGGTCAACGTTCCTGAGCAGCGTCTGGCTTTCATCGCCGAGGCGACCGACATCGCCTTCGAGCTGTGGGCCCAGCCCGGCCGCAGCTTCAAGGCGCGCTTGCGCGAGCTGGCGCCGGCCGCCGACCCGACGACCCGCACCTACGCCGCGCGCTTCACGTTGATTGAGCGGCCGGCGGTGGCGGCGCTGGGCATGACCGCGACCCTGACAGTCGCGCACCGCTCGAATGCGACGGTCGCGGAACTGCCGTTGACCGCCATCTTCCAGCAGGGCGCGACACCGGCCGTGTGGCTGGTCGATCGCGCGACTGGCGCCGTCACGTTGCGTCCGGTCACGATTGTCCGCTGGCGCGACGATGCCGCCGTGATTTCCGCCGGCTTGGCCGATGGCGATCTGGTCGTCACCGCCGGCGTGCACAAGCTGGAAGCCGGCCAACGCGTGACGCCACGGCCAGCTGCCAACGCCAACCTCGCGGTCCGTCCGACAGGCAGCTGACCCCTCGTCCTTCGCTTCGCTCAGGACGACGGCAGGGGAACCGCCATGACCGATCGCTTCAATCTCAGCCGCTGGGCGCTGGAACATCGCGCGCTCACCATCTTCCTGATGGTCGCGCTCAGCCTCGCCGGCGTGTCGTCCTACTTCGGCCTGGGCCGCGCTGAGGATCCGCCGTTCACCATCAAGCAGATGATCGTGTCGGCGGCTTGGCCGGGCGCGACGGCGCCGGAGATGCAGCTGCAGGTCACCGACAAGCTCGAGACCAAACTGCAGGAGCTGCCGTTCTTCGACAACGTCACCAGCTACACCAAGCCGGGCGAGACCGTGATTTTCGTGTCGCTGCGCGACGACGTGCCGGTCAAGCAGGTGCCCGACCTCTGGTACCAGGTGCGCAAGAAGCTCGGCGATATCCGCGCCAGCCTGCCGCAGGGCGTGATCGGCCCAACCTTCAACGACGAATTCGGCGACACCTACGCGCTGATCTGGGCCTTTGAGTCGGACGGCTTCAGCGACGCCGAACTGAAGGACATGGTCAAGGCGGCACGGTTGCGGCTGCTGCGCATCCGCGACGTCGTCAAGGCCGACATCTTCGGCGCCCAGGACCAGCGCATCTACCTGGAGTTCGCGCACGCCAAGCTCGCCATGCTGGGGCTGAGCGTGCAGCAGATCCTCGACGCCGTGCAGAAGCAGAACAACGTCGTGCCCTCCGGCGTGGTCGAAGGCACCTCCTCGCGCGTC
>DATFGV010000702.1:0-6611 GCA_035249115.1 Vineibacter sp.
GAGGCAAACGATGCCCGATTCCCTGATCTCGCTGCACGGCCGACTGCTCGGCCTGTCGCGCAAAGGCAATCTGATCGCCAACGGCAAGGAGATCACCCATCCGGCGGCGGATGTGTCGATCGCAATCGGCGCCGAGGTTACGAACGTGCGCACGATCACGATGCAGTTCAGGAAGGCCGACGGCAGCGACGTCGATGTCGTGACGCCCTTCTGGCTGGCGGTGTTCACCGACGCCAGCGCCACCGCCTACGCGACCACCGGCGGCAGCACTGGCGTGGCGATCGGCACCGACGGCGCGCTGCTGTCGGTGGTCGCCAAGAAACTGTTCCACTGCACCACCGAAGCCGACGGCGACTGGGACGGCACCTGGACCGACACCGGCACCGAGCAGGTGGCGCTGGGCGTGATCCTGCCCACGGGCCGGCTGGTGATGTCGGCCGCCTTCGCCAACGCGTAGCGCGCAAGGAGCGACACCATGGCCACCCGCAGCGCCAATTCGCTGGCCGACAACGAACGCTTCGTCGTCCGCTATTCGTGGACCGGCCTGCTGAACGGCGACGACGGCGCGCCGATCAGGTTCGGCCCCTTCGCCGACCGATCGGTGCAGGTCACCGGCACCTTCGGGGCCGGCGGCACGATCGTGATGGAAGGCAGCAACGACGGCGGCACCACCTGGGCGACCTTGAAGGACCCGCTCGGCGCCAACGTCTCCTTCACCACCACCGGCCTGAAGATGGTCGGCGATCTGCCGTACCAGATCCGGCCGCGGGTGACCGCCGGCGACGGCACCACCAACCTCGCGGCCTGGCTGATGATGCGGGCGGGGGGGCGGTGATGGACCTGATCGAAGCCTGCCAGCTGGTGCAGGCCTGGGGTCGTCAGCACGAGGCGGCGATGACCATCGCCCGGGCGGTCGCCGACAAGGCGGCGCTGGCCAACGAGCTGCGTGAGATCGAGTCGCGTGCCGACTCGGCGCTTCGCGGCGAGGCCGAGGCGCTGGCGCGGGTAGCGGCAGCGGAAGCCGAGCTCGCATTGAAGCGCGCGGCGTTGGCGGCGGAGATCGAGACGAAGCAGGCGGCGGCGTCGGGCGAGATCGCCGCGATCCGCGCCCAGGCCGAGCGCGAAGCGGCGGCGTTGATCCAGATGGCGCACGCCCAGGCCGACGACATCATCGCCTCCGCCAGGACCACGGCCGGCATCCTCAAGACCCGCCAGGCGGAGTCCGAGGCGGCCGCCGCCGAGGCCGAGACGCGGCTGACCGCGCTGCACGCCGAGATCGACACGGCGACCATCCGCCGCGACACGATCCGCGCCGCCATCCGCGCCGCCACAGAGGCGTAGGAAAAGGACCGCAACGCGCGACGCGCATCCGTCGTCCTGAGCGCAGCGAAGGACCTTTTGAACCGTCGACTCGCACGGGCCGGCAAAGGACACGCTGTGCGTCAATCCGCGTCTCGTGCCGAACGACTCTCCAAAAGGTCCTTCGCTTCGCTCAGGGCGACGAAGGTTTTGCGCCCGACCCACCCGCTCATCGACTTCCACCGGAGACCCCCATGGCCAAATACACCCTGTCGCGCTCCAACGTCGCGCTCAGCACGTCCGACGACACGCTCACCGTCATTTCCGCCTCGAACCGCCGCTTCCGGCTGGTCGAGGTGATTGTCGGCGGCATGGGCACCGCCTCGGCGGCCAACGAGCTGCGGGTCAACCGCAGCACCGGCGGCACGACCGGCGGCGGCGCGCTGACGCCCGTGAAGGAGATCGCCGACGCGCCAACCCAGGCGTTCACCAACTTCACCACCTGGTCGGCGCAGCCCTCGCTGTCCGGCGATCCGTTGCTGCGCCTGCCGGTCAACGCCAATGGCGGCGTGTTCCGCTGGCTGGCGCGGGCCGACCAGAATTTCGAGTGCCGCAACGGCGAGCAGCTCAGCTTCCGCAGCGCCGTCGGCACGTCGAACGTGTCCCTGACGGTGGTCGTCGACGAACTCTAGTCGGGGGCGCCGCCGTGGCCGACACCTGGCTGCCCGGCCTGCCGGCGATCGGCGGCGCGGTCGGCGACGCCTTCGCCGACCTGCTGCTGTACGCCGATCCGTCGGCCGCCAACCTCAACGACCGCGACCTGAAGATAAGCCCGCACGAGCTGTTCGTTCTCAGGACGCGGAAGTACTCGACGTTCTTCGACGACCTCTACACCGTCGGATTGGTGTCGCAGCAGAACAGCGGCACCGGCTCCGAAGTCAACCAGTCGAACCAGGGCACGGCCAGCCATCCCGGCGTTCTCGAGTGCTCGACGGGGACGGACACGACCGGCGCCGCCGGGGTGTTCAGCTTCAACGCCTATGCCTTCGTCCCGGGCGGAGGGCGCATCAAGTTCCTGTCGTACTTCAAGACGCCATCGGCGCTCAGCAACGGGACGAATCGCTATGCGTTGTTCACCGGCTTGACCCGAGCGAGCCTGGTGTACAAGCCGAGCGAGTGGCTAGGCATCTACTATCGCGACGACGTATCGGCCAACTGGCAGGCGATCTGCCGCAACGGCGGGACAGAAACGACGCAGAACATCGCCGTCGCTGTGGCCACCGACAGCTGGTACCGCTTCGAGATCGACATCGACGCCGTGGCCGCCAACGTCACCTGCTCCGTCAACGGGACGAGCGCGTCCGCCATTTCCACCAACATCCCGACGGCCGAAAGCTTCTTCTGCGTCGGCCAGGTCATCAAGGCGCTCGGCACGACCGCAAGGAGCATCTACCCCGACGGTTACGGCTGGTCGCAGAACCTGGCGACGGCGAGGTGAGTGATGCCGCTACCGGAATACACCGTCGCCGACGTGCAGCACCTGGTTGATCGCCTGCAGGCGCATTTCGACGCGCCTGAGACCGTCGGGCGACCGCTGTTCGACGAGGCGCGTATGACGATCTTTCTGCTGAAACTGATCCGCGACCTCCGTCAGCGGATCACGGCGCTGGAGCTGCGGCCATGAGGCTGGCGACCCATTCACAGCGCCTGGAACGCTGGCTCGGCGCCGACGAGGTGGCGCGTATCAGCGACTCGATGCGCGACTGGTACGGACCGCCGATCGCGGTCGCCCGCGTGCCGGGCGAGGTGCTCGCCCATCGCGGCGGCGACTTCCGCGGCCGGATCGATGCCGGCGGCGAGGCGTCGCTGCTGGAGCGCGCCGTCGACGGCATGCGGCGCCTGAACCGGCGCATCGGGCGCCTCGCCGAGCGGCAGCGCCGGCGCGCCGTGTTCGGCACCGGCTTCGCCTCGCTGTCGGACCTGATCTACGAGGCGACCAACGGCAAGCGCCAGGAGCTGGCCTTCCAGAAGGTCGGCGTCACCGGCGTCGTCGCCGCCACCAGCACCTTGTGGTACGTCGGCAACCAGCCGGCGGCCGGCGCCAACGGCGCCGCCGCGCCCGGCGGCACGGCGATGTCGGTCGCGACCACTGGCGCGTTGGGTTTCAACAGCCCGGCAGTGAGCGGCGACACGACGCATTTCGTCGGTGGCCTGCCGGTGGCCAGCGTCGCCGGCAACACCTTGCTCCTGTACGACCGGCTGTTCTCGGTGACCAAGACCATGAACAGCACGGCCACCGAGGCCGTCTCCGGCGTGCCGACGCGCTATCAGTCGACGTCGGCAGGGGCGCACAATTCGGCGGAAGGCAATTTCCTGATGGTCGAGTGCCGCACGGCCCTGCCGGCGACGGCGCACAACTGGACCACCTGCCTGTACACCGACCAGTCCGGCAACACCGGCGTCACGTTGCCCAGTGTCGCCGGCAACAGCTCCAACATTCAGTATCGGCTCGACCAGCCGGCCTCGCAGTGGTTTTGCCCGCTGGCGAGCGGCGACACCGGCGTGCTGGCGTTGACCCAGATGCAGTGCTCGGCGGCGGTGGCCACGGGCGCCATCGACTTCACAATCGGCCACCCGTTGGCCTGGCTGCCGTGTCCGGTGGCCAATGTCGGTCTGTGGACCGACGGCATCAACAGCGCCTTCAACCTGGTGCGTATCTTCGACAGCGCCTGTCTGGCGTTCCTTGAGGTCACCAAGTCGACGACCGGCGCCACGACCTACACCGGCACCGTTACCGTCGTTTCGGGCTAGGCGGCCCGCCGGACTTGTCCTGAGCAAACGCGAAGGATAGGGGCGGGCGATGAAGTATCTCGGTGGCCGCTTCGGCGGCGACGGGCTGACGCAATGGGCGCGCGGCGTCGTCCGCACGGTCGGCGATTACCTGCCGTGGTCGGCGACCTGGGGGACCTCGACCGACGAGCGACGGCAGGACAACAACGACCCACAGGCGCTTGAAACGCCGCAGCCGTCTCGGCTGCTGCTGCAAAGCGGCGATTTGTTGCTGCGGCAGAACGGCTACAAGCTGCTGCTGCAGGACCAGCGGCACGATGCGGCGGCGTTCGCCGGTGCGGCGGTCGATGACGCCGGCGCTGCGGCAGACGCCGCCGATGCCGACGATGCGGCGCCCTACGATTTCGCGATCGGACTGGTCGCGCAGGATGCGGTCGCGGTCGTGGAGCCGCCACCGGCGCCGTGGTTCGACGTCGCCAACGACGACGATCCCGACGACGCGCCGGCCGACTGGTACGCCGTCGCGCCATCGGCGGACGAAATCGGCGAGACGCTGGCGGCCGTCATCGACGGCGCCGCGGACGGCGACGACGACGACCCGGCGCCGCACGACTTCATCGCGTCGCTGGCCGCTGACGAACATGACGTGCCGGCGCCCGGCCTTTGGTCGGGCGTGCCGGAGGACGAGCCGGCCGACGACGGCGCGCCGCTCGATTTCTTCACCACGATCGCCGTCGAAGACGTCATCGCCGCTCCCGACATGCCGGCCGGAGTCGCAGACGGCGATGACGCGGCGACCAACGACAACGACGAGGCGGCGTATGACTGGACCGGCGGCCCGGGAGCGGCGCTCAACGAAGAGGCGCCGGTCGGGCCCGCCGTCTCCGAGTGGTACCAGCGCGTCCGACGCCGGCGGTGAAACGCAGGAGTCGCCGACGCCGCCCGCCGATGGCGACAATCCCGCCAAAGCGACCCCGGACAGGAAACCGGCCCGTCGCAGAGCGGCTAAGGCGCCGGCCGAGAAGCCGCAGGCGGAGGCGCTTTGGACGGCGATCGACGGACCACAGAAACAGGCGCTCGATAGCGAGGCCGACGTGCTGCTCTATGGCGGCCAGGCCGGCGGCGGCAAGAGCGACTTGCTGCTCGGCCTGGCGCTGACCCGGCATCGCAGGTCGTTGATCCTGCGCCGCATGGGCAAGGAGCTGCAGACGCTCACGGACCGCATCGTCCGGATCCACGGCCGCGACGGCTTCCGGCAAGGCTCGGTGCCGCGCCTGGCCACGGCCGACGGGCGGACCATCGATTTCGGCTCGGCGCAGCATTTGGGCGACGAGCACAGCTGGCAGGGCCATGACCACGACCTGCTGGCGTTCGACGAGGCGGCGCAGTTCCTCGAGATGCAGGTGCGCTTCCTGATGGGCTGGGTTCGGTCCACCGCGAATGGGCAACGCGTCCGCACGGTGCTGGCGTCGAACCCGCCGCTGACCGCCGAAGGCGACTGGATGATCGGCATGTTCCGGCCGTGGCTCGACCTCAGTCACCCCAACCCGGCCAAGCCCGGCGAACTGCGCTGGTTCATCACCGACGTCAATGGCGAGGATGTCGAGGTCGACGGGCGGGAGCCAATCAAGAGCGGCGAGATGGAACTCATTCCCAAGTCGCGCACCTTCATTCCGGCGCGCCTGGCCGACAACCCATACCTGCGCGACACCGGCTACCAGCGTGAGCTTGACGCGCTGCCCGAGCCGGTGCGCAGCGCGGTGCGTGACGGCAACTTCATGGCGCGGCGCGACGATGACGCGCGCCAGGTCATCCCGTCGGACTGGGTGCGCCAGGCGCAGAAGCGCTGGATGCCGGGGCCACCCAAGGGCGCGGCGATGACGGCGCTGGCGGTCGACGTGGCGCGCGGCGGCAAGGACGAGACGGTGATCGCCACCCGCTATGGCGGCTGGTTCGCGCCGCTGATCGGCAAGGCCGGTGTCGACACCCGCGACGGGCCGGCGGTGGCGGCGCTGGTGTTCGGCGTCCTGCGCGACGGCGCGCCGGTGGTGATCGACATGGGTGGCGGCTGGGGCGGCTCGCCGATGGACCATCTGCGGCAGAACGGCATCAGCGTGACGGGTTACCTCGGCGCCGACGAGTCGCATCGCCGCACGCAGCCCGGCAACCTCGAGTTCGCCAACGCCCGCGCCGAGAGCTGGTGGCGCCTGCGCGAGGCGCTCGACCCGCACCAGCGCGAGGGCAGCCCGATCGCGCTGCCCGACGATCCGCGGCTGGCCGCCGACCTGGCGGCGCCGCGCTGGGAGCTGGGCGTGCGCGGCATCCAGATCGAGGACAAGGACGAGATCAAGGCCCGCATCGGCCGCTCGCCCGACCGCGGTGACGCGGTCGTGATGTGCTGGCACGACGGTCAGAAGGCGGCGGAAAAGGCGCAGATCAAGCGCGCCTTCGGCGACGGGCGCGGGCCGACGGTGAACCTGGGCCACAGCGCCGCCAAACGCATCAAGAGGAGCTAGACCATG
>DATFGV010000703.1:0-16726 GCA_035249115.1 Vineibacter sp.
ATTCAGGTGGCCACCGAGATCCGCAGCGCCGAGAAGTGCTCGCGGATCGAGTCGCTTCATAAGGCACGAGAGCTGCACCCCGAGCTGCTGGCGGCCTCCAGGTCCGCACCACTGCCGCCGCTGGCCAAGGTCGCCACCAAGCCGCCCGCAGTGCGGGCGTTCGAGAAAAAGATCGACGAGATCCGCGCTAGCGAAAAGTGCAGCCGGACCGAGGCAATGGAGAAAGCTCGCATTCTGTACGTGGATGAGTGGACTGCGGCCTATCGGGCCGCCTGACGAGTTCGACGACGACGCGCGTCGAAACCGGGGAGCGGGGTCGTCCTGACCCGTGTCCTGGAGGCTTCGGGCAAATTTCGTTTCACCGGCGGCCGGGCGGCATCAACCAACGTGCCGCCCGGCCATTCATTTTCGAGTACCTACATGCCTCGCGACTTCGGCCTTGCCTGCCATGAAGCTGGTCATGCCGTGGCGGCGCTGGTGTTGGGCTACAACGCCCGGATCATCCTGTATCCAGGCGACGGCACCGAGGGCGTGACCAAGACCTCTCCCTTGTTCCGCAACTACAGGGACGACGCCATCGTGAGCATGGCCGGCGCTGTCGCCCAGCTGTTCCATGATCCCGGATCACTCAGCCCGGCGCATGTGAAGGGCGACGACGAACGCGCGTGGCACGCCTGCCTGGCGCTCGCCCATGGGGATGTAAATCGCGCTCGCGACCACTGGCAGCGGACGAGGCTGGCGACCGTCGACCTGATCGCGGACAACTGGCCCGCCATCGAGCGTCTAACCAAGGCGTTGCTGGAGCGGGGTGCCCTTGATGCGGAGGCAGTGCGCAAGGTTGCCGGTCAGCTTTCAGTTGCTGCCAACTAGGTATCCTCGGGACCCGACTTACGAGACGTCGCCAGCTGCTTGATGGCAGCGACTCGCTCCCGCTGCTTCGCCTTTTCCTGTGCAATGGCAAACGGAATGAAGCCGAGGAACATGATGAAAGACAGTACTGGGAGGCCAACGAACAAGACGTGATCCCAGTTCTGCGCCCACCACCCCCAAAATGGCACTACCGGACGATAGAAGCGAAGTTCCGCGACGCCGGCTGAGTGAATGACCCGCACGTGCTTTTCGTTGAGAAAGAGGTAAGAGCTATCGCTCCAAAGGCTCCATCCTTTCTGAACCCAGGCGAAAACCGTCGCCTCCTCGTATGGAGCCATCGTCGCAATGCGCACGCCCCGGCCGGTAGGTTCGACCGGCACCAAATCCCTGTGGCTGATGTGTGATTCTCGACCCGGCTTTTTCGGAACTGCATAGGCTTCTGCATCTTCGATGCGAACAAAGACGTCTGTCAAAGTCTTGTGGCTTTTGTTAATCACGTCTACCCGCACAATTCCGCTGATAAGATTGAGCTTCGAATATTTCTCAATGCTCTCAAAACTATCCGGCTTGGGCTGCGGTCTTTCGCTCGGCAGTGGCAAGTAGTAGCCATACCATACATCTGCCACCAACTCCGGTTTGGTTATCCATGAAACAAGTACCTGGCCGGTGAACGTCAAAACGCCACCGATCACCAAAAGAATAATTCCCGCGACAACCGGGTGTGCGTGCCAAACGGTCGCTGGTTTTGATGGTGACGGCTCAGAGGCCCCATCTTTTGATGGATCGCCGCTCGAGGATGGTTTTTCCTCTGGAGAAACGCTGGTCTCGGCCATGAGTGTATAAATAGCAAAAGGTCGCCTAGGTTTCTCTACCTTTGTTTGGCTATGCGGTAACGCACGGACGATCCCGAAGTCAGCCGACGTCACGACAGGTAAGTGCTCGCCCCGCGTCGAGAATCCGATTCACGGTCCAAGCCGTCAAAGAACAGATGAACATGGTCAACCCGCCGCTGCGCCACGTCGTGTCGCGACTGGCCTGTCCGACCTGTCGCGAGCGCTGTCTTGTCGGCGTCGCTGGTGCCGACGCGGTCGGCCTAGCGGATTTTGCCCAGGATTGGAACCCGCACTGTCCACGAATCCTGCCGCGAGGAACGCAAAGATAGTAGAATAAGTGAGAGCTATGAGCTACTATAGAAATCACTCAGCATTCAAGCAAGAGTTGTGCACGCTTCGTTCTGTGGCGCCAGCCAGCATAAGGGAGGACAACATGACTGAATCCGCATCTGACGTTTCGTCATTGATCAGGAAGCTTGAGGCGACACCCACCGCTGAGGTGGTCAAGAAGTTTGAGGCGCTCAATACTGCGAACTGTACAGCTAATTGTTACAATGACTCAAGTTCGGGAATAATCATAGAGTGGGCGGTCAAGTTTATCTTCAAGGATGGCAAGAACGACAATCAAGGAAGAAAAATAACGCTGAACCCAGGACAGTCGGATTCGCTTAGTACGACAATGAAAGGGTGTGTAGTTGGCCTGTGGGGACTGATCAGATACATCGACGGAAATGGGGATGAGCAACTGGGAGAGGTCCTGAGCGACCCAGCACCTCCAGGCAAGTGCTATTCGAAGTGGGGAATAGGTATCGTTGATCAGACGATGATGAACGAAGCGGATATCGCGACTGGACGAAACCGAATTAAGGTCGCCGTTCTTGCTCGATAGCGAGCGACGATGGACCTCGGCACCGCCATATCGTGGCATCCGAAAGGACAAGCCGGCGGCCGACCTACACCGGGAGCGATCAGCGCCGGTCACCACAGCCAAGCCGCCGGCGAAACGTAAGGCGGCAGTGAAGCGAGGGCACGTAAGGTCGGTGTGCAAATGACCGGACCGACCGGGCATGACCGTCCCCCGGCCAGGATCGCCGCAGGATGCCCCTGGCAGCGCTCAGGACACGTCTGGGCGCCGGTGCGGCGCTGGACCCGACCCGGACCATGCTGCTGGCGATCGCGCCCAGCGGCCGGATTTAGCCGGCTGGCGTCGATTTTCCCCCGGCTCGATTACGTAAGGCGACGATGAATCCAGTCACGTAAGGTGCGCGTGCAAACGACGGGAGCGACTCGAGCACGAGCCGGCAAGTAGGCCGCCGTCGATCAGCCCAACTGCCGTTGCGCCTGCTGCACGAGTACAACCAGGTCAGCGTAAACCCCGGCCGCCGCTTCGTGCGCGTCAGTTAGGTACGCCGGCAGGTCCTGAGGTTTGCCGGAATCGGTCGTGTCGACGGTGCCGCCCAAGTCGGGCCGCACCCACGGCCGCAGCAGCGCGATTGCCTCGGCGATGCGTCGGTCGTGTCCGGCCAACGGCTCCAGCAGCTGCAGCACCTTGCCGATATCCAGTTCGGGAATGCGCGAGGCCACCTGCAACAGGTTCAGCATGGCGGTGAGCTTCTCCAGCTCAGGTAGTGTGGTTTCGATTTCGCGCAGCGTGGTGCGGGCTTCTTCAATGGACATGTTGTTGTTGCCCCTCGGCTAGCGCAGCAGCGCCACGCCCTCGGCCGTCATGAGACCTTCGACGTGGTCGGACCATTTGGCCAGCAGCTTCCGCTTCAGGTCGAGCGGATAGCCGTGACTGTAGTCCTCGGTCACGCCTGTGTCGGCGTGGTTGAGCACCAGACCACGCTCCCATTTGCTGTGGCCCTCGTTTTGAAGCCACGTGGCGATCGTGTGTCGGCAGGCGTGTAACCCGAAGTCTTTCGGCGCGCCATGCTTGACAAGAGCCTTCTTCAGCGGCGTGCCGGGATAGAGCCGGCCGGTCTTGCGGTTGCGCTGCGCCGGAAACACGAAGTTCTCTGGCTCCGCACCATCCACTTTCAGCAGCGGCTTGATGATGCGCTGGGCCAGTGCCGGCAGCGGCGTCAGGTAGACGCGCTTCTTCTTCGCTGTCTTCTTGGTCTTGGTCAGTTCGTGCGGCGTGGTCCACAGCGTCGGGTTGTCGAGATCGTTCAGGTGCGAGCGCCGCATCTCGGCCAGCGCCGTCTTGCGCGGCGCCAGCAGCATCACCAGCTTGACGTAGGCGCCTTCGACCGTGCCGAGCTTGTCGGCAGCCCGCCATATCGCCCGGAGTTCGCCGTCGGTATAGACGCGGTCGCGCTCACCCTTCTCGACATGGATCTCGACCTTGTCCATGACCGGTTCGGTCACGTAGTCGCGCTTCCATGCCCACTTCCACAACGGCTGCAGCCAGGACAGCGCCAGCGTCGCCTTACGCGGGTTGCCGTCGGCAATGAAGCCGTCCAGCAACTTGTAGGCATCGTTTTTGGTGATGCTGGCGATTGGCTTCGCAAGCCAGTCCTTGCACGACGACTTCAGCACACGCTCGGTCTCCTCCCAACTCCGCTGGCGCGGCATGGCATAGCTCTTGATGAAATGATCAACGACGGCTTCGAACGTGTCGGTCTTGGCGCGTACGGCGGCGTCGTGCGCCTGCTGCTTGCGCCGCTTCGCCAGCAATCCTGGATCTTCCGGCTCCTCCTTCGTTGCCATGCCACGGTCGGCCGCGGTCATCTTGCGTGCATCGGTAAGGGTCAACTCGCCGATTCGCCCCAGCTTTCGGGCGCCAGGAATACCGTTGATCCGCCAGTGCGAGCGATAGGTCTTGGTGCCGCCGGACGACACCAGGACCGACAACCCGAGTTGCCCCTTGGTGCCAGTGTCCCAATGGACCTCTTGTCCTTCCTTTGGTGGCCGTAGCCGGGCGAGCGCCAATTCCGTGAACGTCCAGCGGTTCGCGACTGCCTTGGTCCGCTTTTCCCGTGTGCGAGTGGCCATTGTCCTTGCTCCAGATTATGCAACGAGTATGGAACGGAATCGGCTGGTTTTCAGTGTCCATGGCTGTCCAAAGCTGTCCAGCTATGTCTCTGAAAATAGGTGATTTTTCAGAGTATCGACGTTGCCAGTCTTGCTAACCTGTTGCAATGATTAGATCGCAAACAAGACTACGGATCTGGGGGTTAGGGGTTCGAATCCTCTCGGGCGCGCCACTCTGTTCGTCTCGACATTCTCTCAGCTGCGCGGAAACACGACGCAGCTCTGTTGGAGATTGGCCGGCAGCCAGATTCGATCATCGTGTCGCACCGGCGCGTTAGTCCCCCGTTTTGTCGGGGTTCAGTTGAGGGCCAACCCTTCGCTCGAAAAATGAATCTTCTCGACCGTGAGGCCGAACGGCGTCCCTGGATTATTTTTCTGGCCATCTCCCGAAAGGCTGCGGCGGCTTTTACGTTGCCACTCTGCCAAGAGGTGCCATTGCCCGTGTCGACAAATCCAGCCGGCACGATCAGGGTTTCGTACGACCTGACGCTCGCCATTCAAATCCAGGTCTTTGTCCGGAACACTGCTCACGTCAGCCAAGTGTAATATCTTGTCACGGTCTCGGCGAGCAGCGTCTTGCCGAGCTTCTCGTAGGCCCGCACTAGCCCAAGTTTGATTTGCCGCACGTCCTGTTGCGGAGCGAAGTACCCCCGCCACCACGCCTCCTTCAGGTACCACAGCGCCGAGCCATGGTAACCGGCTGCCACCTGGGCATCGGCCGCCGCAACGTAGCGGGCCGGCACAGAGTCCCTGGGCAACGGCTCTGTGCCTGCGCCACTGAATTGCGACTCGTCGGCCACGACGCCGACTCCGTCACTGGTCATGAGATGGCGCCAACCGGCGGGAATCCGAGGTGATGGGCGAGCATACGCCTCGCCGATCAGTTGGCGGGCCTGCTGGGCCTTTGCCCGGTCCGGCCGGAGCCCGATGGTGCCGAGCCAATCCAGATCGATCCCGGTCAATCCTCCAGGCCGGTCGCGCATGTAGGAGATCATGTTTTCGATGGCACCCGGCGTCGAGTCGCCAGCAAAGACCACCCCGTCGCTCTCGCCTGCCACGACCGATCCCATCGGATGGTCATCCAATGGGAGCTCGGGGGCGTGGATCACGTAACCGAAGCAGTGACCGTCTCCACCGGTGGCCAGGAATGGAAAGAATTCGATCGGCATGGTTTCATGGCGAGTCTCAAGGAAATGACAGATGCGCAGTTGCAAGGTGTCCTCGAGCAGATCGAGTCCCTTGGCAATGTCGCCGGCGCGTTGCGCAAACTGGGTAGCAATCTCGACAAACGGTTTAGGGACCGCAAAGCCGGTTCGGTCCGCCAGCGTCTTTCGCATCATGGCTTCCACAATGACCTCCGAGCGCTGGCGGAATGGCGGCAAAGCTACAGCCAGACTTCCCACTCAATCTTGCGACTGCGTTTCGCGTCTTGCAGAAAGTCTGCAAGGACCTTCCACGCCAACTCCTTGTCCACGAAGTTCTTGAGCGGAACCTGCATCAGCTCACCGCCCACATGGACTTCCACGATCTGCTGGCTGTCGGCTGCGACCGACGGATTGCGTGAGCAAAACGAGTCGTTCTTGGACTCATGCACGAGGAAAAATCCCGCGGCGTCACGGCCCATCACGAGCAGGCGCGCGCCTTCCTCGCCCGTGACCTCAACAGCGGCCTGACCGCTCCCCGCAGCCCAAAAGTCATCGCCGCCACGCAGCACCAGGTCGCAGAGGGACTCTGCCGAAGGATTCACTTGGTCGGGACCAAGGGGCGTATTGAAGATTGTCTCAGCACGCGCCATTCGTTCCTCACTTTCCCCGCATCGGTCCGCCGCTTGATCTGGGGGCGCGCCAAACACCGCCGAATCCACGATTTCCTGCGATCTGCTACGCCCGGTTGCAGTGGGCCAAATTCGCTGTCGCGGTGTTCGTCGGCCTCAAGATTAGCGACCACCACGGGGAATGCCCAGCCGTTCAAGCGATGTACTCCAAGGACGATCGGCCAAGGACTGTGTCAACACGGGACACCGCGCCCGTCTCAAGCGCGGCGCACGCGGCGCTTTACCTGCGATCACCGCTGAGCAGTCGGCCATATCCGCTGACGCGCTCTTGCACACCGGCGAGGCTAAGGCAGCGCCACAGGCTTGCTTGATTGGCCGTCACGACCGGCAGGTTCAGCGCCGACTCCAGGGCATCGATGATGCTGACGCAACGGAAGCCGGTGCCGGCGATCAGGATTCCGTCGGCGGACGGCGGACAGGCGCTCACGATTTGCTGGCGCAATAGATCGACGTTTTGCTCAAGGTGCATGAATTTTCCGTAGAGATGCTCTGGACTCGCGTTCGCCCATTTCGGTTCCGGGAAATGCCGCAATGTCTTGGCGACCGCGAAGCCGTGTTGTTCGAAGTATGAGACGCCAGCCGCGATGGCGTCGTCGCGGAACCAGGGCGGCGCGACCAGCAACGGGCGGCGGATGCCGCAGGCGCGTAGCGCCGTCACGCAGTCCGTGCCATTGGTCGTCACCTGTGTCGCGTCGCCGACGCGCGCCTTCAGCTGTGCGATCACCGCCGCGTCCCAGCCCGGTCCACCAACCACGCTGC
This sequence comes from Vineibacter sp., assembly GCA_035249115.1. Lineage (GTDB taxonomy): Bacteria > Pseudomonadota > Alphaproteobacteria > Reyranellales > Reyranellaceae > Vineibacter. The sequence goes on from DATFGV010000703.1 coordinate 7,330, forward strand.
TCGACGTATGCGCCACGACGGCGACCGAAAGCCTCATCGCCGCGAATTGCGCCGCGCCTCGCTCCAGATCTGGCGCCAGGACGATGGCTTTGCCGTCGGGTTGCCAGGGTGCCCAGGGTGTCGCTGCCGTGATGCGTGCCGCGTGCACCGATACGCCACCGGGGACCATCGCCCACCACTCGGCCTCGGGTACGACTTCGCTGCCGACGACAAAAATGCCGAACCGGGCCGCGCTCCCCCAATTGTCGTTGGCCACGTCAAGCCTCCCATCGGCAATCGCATGCCGCCGCATCCTGTGACTGTCGGGGCTCGCGGCGGGCTTTCGCGCGGACACCAAAGCGCGTCCTTTCTACGAAGCGTCGCAGCGGACGCCAAGCCCGTGCCGCACCGTCATCGTGCACGGTACTGGCGATCGGTGGACTGCGTCCGGGCGATCAGGTTCCCGACGATCGACATGACATGCTTGCTGCCGGCCGGCTGTGCGTTCAGAACGCCACTACCGCAGTCGCAGCAGGACCCATGCCATGTCACCCCTCGCCGACATCCGCGTGCTCTCCGTCACCGTCTTCCTCGCCGGGCCGTTCCTGTCGATGACCCTGGCGCGCTTCGGGGCGGAGGTGATCAAGGTCGAGATGCCGGGCACCGGCGATCCGATCCGCAATGTCGGACCCTACGCCGGGCCCGACGGCGTCGGCGAGGATCGGCGCGGCGAGGACGATCTGTCGATCCGCTTCCTGAAGCGGTCCGAGGGGGTCAAGAGCGTCACCCTCAATCTCAAGGATCCGGAAGGGCGGCGCCTGTTCCTCGAGCTCGCCCGGCAATCCGACGTGGTGCTGGAGAACCTGGCGCCCGGCACGATGTCGCGGCTCGGCCTCGGCTACGCCGACGTCGCCGCCGTCAATCCCGGCATCGTCTACTGTTCGATCGCCGGCTACGGCCAGACCGGGCCGTACCGCGACATGCCGGCGCACGACCACCAGATCCAGGCGATGTCGGGCATCATGGACATGAACGGCGATCCGGCGGGCCCGCCGACGCGCGTCGGCGTGTTCCTCGGCGATCTCGTGACGCCGCTCTATGCGGCCTACGCGATCCTCGGCGCCCTGCGCGTCAAGGAGAAGACTGGGCAGGGCCAGTACCTCGATGCGTCGATGATCGACACCTTGGCGACCCTGATGTTCATCGAACCGATCGAGTTCGCGCTGGCGGATGGGCTGCCGGTGCGCAGCGGCAACCAGGCCCGCGAGGGTGTCACCGGCCTCTACCGGCTGAAGGACGGCGACATCATCATCACGGTCGCCGGCGTCGCGCGCTGGCAGCGACTGTGCCAGGCGCTGAAGGCCGACACCCTGCTGACCAATCCTCGATACGCCACTGCCGGCGACCAGAAGCGGCACGCCGCGGAGCTGCGCCAGGAGCTGCAGGCACGCCTGGGACGCTACACCTGCGCCGAAGGCATCGCCTTGCTCGAGCGGGCCGACATCCCGGTGGCGCGCGTGCGAGGGCTGCAGGAAGTGATGCAGGACGACCATTTCCGCGCGCGGGGCACCTTGCGGCCCATGCGGCGCCTGGGCGGCGACGCGCCGGTCGCTGGCGGCGTCATTCCCGGTTTCCCGGTGAAATTCTCGGCCGGCGAGCTGCCGACTCTCGAGGGCGGCGCCCGGCTGGGGCACCACACCGCCGAGATCTATGGCCGCCTGCTGGGGCTGGACGACGCGGCGCTCGCGGCTTTGAAATCCCGCGGCGTGATCTGACGGCGACGAGCGACGGTGGCGACGAGGTCACGCGGGGCAATCGCGTAAGGCACAGGCCTCACCCTGAGGAGGCCGCGCAGCGGCCGTCTCGAAGGGTGGGCAACCGCACCAGCGTTGCAACAATCGCCGGAACGATCGAACGAGACTGGCGCCCATCCTTCGCGACCCTTCGGCAAGCTCAGGGCAGGCTACCGGCTGCGCCGGCTCCTCAGGATGAGGTTGTACGTGGCCATAGGCGATTGCGCTGGCGGGTAAGGGTGACTTGTTTGGCGCGAGGTACAAAAGCCCAACCAAAACCGGCTGACCTTGCGGCCCGCGCCTGGTCGCGGCCTTCAACCGCGCCGCGCCGCCTTGATCGCGGCGACGTCGATCTTCTTCATGTCCATCATCGCTTCGAAGGCGCGTTTCGCCTCGTCGCCGCCGGCGGCGAGCGCCTCGGTCAAGACACGCGGGGTGATCTGCCAGGAGATGCCCCATTTGTCCTTGCACCAGCCGCAGGCGCTCTCCTGGCCGCCGTTGCCGATGATCGCGTCCCAGTAGCGGTCGGTCTCTTCCTGATCCTCGGTCGCGATCTGGAACGAGAAGGCTTCGTTGTGCTTGAACACCGGGCCGCCATTGAGGCCGAGGCAGGCGACGCCGAACACCGTGAACTCCACCGTCAGCACGTTGCCTTTCTTGCCGCCGGGATAGTCGGCCGGGGCGCGGTGCACGGCGGTGACGGCGCTGTCGGGGAAGGTCTTGGCGTAGAAGGTGGCGGCGGCCTCGGCGTCGTTGTCGTACCAAAGGCAGATCGTGTTCTTGACCATGGGTTGCCCTTTCAATGTCGCAGGCGTTGGTGGTGAATTCCTATTGAAGAACGCGCGGCGCGCCAACCTGTTCCGCGCGCGTGCGGCAGCAGAAGCTGGCGGCACCACCGGAACGACCCACTGACCGCAGCAGCGCGCAAGTTGAAACCCGGTCATGCGTGCTGCATTGTGCCCCTCCACGCCGGAAGGAGTCGTTCGGTTGCGATGTGACAACTCCGTAAGCCTGCGAGACGATCCGCGGTGGCGGCGCTTGCACGCGCGGCCGTGGGCCTGTTCAGCCTGCAGCCAAACGCACCAGGGCCTGTTCGACCTCGCCCATGACCAGCCCGACGCCTGGCCGGGCGGCGAGGAGCTCAGCCCTAACACGGCCGTGGCCACCTCGACGCACTTCCTGTCCGAGGATTTCTGCGTCGTCGAGGGCGAGCAATACTTTGTGCGCTGCGTGCTTGAGCTGCCGATCATCGGCGCCGGTGATGAACGCTTTGGCTTCGGCGTCTGGTCCTCCCTGTCAAAGGCGAATTTCGGCCTTTATGTCGACTCCTTCGACAGCGGCGATCAGGACGACCTCGGACCGTGGTTCGGCTGGTTCTCGAACACGCTGCAGGGCTATCGCGAGACGTTCGGCCTGAAATGCCAGGTTCACCCGCGTGGCAATCGCGATCGTCCGCTGATCGAGCTGGAGCCCACAGACCATCCGCTGGCGGTCGAGCAGCGCGACGGCATCACGTTCGACCGGCTGCTGGACATCTACGCGCTGAACGGCCACGACATCCGGCCGGCCCTGGGTTGATTGGGTGCTGCGCCTTCAGCTCGGATCGTGAGGCGCCCGGCGATCCAGTCGTCATGGACGACGATGACGGCCATCACCCCGGCAGCGCCCAGGTGATCTCCCGGCCTTTCAGCGCCCGGTAGCGCCGCGCATGCGACCGCAGGCTCGCCGGATCGGACATCGCGCGCGCCAGCCCGTCGCGATCGAGGCACGCCGCGATGTCGATGGCGGCCAAGGTCGTCGCCTGCAGCGCCCGCTTGGTGAACGCGTAGGCCGGAAAGGAGTCGGCCGGCACCTGCGCGGCCCAGGCAACGGCGGCATCAATCAGCTGGACCGGCGCGGCCGCCTTGCCAATTACGCCTAACCGGACGGCCGCCTCGAGGTCGTAGACTTGGCCGAACAGCGTAATCTCGTTGCCAGCGCGCGGTCCGATCGCATGCTTGATGATCTCGGCATAAATCGCCGGCATGGGAATGCCGATCGGCACTTCGTTCAATGCAAACTGCAAGGCACCTTCAGCCGCGATCCGATGGTCGCAGGCCAGCGCCGTGATCAGTCCGCCGGCGTAGGCGTGGCCGTTGACCGCCGCCACGGTCGGCCGCGGATAGGTGAAAAGCCGCAGATTGGTGGCGCGATAGGCGTCAAGCCACGCGTCGACCTCCTTGGGCGAGCGTCGCGCGAAAAGGGGAAAGTGATAGTCGAAATCGAGGCCTGCCGAGAACACCGCGCCGGTGCCGGTCAGGACGACGGCGCAGTCGCTGAACGTCGTATCCAGGCGATCGAACGCGGCATGCAGATCGGCGAAGAACGTCGGGTTCTGCGCGTTGACCTTGTTGGTGTTCATGGTCACGACGGCGACATGGTCGTGCCTGCGTTCGATCGTCCACGGCATGGTGTTGCTCCTGTGTCGGTCCAGGCAGGTCAGCTTATTTTGGCTTGAGCACGCGTTGCGCGTTGCCGCCGGGTCACGTGCCGGCCCCGCTCAACCGCTCGATCAGCGCCATCGCCGCCGCTGGTGCCTTGGGCTTGAAGCCGTTGATCATGAAGACGAAGACGTCGCGCGCCGGCGGCGGGTTCTTCTCGGCGCCGCCGATCCGGTCGAAGTCGGTGGGTGCTTTGCCCTTGGCCCAGGTGCGCGCCCGTGCCGCCCAGGTGTCGAGCGCGGCGGCCGGGTAGCCCGTTGCGACATCCTCGGCGGCGCGTTGCAGGCGGGCGTAGACGAAGGGTGCGGTCACGTCGGCGATTTGCGGGTGGACGTCGCTGTCGGCCAGCACCGTGGCGATGCCGTAGCCGCGCAACAGATCAATGAAATCGCGGGCGCGAAAGCTCGCGTGGCGCACCTCGACGACGTGCCGGACCGGTCGGCCGTCGACCGTCTTCGGCAACAGCTTGAGGAAAGCTTCGAAGTCGGCCGGATCGAACGCCTTGGTCGGCAGCAGCTGCCAGTTGACCGGTCCGAGCTTTTCCTTCAGCTCCATCACGCCGCTCTGGAAGAACCGCTCGATCGAGGCACCGGCTTCGGCCAGCACGCGCCGGTTGGTGGCGAAGCGCGGCCCCTTGACCGCGAACACGAAGTCGTCGGGCGTCTCTTCGTGCCAGCGCGCAAAACTCTCGGGCTTCTGCGAGCCATAGTACGTGCCGTTGACCTCGATCGCGGTCAGCTTGCGGCTGGCGTACTCCAGCTCGCGCTTCTGCGGCAGGTCCTTGGGATAAAACACGCCACGCCACGGCTCGAAGGTCCAGCCGCCAATGCCGACACGGATCGCGCCGGCCGATCGGGTCGGTTTCTTCGCCGTCGCCATGGACGCATCCTCCGTCTTTGCGTGCGGGCGATGAAACCTTACACCAATCCGCCACCGCGTCGCGCCGGCACAGCTACGTCGCGTCTTTCAGCCGCGCCCGCAGGCGTGGTGCTGCGAAATCGAGGAAGGCACGCAGCTTCAGCGGCACCAACCGGCCGCTGGCGTGGACCAGGTGCGCTGGTGCCACCGGTGGCTCATGGGCACGCAGGATGCGCACCAGCCGGCCGCGGCGGATCGCCTCGGTCGCCTGGTAGGACAGCACCTGGGTGATGCCGACACCGGCGATCGCGGCGTCGATCGCCGCTTCCGCCGTCGTCACCGTCAGCCGCGCACGCACAGCAAACGCCCGCATCTTGCGCCCGGTCCGGAAGGACCACTGGGTCAATCCGCGCGTGCCGGCGAAGGTGACGCAGCTGTGCGCCGCCAGCGCCTTGGGATGCTCGGGCGTGCCATTCGCCGCCAGGTAGGCCGGGCTGGCGCAGGCGATCCGGCCGATGTCGCCGATGGGGATCGCCAGCATGCCGCTGTCGCCCAGGCGGCCGATGCGCACGGCGACGTCGATACGGGCTTCCAGCAGGTCGACGACGCCGTCGGCCAGGATCAGCCGGACATCGATCGCGGGATAGGTCTTGAGGAAGGCGGTGACGATCGGTGTCACGTGCAGGCGGCCGAACACGATCGGCGCGGTGATCGTGAGCTCGCCGCGCGGCGCGCGGTACTCGCCTGACGCGGCCCGCTCGGCCACGTCCAGCTCCGCCAGGATGCGCCGGCAGGCCTCGAAGAACTGCCGGCCGCTGTCGGTCGGCTGGACCTGCCGCGTCGTGCGGTTCAGCAGGCGGACGCGCAGCGCGCGCTCGAGCGCCGATACCTTGCGGCTGACCGAGGCCAGCGGCTGGCCCAGGCGGCGCGCGGCCGCCGAGAAGCCATCCGCCTCGACCACCGCGACGAACGCCGCTATCGCCTCGAACCGGTCCACGGATATTCCCACTTCTGACAATAGTCTTTCTTGATTATACCGGATACTCGGTGAATGCCACAGGGCACATGTTGCTGGCACGAGCACCCGGCCAAAGGAGCCGCGCCATGAATGCCCTGAATATCTCCGTTGCGCCCGGCGCCGAACCGCCAGTGGTGTCGTCCGACGTCGCCTTCACGCCCACCGTCAAGGCGCTCCAGGCGCGACGCGGCTCGCGGGCCACCTACGCGCGGATGGAGCAGAACGGCGGCTGGCGAACCACCGTCACGGCCGACCTGGCGGCCTTCCTGGCGCAGGCCGACTCGTTCTACCTCGCCACCGCCAACGCCGCCGGCCAGCCTTACATCCAGCATCGCGGCGGGCCGCCGGGCTTTCTGCGGGTGCTCGACGAACGGACCCTGGCGTTCGCCGACTTCAAGGGCAACCGGCAGTACATCACCGCCGGCAACCTGGCCGACAACGCCCAGGCGTTCATCTTCGTGATGGACTACGCCAACCGCCGGCGCATCAAGCTCTGGGGCCGGGCGCGGGTCGTCGACGGCGACGATGCGCTGGTCGGCGAGCTGTTCCCGCCGGGTTATGACGCCAGGCCGGAGCAGGCGATCGTCTTCACCATCACGGCGTGGGACTCGAACTGCCCGCAGCACATCCCGCGCAAGGTCCCGGCCGAGGCGGCCGCCGCCGCCATCGCCCAGTACGCGACCCGGATCGAGGAACTGGAAGCCGAGGTCGCGCGCCTGAAGGCGGCGCGGTGAGATCGTCTTGATCGGCGCTCACTGAGGCGATCGGTTCCGCATGCCGACGGTTCGGTTCGCAACCAGGCAGTTGTTCGGATATGCGGTCTATCGTCGCTCGTGGATCCGAACGCGTCCTGGCTCGACGATCCACAATTGTCGATCGATTGGCTGTGCGTCGAGCAGCGTTGCAAGGTCTTTTATTCGAGCGCGGATCGTTGCCGGCGACAGTCGTCCCCGACAATTGAGGATCGCTATGCCTGCGGTGTCCTCCGGTGGAAAACGAAGCGTTTCGCCGAAATCCCGATCGAGCGTGACGAGAACGCGGTCCTCGGCGCGACACGCCTCATAGACGGCGACATCGGCGCTGCCGCTCATTCCCTGCTGGGCGATGGTCGCCACGTCATGGCCCGCCGCTATCAGGACGTCGCGGCCGATTTCACCGAGATTCGCGTCGAGCTTGACCCTCATCCGTCTGCCGCGAGAGGCACAGGAATGACGCGTTCGCGCGCCACTTCGGCGCCATAGGCGATCGCGGCCCGAATATCCTCGGCCGTGAGCTGCGGGTAGGCCGACAAGATTTCTTCCGACGCGTCGCCCGCCGCCAGGAAGTCAAGGATCAGCGAAACCCAGATCCGCGTGCCTTTGATGCACGGCTTGCCGAAGCAGACGTTGGGGTCGATCGAAATGCGCTCAAGGGGCGAGGTCATGTATACAGAATAGCAGATTGGTTGCCTCGGCGGGACGCCCAATCTGACGGGCGGCCATCGCGCCGCCGGATCGCGATGTACAGAAACGGGAGGCGGGACCTGCGTCAACGTCAACCCGTCGGCCGGTACCAGGCGGGTGACGGGCGGGCGGCCGCCTCGATCGCCGGCACCAGGCTGCGGTCCAGCTCGGCGACCAGCGCGGCAAGGTTGTCGACGATCTGCTGCCAGCGCTCAGGCCCGCCGATACGGTACTGGCCACTGTCGATCGCATGCCGGGTCGGCGGCAATGACAGCAGCGACTTGAAGCCAAGACCATGGACGCGGAACATGGCCAACAGGCTGCGGCTCCACGTGCCGATGTCGAGGCCGATTTCGACCGTCAGGTTGCCGGCAGTGCGGCGGCGCAAGGTGAAGGTGCCGGCGGCCTCGCTTTTGCAGTCGTAGCCCAGCGGCGCGAAGGCGCGCACCAGCGCCGGCTTCAGCGGTCCGGCCGTCTCGCCGAGCGCGGTTGTCGCAAGCGCGTCGCGGGCCGACGGCAAGTCGTGCGGCAGGTTGGCGCGCGCGATGATGTCGGCGAACCGCGCTTTGGCGTCGCGTACGACGGCGTTGACCGCCGCGATCGTGTCGGGCGATGGCGTGCTGGTGGTCGGCGCTGCTTCGCTCGGCGTCGGGGTCGCGGGCGCCGCGGCCCGTGGTGATGCCGCGGCGAGCGGCGTCTGCGTGGTCTTCTTGATCTTGCCGCAGGCGGCCAACACCGCGGCGACGGACTCGGGCTGCGCTGGCAGCTTTTTGCCTGCGGGATCAGCGTCGACGAAGGTCAGCGCCATCAGCGATCGCTGCCGGCCGTTGACCCACCAGTTGTCGCCGATCAATACGCCGGGAGTCGCGCCACCGGCCGCGCTGGACTTTTCCGCGCCACCAAAGGCGGCGGCGTGCAAGTGGATCGAGATCGAGTGGAAGGGAAAGGATTTCGGCACACCCGTGGCAATAGCCAGCAGGGACTGCACGTCGATCGGATGGCCGGCGGCGGGCGAGATGCTGCCGTTCGAGATCTGCCGGACCGGTGGCACGACACCCGGCAGGGCAGTGGCCGTCGAAGTGAACCGATCGAGGTGCGGATAGCGCTTGAGCACGCGCTCGACGCTGGAGACGAAGCCCGGCACCGGCGCGTCGGCCAGGGTGAAGGTGATCGTCGGTTCGCCGAGGCCCGCCGACAGGAAGGAAGCGTGGATCCGCTCCAGCGCCGCCGCCAGCGGTTCCTTGCGGCTTGCCGCGAATGTCGTCAGCAGCGCGACACGCATGCTCCTACCTCACTGGCCGACGGGGCCGTCACCGGCATGAGACAGCCGACCGCCGGCGCCGCGCAAGGCCGCGCGGCGGCGAACCGATCATTCCCGACACGAATCCTACAGCCGTGGATCGATCGGCTCGCTTTCCAGCGCCAGCACGCCGAAGACGCACTCGTGCACGCGCCGCAACGGCTGGCGCGCCACGAAGCGCGTCAGCGCCTCGTGCCCCAGCGCAAACTCGCGCAGCGCCAGGCGGCGCTTGCCGCCCAGGCCGCGCCGGCGCAGGCGGGCGAGATGATCGGGCGCGTCGTACTCCGGTCCATAGATGATCCGCAGGTACTCGCGGCCGCGCACCTTCAGCGCTGGCTGCAGCGGGCCCTTGGGGCCGCGCGCGATGAAGTCGCGCGGCTTGACCACCATCCCCTCACCGCCCTCTGCCGTCAGCGCCGTCCACCACTCAGCGGCGGCCGCCATCGACGTCGTGTCCGTCGTGTCCACCAACAGCCGCCGCGTCGACGCGATCAAGTTGTCGCCCGCGGCCACGAGCCGATCGGCCC
>DATFGV010000704.1:0-3971 GCA_035249115.1 Vineibacter sp.
CGCCCGAGCCGCCGCGATTCTCGACCACGAACTGCTGGCCGCTGAGCTCGCTCATCTTCTGGCAATACAGCCGCGACAGCGTGTCTGTCGCGCCGCCGGCCGGGAACGGGTTGATGTAGCGCACCGTCCGGTTGGGCCACGGCTCCTGCGCGCGCAGCACCGTCGGCGCCGCCAGCGCACCGCCTAGCGCGACCAGCGCCGTGCGCCGGCGCAAGGCACGTGCGGCGATGCCCGGTACGGTCGATCGATGCAGTCCTGCCATGGCTTTCCTCCCCAACGTCGGGCGGTCGTCCACCGCACGCGATTTGCCGCAAGGTCTAGCTTGCGACGGCCGGAGTCAACGGGCCCGTCGCGACACAGGACCGCTCGCGCTGTCAGGCTGTCGCCGTCGAGCGTCACTCGTCGATGATGTGATTGCGCAAGACACCGATACCGCTGATGTCGACTTCGACGGTATCGCCGGCCTTCATCCAGAGCGGCGGATCGCGTCCCAGGCCCACTCCGGCGGGCGTGCCGGTGGCGATCACATCACCCGGCTCCAGGGCGGTGAAGGTCGACAGGTAGGCGATGATGCGCGCCACCGGGTAGATCATGTGGTCGGTCGTGTCGTCCTGCACCACCGCGCCGTTGAGCCGCGTCGTCAGGCGCAACGCCTGCGGATCAGGGATTTCGTCGGCTGTCACCAGCCAGGGCCCCAGCGCACCGGTCGCCGGGAAGTTCTTGCCAGCCGTCACGGAATGCTTCTGGAAGTCACGCAGGCTGGCGTCATTGAAGCAGGTGTAGCCGGCGACCACCGCCAGCGCCTCTGCCTCGGGTACGTGACGGCAAGAACGGCCGATGATCACCGCCAGCTCACCCTCGAAGTCGAGGTGGGTCGAGGCGCGCGGTCGCACGATGCCGCCGCCATGCGGCACAAGAGTGTTGCGCAGGCGCGCAAACACGCTGGGCTGCTCCGGCAGGTCGCGACCGACTTCGCTGGCGTGGCTGCGGTAGTTCAGCCCGACGCACAGGATCTTGTCGGGGTCGGCAATGACCGGCGCAAGGTCAAGCTGGTCGAGGCGAAGATCGGGCCGCGCCGCTGCGACGATGGCGGCAATCGCGGGCAGCGCGCCGCCGGAGATCGCGGCGCGCAAGGTCGGCCACCGATCGCCAACCCGCGAAACCAGGTCGACGACCGCTCCGTCTACCACCGCGCCGTAGCGCGCCCGGCCGTCGTGGCGATAGCTCAGCAATCGCATGCGTCTTCCTCCGCCAAGGCCGGGCCAGCCTAGCGCATTCCTGCCTTGACGCTATGCCGTGCGATGGCATCGTGGCCTGTGACCCGCCGGAGGTGGCCATGATCAAGCTGACGTTCTGCCTGCGCCGCCTGCCGCAACTCACCCGAGCGCAGTTCCAGGACTACTGGCTGAACAGGCACGGCCCGCTGGTCCGCCACCACGCGCCGGCGCTGCGCATTTGGCGCTACGTGCAGACGCACGCGGTTGAGACACCTTACGATGCAGGGCTGCGCGCCTCGCGCCAGGGGCCGGAGCCTTTCGACGGCATCGCCGAGCTGTGGTGGACCGACGAGGCGACATTCGAGGCCTCGATGCGCGATCCGATCGCACGTGCCGCCGGCAAGGAGTTGCTGGCCGACGAAAAGAGGTTCATCGACCTGGCGCGATCGCCGCTGTGGCTCAACCGCGAGCACGAGGTCGTCGGCCCGGCCGGCGTGCCTGCGGCGGACCCGGCGTCCGCGGGGCCGTAGGCGCGAGTCATGGATATCGGATGGCCGCGCCCGTAGGATGGCGCCGGTCGCCGGAACGACAACAGGGGGAGCCATGGATCCGCGCGAGGTGAAGACGGCCGACGACGCGCGCCGCATCGTCCAGGAGCGTGGGCTCTCGCACGTCAAGGTCGGCCTGCACGACGTCGATGGCGTCCTGCGCGGCAAGTACCTGCACGTCGACAAGTTCCTGTCGGCGCTCGACGGCGGCTTCGGCTTCTGCGACGTGGTGCTGGGCTGGGACAGCAACGACCAGCTCTACGACAACGTCACCTACACCGGCTGGCACACCGCCTATCCCGACGCGCCGGCGCGGATCGTGCCCGACAGCTGTCGCGAGTTGCCGACCGAGCCGGGCGGTCTGTTCTTCCTGTGCGAGTTCGGCGACAAGGCGGCCGAGCTCTGCCCGCGCGGCACGCTCAAGCGGGTGCTGGCGCGTGCCCGGCGCGCCGGCTTCGAGGTGCGCTGTGGCTTCGAGTACGAGTTCTTCGTCTTCGCCGAGACGCCACAGTCGATCCGCGACAAGGGCTACCGCAACCTCAAGCCGATCTCACCGGGCTTTTTCGGCTACTCGGTGCTGCGCAACTCGGTGTACGCCGAGTGGTACCGCGACGTCCTCGATCTCTGTGAGCGGATGGATTTTGGCATCGAGGGCTTGCACACCGAGACCGGCGCCGGCGTGCTGGAGGCGGCGCTGCGCGTGTCCGACGGACTGGCGGCGGCTGACAAGGCGGCGCTGTTCAAGACCTTCATCAAGGTGCTGGCGCAGCGGCGGCAATGGATCATCACCTTCATGGCCAAGTGGTCGAAGGACTGGCCGGGCTGCGGCGGCCATATCCACGTCTCGCTGTGGCGCAGCGGCGACAAGCCCGAGCCGGTGTTCCACGACGACTCGGCGCCGCACCGCATGAGCCCGACCCTGCGCCAGTTCGTCGCCGGCCAGCAGGCGCTGATGCCCGAACTGCTGGCGATGATCGCACCGACGGTGAACTCCTACCGCCGGCTGATCCCCGGGTTCTGGGCACCGACCTCGGCGACCTGGGGCGTCGAGAACCGCACCACGGCGCTGCGCGTCATCCCCGGCTCGGCCAAGTCGACCCGCGTCGAATACCGGGTGGCGGCGGCGGACGCCAATCCCTACCTGGCGCTGGCCGCCGCGGTCGGCGCCGGCCTGTGGGGCATCGAGCACCAACTCGATCCCGGCCAGCCGGTCCAGGGCAACTCCTATGCGCTGACCCATCCCGCCGAGCGCGACCTGCCCCGCACGTTGATGGAAGCGGCGAAGCGACTGAACACGTCTTCGGCGGCGCGGTCGCTGTTCGGCGACGCCTTCGTCGAGCACTACGCCGCCAGCCGCGAGTGGGAGGAGCGCGAGTTCCGCAAGCACATCAGCGACTGGGAGCTCGACCGCTACTTCGAGATCATCTGAGCGCGACACCTAGGGCAGTCAAAGCCTGATTGAAAACTCGCCGCCCCTGCTGCCTTCATGGTGAGCCTGTCGAACCATGAAGCGCTTTTTCGCATTTTGAGTCGGGTTGTCAGGCTCCGGACGACGCGCCTCGGCGGCGCGGCCGGCTTGTTTCTTGACAACTGATAGACCTGTGGCGACATCGGACTGTCTTGCCAGGTGCCACGCCGGTCGTCGCCAAATCGACTTGTGGATAAGACTTGGAAAAGCCATGAAATCGCCCACTAAGGCATACCATGCGTCTAGGGCCGTTTTCAGGCCCGCTGAGAGGGCTCATTTCTGGCAGGTAGAGGGATAGCCAGACCGGCGATACCATGCTCCACGGGCCGTTTGCGGGCGTTCTAGGGCCTATCTGAGAGCGGGGTCGGGTGACCGTCCCTCCGGGGCCTGCCCGGCGCGACCGTCTGGTGCATTCCGGCTCCGTGACCCACAAGCCCTTGAAGGCAGTACCAGGGGGCGGCGCTGATGCCGACGTGGACGGACGCGGCTGCCGCGCTCCCGTCAGCGGGTGATGCGCAGCTTGGGCAAGGACTTGCGCGCCGCGTCGACGCCGGCGGCGGTAATCTTGCTGTTGCGCGCCGTGATGGACGTCAGGGTCGAGATCTTGGTCAGGGTCGCCAGCCCGGCATCGCCGACCTGCGTCTCGTCGAGCATGATCGTGGTCAGCGGCAGGTCGACCAGCGCCGACATGCCGGCGTCAGTGACGGCGGTTTCGCTCAGCCACAGCGTCTTCAGGTG
>DATFGV010000705.1:0-7593 GCA_035249115.1 Vineibacter sp.
AGGCTGGCATGCCGACCGCGATGAGACTCGTGCGACGCCGGGCGGCCGTGGTCCTGCTGCGGCTGGTGTTGGGCGGACTGGTTGCGGCCACCGGTCTGGCGTCGGCGGGCGCCGAGTCGGGGCCGCGCTTCCGGCCGGACGGACCGGATGCCGATCTGTTCGGCCGGGCCGAGGGCTATCCGCATTGCACGGCGCTCGACTACCTGGACGACCTGCGCTGCCGGGTCGGCGCCTTGAGCCGTTTCGACCGGCTGTTCCCCACCCGCACCATCGCGGCACCGGCGACGCCGTCGCCGCTGCGGCGCGCCGCCGCCGAGCCCGCGTTCCGATACCGGCATGGCTCGGATTCTTTCGGCATTGACGACTACCTGAACAAGTATTCCGTCACCGGCTTGCTGATCGCCCGTGGCGACGAGATCCTGGTCGAGCGCTACCAGTATGGGCGCACCGATCGGGACCGGCTCACGTCCTTCTCGATGGCGAAGACCGTCATCGGCCTGCTGATTGGCATCGCGCTCGAGCAAGGCGCCATCCGCAGCATCGACGATCCGGCCGAGCGCTACGTGCCGGCGATCGCCGGCACGGAATACGGTCGCACCCCGATCAGGGCGCTGTTGCAGATGGCTTCGGGCGTGGCGTTCAGCGAAAATTATGCCGACAATAACAGCGACATCTACCTGCTGGCGCGCCACGTGCTGGGCCAGGCGCCGGGTGGCGCCGCTGCCGCGCTGAAGCCGTTCAACCAGCGGGTCGCGGCGCCGGGCACGCGCTTCGCCTATGCCTCCTCCGAGTCGCTGGTGCTGGGCCTGGTGCTGGCGGGCGCGACCGGGCGAACGGTGGCCGACTACGCCAGCGAGCGGCTGTGGCGGCCGCTGGGCGCCGAGGCTGACGCGAACTGGACGATCGACGCCACTGGGCAGGAGGTCACGTTCGCCTACTACAACGCGGTGCTGCGCGACTGGGCGCGGCTGGGCCTGATGCTGGCGCACGGCGGCGAATGGGCGGGCAAGCGGATCGTGCCGGCGTCGTGGATCGCCGCCTCGACCGCGGTGACAGCGGATTCGCCGTCGCCTGCCTACGGCTACCAGGTGTGGCTGTTGCCGGCCGGTCGCCAGAAGTTCGCCCTGCGCGGCCGGCGCGGCCAATGGGTGCTGGTGGATCCGGCAACCAAGTCCGTCCTGGTGCAGACCTCGGTGCGCGATGATGGCATGGCACACCTCTTTCCCTTGTGGCTGGCCGTGGCCGGCGACCAGTAGCTCGCACGCCAACGCGCCGTGGGCAATGACGGCGGCGTAGGTCGCTGCTGCTGGCCAGCGCACAACCTCATCCTGAGGAGCCGGCGCAGTCGGTAGCCTGCCCTGAGCTTGCCGAAGGGTCTCGAAGGATGGGCTACAGTCTGGTTCGATCGGTCCAGCTCGTGCCGCAACGCTTATGCGGTTGCCCACCCTTCGAGACGGCCGCTGCGCGACCTCCTCAGGGTAAGGTGTGTGTCGCATGCGATAACCCTGGGCGCCCAGGGGATGGGACGCAGTGCGACCACCTTCATCAGTGGCAATTCGGCATGAGCAACATCGATCTGTTCACCATCGTGGTCGAGGCCTACGACCCCGCCATCCGCTTCTTCGTCGACGTGCTCGGCTTCGAGCTGGTCGAGGACTCGCCGGCGCTGACCAACGACGGCCGGCGCAAGCGCTGGGTGATCGTGCGCCCGCCCGGCGCGGCGACCGGGATCCTGCTCGCCCAGGCCGATGGCGCCGAGCAGGCGGCGGTGGTCGGCCGGCAGGTGGCCGGCCGCGTCGGCTTCTTCCTGCGTGCCGACGACTTCGAGGCGGCGTATGCGCGCATGGTCGGCGCCGGCGTCGCCTTCACCAGCCCGCCGCGCGACGAGCCCTACGGCCGGGTCGCGGTGTTCCTCGACATCGCCGGCAACAAGTGGGACCTGCTCGGTCCGCGCCCGTGATGACCCGGCCTCGATGGATGCCATCGCGCCTGGCCCCAGACCGCGGCGTAACGCCTCTCGCCGGCGGCGAGAGGCTATGACGCCTGGCACCTCACGGAAAACTGGCGGTGGCCTTGATCGGGCGGTTGGCGTTGCCCAGCAGGCTGGCGACGGTGTTGCCGGCCGGCGGGCTGTTGGTGAACATCGACTTGGTGACGTTGTTGAACATCACGTAGCAGTCATAGGCCGGGAAGGCGTCGATCTTGCCGTCGAACGACACGGTCAGCGTTCCCGGCATCGAGCCGCCGGAAAACATGATGGTGCCGGAGTAGTCAATGTCGGCCGCCATGCCGACCAGCGGATCGCCTGCCATGCCGACCAGCTTGACGCTGACGGCGCCGTAGGTGCCGGTGCCGACGGGCGGCGCCGAGGGCGTGTTGCCGGCGCCGCCGCCGGTTGGCGCGCCGCCCAGCTTGGTGTACTTGCAGCGCGTCATGTCGGCGACGGCGTAGCCCAGCTGCGCGCCGTTCTCCAGGTCGACCTCGGTCGTGCCCGAGCTGCGATGCGTCTGCTTGACAATCGCCAGGGTCGACATCTCGACCTCGACGATCGACTGCATGCGGCAGCTCGCCGTGATCGTCGAGCTGAAGCCGCGCTGGTCGCTGAGATAGCCGGCGTCCCAGGACTTGAAGGTGTTACCCGGCCACAGGCGGGCGGCGCTGGGCAGCGGGATCGCCGTCTTGCCGGCGTGCGGACCCTTGGCGAGGGTCTTGGTATAGCCCGGCACGGTCTTGGGGATGAAGGCGTTGAACCAGAATGTCGCGATTGGCATGGTCTCCTCCCCTTCACTTCCCGACAGCCATCCTGCGCCCCGACTGTTTCCCGGTGACTGCGCGGCGGCGCCGTATTGTTGCGTCGGTTGCGCCCCGCTCATTTCTTGACGGCGATGAAGCCGTAGAATTTGTTCATGAAGTGCTTTTTCTTCAGCGCCTTGCTCGACGACTTCGGGATCGTTTGCTGGTCGCCCCAGGTGTAGACCCACATCGAGATCGGCTCGTTGTACGACAGCTCGCCGCCGTCCTTGATGTCGGTGGTGAGCGTGATCCAGTGGTCGGGATAGATCGAAATCTCGTCGTCCTGGTTGCTGGTCTTGAGCACGTCGGCGTCGACAAACATCACGATATGATGGCCGCTGGTGCGGTATGTCTTGGCCGACTGCACCAGCGACGCCTGGGCGTTGGGCAGCGATGGCTGCGTGACGCCGGCCTTGTTGACCACGGTGGCGAAGCCGGCCTTGGTGAACCAGTCAGCCAGGGTGCTGGGCAAGGTGATGCCGGCGGCGCTGCCGCCCAGCACGCCGCCGGCTGACAGCACGGCGTTGCCGGCGTCGCGGACGCTGGCCAGCATCAGCCAGTCAGCGTGGCTGGTGCCGTTCTGCGGCTTGGATTTGCGCACCATGTCGCCCGGCTTGATCTTCAGGCTCCCGATCGTGCAGGCGCCGGTGTTGAACAGGTCGATCGCCGCCTGGACGTAGGTGTCGGGCTTGTCGAGCGCCAGCAGCCGCACCAGCGAGGCGGGACCGCAGAACGGCGTCTGCGCCTGATTGATGCTGTTGGGCGAGGTGATCCGCATGCGCAGCTCCTGGGCCACGGTGGCGCGGTTGAGATTGGGCCAGGCGCCATCGCCCGAGGCGGCGGCGAAACTGATGGCCAGTGCGTGCGCGGTCAGGCTCATGGCGGGCGACTCCTCCATCTGGCCGGTGCCGTCGTTCGCCAGCGGCGCGCGGCCCGGTCCGGTCACCCTGCGATGTCTAGCCGTCGCGCGTTTCCGCACGACTTCGGCACGGCGCCACTGTGTTTCGTCTGTTGCACCGATGCGCGCCGGCATGGAAAGCTGGCTCGGTTTGCGACCTCTGCCCAGCGGGGAGAGGTCGACGAGTGCATCGCGCTCGGCGGGTGAGGGGGCGGTTGGTCAACGATGATGCGTCGCCAATGAGTGCCGAATGTAGGGCGCGGCCCCCTCACCCGGTCCGCTTCGCGGCCCGACCTCTCCCCGTCGGGGAGAGGTCATGACCTTCGTCGAACGGCACGGGCTGTGGACCGCCGTGCAGGTCGAGGCGGCGATCGAGGTCGAGCACCGCATCCGGGCCGACGAGCTGGAAGTGGTGCGGCTGTCGTTCGCCGACCAGCACGGCATCCTGCGCGGCAAGTCGGTGGTCGGCGCCGACGCGGCATCGGTGATGCGCCAGGGTTGCGCCATCACCACCTCGCTGCTGGCCAAGGACACGGCGCACCGCACCGTGTTCCCGGTGTTCAGCGCCGGCGGCGGCTTCGGCATGCCGCAGATGCAAGGCGCCGCCGACGCACTGATGATCGCCGACCCGACCACCTTCAAGGTGCTGCCCTGGGCGCCCCGCACCGGCTGGCTGCTGTGCGATCTCTATTTCGCCGATGGCACGCCGGTGCCGTTCTCGACCCGGCAGCTCTATCGCGGTGTGCTCGGCAAGCTGGCGACGGCCGGCTACGAGTTCATGGCCGGGCTCGAAATCGAGTTCCACGTCTTCAAGCTGCTCGATGCGCGGCTCGGCCTGGGTGATTCCGGCCAGCCCGGCCAGCCCGGCACGCCGCCCGAGGTGGCGCTGCTGACGCAGGGCTACCAGTACCTGACCGAGCAACGCTACGATCAGTTCGATCCGGTGTTCGAGATCCTGCGAAGGGACATCCTGGCGCTGGGCCTGAAGCTGCGCAGCATCGAGCTGGAATACGGTCCCAGCCAGTGCGAGTTCACCTTCCATCCCGGCATCGGGCTGGAGCCGGCCGACACCATGGTGCTGCTGCGCAGCGCCGTGAAGCAGATCGCGCGCCGCCATGGCTACCACGCCACCTTCATGTGCCGGCCGCGGATTCCCAACGTGATGTCGAGCGGCTGGCACCTGCACCAGTCGCTGCGCGACCGCCGCGGCGGCAACGCCTTCGCCGCGCAAGAGCCGGGTCGCGATCTCTCGCCGGTGGCGCTGCACTGGCTCGCCGGCTTGCTGGCGCATGCCCGTGGCGCCACGGCGTTCAGCACGCCGACCCTGAATGGCTACAAGCGCTACCGGCCCTATTCGCTGGCGCCCGACCGGGCCATCTGGGGCCGCGACAACCGCGGCGTGATGATCCGGGCGCTAGGCGATGGCGGCGATCCGGCGACACGGTTGGAGAACCGGGTCGGCGAGCCGACCGCCAATCCCTATCTTTACATGGCGTCGCAGGTGGTCGCCGGCCTCGACGGCCTTGCGCGCCAACTCGAGCCCGGACCCTCGGCCGACACACCCTACGAGACCGCGGCCGAGAAGCTGCCGACGTCGCTCGCCGAGGCGCTGGCGGCACTGCGCGCCGATGCCTGCCTGCGTGAGGGCATGGGCGCGGCCTTCGTCGACTACTACGCCCGCATCAAGGAAGCCGAGATCGCCCGCTTCCAGGCCGAAGTGACGGACTGGGAACAGCGCGAGTATTTCGAGCTGTTTTGATCACTTCCTCCCCAACGAAGTTGGGGAGGTTCCCCGCAGGGGCGGAGGGGAGGCGACGTGGTTTGTCAATCCGGACACCACGACGGGTCCCCCTCCGGCCCTTCGGGCCACCCCCCCCACTGCGTGGGGGAGAAAAATTTCGCGGGCTCAAGCGGCGAGGCGATAGATCCGCAGCGGATCGTCGAGGCCCTTGATTGGCTTGGGGCCGAGATCGGCGAAGGTCAACCCCGAGCCGGCGACTAGGTCCTTGACGGTACTCGAGACCAGCACCTCGTCGCCAGCCGCCAGCTGGCTGACTCGGGCGGCGATGCTAACGGCGATGCCGCCCACGTCGGTATTGTCGACGATCTCGACCTCGCCGGTATGGACGCCGGCGCGGATCGCGATGCCGAGTCCCCGGACATCGGTGGCGATCGCCTGGGCGCAACGCACAGCGCGGGCCGGGCCGTCGAAGGTTGCGAGCAGGCCGTCGCCCAGCATCTTGACCTCGCGGCCACGGAAACGGCGTAGCTCGTTGCGGGCCAGCGAATTGTGGGCGTCGAGCACAGAGCGCCATTGCGTGTCACCCAGCTCCGACGCCCGGCGCGTCGAGTCGACGATGTCGGTGAACAGCACTGTGGCCAGCATCCGGTCAGGTTCGACCGATGCCTGTGTGGCACCGACGAAGTCGCGGATCGCTGACATCACGGTGCCGGTGTCGTCGAGCCAGACGAAGTGATCCTCACCCGGCAGCTCGACCAGCTTCGCGCCGGCGATGGTCACCGCCAGCTCGCGCGCCGCCTCGACCTTCACCCGCACGTCGCCCGTGCGGTGGATGACCAGGGTCGGCACCCGGATGCTGGGCAGGATCGGCCGCACGTCGATCTCGGCGTTCATGCGGCGCAGCTGGATGACCGCCGAGGGGCTGGCCGACAGGCGTTCCAGGCGTGCCCACCAGTCTTGGAATGCTTTGTCACGCACGAGGCCGGGCGCGAAGGCCGGCAGGGTGGCGCCGGTGCCCCAGTCGCGCCGGATGACGGCCGCCTGCGCCTCGGGGTCGATGTACTCCGGCACCGCCGAGGCGGCGTGCGCATAGGTGCCGAGCAGCACCAGGGCGCTCACCTTCTCCGGATAAGTCGCGGCGAACAGCTCGCACATGGCGCCGCCCTCGGAGAAACCCATCAGCACCGCCCGCGTCGAGCCGGCGACGTCCATCACGGCGCGGATGTCGTCGATGCGCTCTTCCATAGTGGGAAACCCGACGCTGCGGTCGGACAGTCCGGTGCCGCGCTTGTCGAAGCGTATCAGCCGGGCGAACGAGCCCAGCCCGTGGAAGAAGCGCGCCATTCGCGGCTCCTCCCACATGTGCTCGAGATGCGAGATGAAACCCGGCGCCAGCACGATGTCGATCGGCCCCTGGCCGGTGACCTGGTAGGCGATGAAGACGTCGCCGCTGGGCGTGTACTTCGTCTCGGGCGCCATCCATCCATCCTGGCTGCATGGCCGCGTCCGGCCTGCGGCGTTACCATAGCCGATGCCCCGCGGCCGCGGTACAGTTCGGGTCCCGCGTTGACGTGCGCGCGATCGGCATGGGGACTTCCTGAATGGACCAACGCGCGAGCACGCCAGATGCAGAGGGGCTCTGCTTGCCGCTGACGTCGTGAAGCTCCAGCGCGGCGACGGGGCGGCGGCGGTGGGGTTCGCGGCCCGGCCGCGCGGCACGGCGCTGGCTGAGCTCGACCAGCGCGATCCCTGCCGCGTGCTGTTTCCCGACGGCGAGACGGGCGATCCGCCGCTCGCAGTGTTCATCACCATGTCGGGCGGCCTGGCCGACGGCGATCGCTTGCGATTGGCGGCGCGCTGCGAGGCTGGTGCGACCGCGACCGCCACCACCCAGGCGGCGGAGAAGATCTACCGCGCCTCGGCCAACGCGCAGGACTGTACCATCGACGTGGCGCTCGACGTCGCGTCCGGTGCGGCCCTGGAATGGCTGCCGCAGGAGACGATCCTGTTCGATGGCGCGCGCCTGCGGCGGCGCACCGTCGCCGACGTCGCGTCTGGCGGGCGGCTGCTGGCCTGTGAAATGGTGGTGCTGGGCCGGATCGCCAGCGGTGAGCGTTTCACGTCGGGCCTGCTGATCGACAGCTGGCGGGTGCGGCGCGAT
>DATFGV010000706.1:0-8272 GCA_035249115.1 Vineibacter sp.
CTTGTCGGTCGGATAGTGATAGGCGGCGAAACCCCAGGTGCCGCCGCGGCACGACGCCACCGTCCACCAATAGTCGTTGGAGTAAAGTTCGAGGCCCGCTGTCGGCGGCCCGAAGCCGCCGCTTTGCTGCAGGGCTGCGACCAGCCTGCCTACATCGGCGGCGGATGGGCGGGCGTCGGCACGCTTGCCACGCCAGGGGTCAAGCAGGCCGTTCCAATCGCGCACCTCGATCGAGGAGACATCGCCGATGTTGGCCAGGACGCGAGACGTCAAGGTCGCGCCGGCGCCGGCCGGCATCGCCAGGTCATAGGCGCGCACCTGCTCGTTCCATTGTGCATTGTAGACCAGGCGAATGTGGTTCAGTCCGCCGCCGGCGCAACGCTCTCGGATATCCGTGCCGCCAACGTAGCGAAACCAGTAGAAACTGCGGGTTAGCGGATTGTCGATCTTGGGCTCGAAGCGGGTCTGCCCGTTTGCCGTGGTCACGGCCAACAGTCCAACGCCGACCGCCAGGGTCAATCCCGTCCAGCGGCGTGCCAACTTTGCGTGCGACCAAAGCATGGCGCTGTTTGCCTGACCAATTCGGCTGAAAAGGGGCGGACTTGGCAACTTCCACCAGTTCCTTATTGCAGTGCAGGGTCGTTTCCGTTACCTTCTTGAAGAGCGTCCTGTAAGACGTTGTAGAGAATTCATTTTCTGTAGTAGCGGGTAGTCAGCCCATGGTGGCGAAGCGTTTTGTCGACGCCCGGTTGCCGATCGCGGCACTGGCGTTGGCCTTGACCGTTTCCCTGCCCGCCGCACCAGTGGCGGCACAGGGTTCCCCTACCGTCAGATCAGGGACAGCGAAGCCGCCAGCCCGGCGCAGTGCGCCGCGCTACGTGGCGCCGCCGCCAGTGGCGCCCAATCCGAACGTCGTCGGCCGCGACGCGATGCTCCTGATCGACGCCGAAAGCGGCCGCGAGCTGGAGTCGCACGCCGCCGACGAGCTGCGGCACCCGGCATCGCTGACCAAGGTGATGACGCTTTACCTGACGTTCGCCGCGCTGGATTCCGGCCGGCTCAGCCTGGGCGACCGGATGCCGGTCTCGCTGCGGGCCGGCGCCGTCCAGCCGTCAAAGATGGGTGCGCCGGTCGGCGGCAGCCTGATGGTACGCGACGCGATCATGGGCCTGATCACCCGCTCGGCCAACGATGCCGCCGTCGTCCTGGCTGAGGCGATCGCCGGCGACGAAGGGACCTTTGCGGCGCAAATGACCCGCACGGCGCGGCAACTCGGCATGTCGAGCACGGTGTTCCGCAACGCCTCGGGCCTGCCTGCGACCGACCAGGTCACGACGGCCCGCGACGTCGCACGCCTGGCGCAGGCGGTGCTGCGCGATTTCCCGCACTACTACCCGCTGTTCGCTACCCGATTCTGGCCCTATGGCGGCCGAATGCTGGCCAACCACAACCGCATGCTGCTGACCTATGGTGGCGCGGATGGCATCAAAACCGGCTACATCAACGCCTCCGGTTTCAACCTGGTGATGTCTGCGACGCGCGACCAGCGACGGCTGATCGGGGTCGTGCTCGGCGGCAGCAGCGTCGGCGAGCGTGACGACGTGATGGCCGACATGATGGATCGCGGCTTCGAGCGGGCCCGCGGCATGGGGCTGTCCGCCTGGCAACGCGCGTCGCTGCCTGACTCGGCTCGCTACAGCGCCACTCAGTTCACGCCAGGCGTGATCCCGGCCGATCCGCCCCGCCGGCCAACCCAGGCCGCCGACGCGTCAACGCCCCGCCGCACGATTTCAGACGTGCCGGCGGACGCAGCCACAGCCAGCCTTTGGCCCCAGGGCAGCCGGTCATCCGACGGCTGGGCAATTGAAATCGGCAGCGCTTTCGCCAATCGCGATACCGCCAATGCCGTCCTGCGAGCAGCGTTGACAAAGCTGCCCGAGTTGCGCGACGAGGCACGGCCCAACGTCACCCTCCTGCGCAAATCGCGTGGACAACCCGCCTATCGGGCGCGCCTCATCAACCTGGACGAGGCCGAAGCCTCGCGCGGCTGTCAGAGCCTGAAAGCCAGCCGTCAATTCACCTGCGCCGTTGTGCCGGTGGCCGGCGGCGCAGGCTAACCGCCAAGACGCGGTCTATCGACGCCGGTCGGCGCGCTCGGCGGCGCTCATTGCGCGGGCCAGCGCGGCGAGAAAGCGCGCTTTGTGGGTCGCTTGCCAAGTGGCTAGCGACCAGTCGGCGTCGGTCGGCGTGAAGGCGCCCGGGCGCGGCTGGTAGAGGAAGACGCCGCGCGGCCCGCGCCCGCCGATATCGGCGAACGCACGGATCAACCTGTAACGCGGGCCTTCATATGTCGTCAGGAGATCGGCTTCCGTCGCGCTGATGCCGTCGACGACCACGCCGTCGACGCGGCTCGCCTTGTCGCGCAAGACAATGGGGTAGGATCCCTCGGCGATCGATGTCCGCCGCCAGCCGAGCAAGCTCGCGGGCACCATGACGGACGCGACAACCCGCCGGCCGATGACGCGGCTGAGCACGTCTGGATCCATTAGCGAGCCATAGAAGAAAAAGCGCATGCGCTGTCCGATGCCGGCGACGGGCGCCAGGCCGTCAGTACACCATCGGCCTAGTGGCCGGCCGTCGGGTTATCCGGCATCGCCACACCGCTGGCGGCCAGCGCGGCCTTGACCGCGCCCTTAAGTCGCTCGAGCCCGGCGGTGTCACGCGACTCGCAGCGCGCCACCAGAACGGCCTGGGTGTTGGAGGCACGCAGCAACCACCAGCCGTCGGGGGTGCTGACGCGCACGCCATCAATGTCCGAGAATTTCGCGCCCGCCTTCTGCAGGCGTGCCTTCACCTCGTCCACAACCTTGAATTTGCGCTCCTCGGCACAATCGAACCGAAGCTCCGGCGTATTCAACGGCTGCGGCAGGCCATCGCGCAGTTGTGCCAATGACTTGGGCGACGTGGCCAGCACGTCGAGCAGGCGGATACCGGCATAGAGCGCATCGTCAAACCCGTACCAGCGATCGGCGAAGAACACGTGGCCGCTCATCTCGCCGGCCAGCGGCGATCCGACCTCAGCCATCTTGACCTTCAGCAGCGAGTGGCCAGTCTTCCACATCAGCGGTTGGCCGCCGGCGGCTGCGACTTCGTCGAACAGCACCTGGCTCGCCTTGACGTCGGCGATGATGGTGGCGCCCGGTCGTTCCTTGAGCACGTCTCGGGCCCAGATCGCGAGCAACTGGTCGCCCCACAGGATCCGGCCTTTGCCGTCGACCGCACCGATACGGTCACCGTCACCGTCGAAGCCGATTCCGAGATCGGCACCCTGCTTCAGCACTTCCGCCTTCAGGTCCTGCAGGTTGGCTTCGACCGTCGGGTCGGGATGATGCGCCGGAAACGTGCCGTCGACCCGTTCGTAGAGGATCGTGTGCTCACCCGGCAGCCGGTCGACGACATCGCGAATCGCCACGCCGACCGCGCCGTGGCCGGTGTCCCACACCACCTTGAGCTTGCGGCCGGGACGGACGTCACGCACAACACGGGCAACATAGGCGTCCTTGATCGACTGCTCGGCCAAGGAGCCGGCGCCGGACGCCACGTCGCCTCGCTCGGACATCTGCCCCAGTGCCTGGATGTCGGCACCGTAGAAT
This sequence comes from Vineibacter sp., assembly GCA_035249115.1. Lineage (GTDB taxonomy): Bacteria > Pseudomonadota > Alphaproteobacteria > Reyranellales > Reyranellaceae > Vineibacter. The sequence continues at coordinate 3,654 of DATFGV010000706.1, forward strand.
GGCTTCTTGCCCAGCATCATCTTGAAGCCGTTGTAGTCCGGCGGATTGTGCGAGCCCGTGATCATGATGCCGCCGTCGGCACCTAGCTCGTAGACCGCGAAATAGAGCATCGGCGTGGCGCACAGCCCGATCCGCACGACGTCGACCCCCGCCTCGCGCAATCCGGCGACGCAGGCCTCCTGAAGCTCGGGTGAGCTGAGGCGGCCGTCGTAGCCAAGCGCCACCTTCTTGCTGCCACCCCGCGCGACGCACGTGCCGAAGGCGCGGCCGATGGCGCGGGCATCGGCGGCATGCAGCGTTTTGCCGACGATGCCGCGGATGTCGTATTCGCGCAAGATTGTCGGATCGAAGCGGTGTGCCGTCATGCGCTGTGAATCCTTCCGGGAGAGGCTGGACCGATCCGGCGTCTATGGTCACGCACTGTGGCGCGGCTGTGGCCGACCGACGCATTGATAGGCGAAACCGAGGCCGCGCATTTCGCTCGGATTGAAGATGTTGCGCAGATCGACCACGACCGGCTGGCGCAGCAGCTGCTTCAGGCGCTTGGGATCCAAGGCGCGGAACTGCGTCCACTCGGTCAGCACCACCAGGCAGTCGGCGTCCTTCGCGACATCGTAAGCGCCGTCCTTGAATTCGATGCCGCCCAGCAGCCGCGCCGCCTCGCCCATGGCGGCCGGATCGTAGGCCTGCACCTTGGCGCCGGCGGCGCGCAATGCCGGGAGGATGTCAAGCGACGGCGCGTCGCGCATATCGTCGGTATTGGGTTTGAAGGCCAGACCCAGCACGCCGACGGTCTTGCCTTCCACCGAGCCACCACAGGCATCGATCACCCGCTGCGCCATGCGCTTCTTGCGATCGCTGTTCACCTGGATGACCTGTTCGACGATGGTCACCGGCGAGCCCGCCTCGCGCGCCGTGTAGGCCAGCGCCAACGTGTCCTTGGGGAAGCAGGAGCCACCATAGCCCGGCCCGGGATGCAGGAACTTGCGGCCGATGCGGCCGTCGAGCCCGATGCCGCGCGCCACGTCGTGGACGTCGGCGCCGACCTTCTCGCAAAGATCGGCCATCTCGTTGATGAACGTGATCTTGGTGGCGAGGAACGTGTTGCCGGCGTACTTGATCAGCTCGGCCGTCTCCAGCGTGGTAAACACCAGCGGCGTCTCGATCAGGTACAGCGGCCGGTAAATGGCGCGCATCACCTCGCGGGCACGTTCGGCCTCGACGCCGATCACGACCCGGTCCGGCTTCATGAAATCCTCGATCGCCGCGCCCTCGCGCAGGAACTCGGGGTTGGACACGACGTCAAAGTCGGCATCCGAGCGGCGTTCGCGGATGATGCGCGCCACCTCGCGGCCCGTGCCGACCGGCACCGTCGACTTGGTGACCACCACCGTGTAGTGGGTCAGAGCGTCGGCAATTTCGCTGGCGGCGGCGTAGACGTAGCTGAGGTCGGCGTGCCCGTCGCCGCGCCGCGTCGGCGTGCCGACGGCGATGAAGACCGCGTCGGAGTCGGCCACCGCACCCGTCAGGTCGGTGGTGAAGGTCAGCCGGCCGGCGGCGCGGTTGTCGGCCACCAGCTTGTCCAGGCCGGGCTCGTAGATCGGGATCGAGCCCGCTTCGAGCGCCGCGATCTTGTTCTTGTCCTTGTCGACGCAGACGACGTCGATGCCGAACTGCGAGAAGCACGCGCCGGACACCAGTCCGACATAACCCGTGCCCACCATGGCGATACGCATAAGTGTCCCCCGGAACGACGGGCCGCGTCGGGCCCGCCTGGTCTACGATTTCAGCAGCGCGGCCAGCAGGGTCCGCGATTCATCGGCGATGTCGGGCCGCGCCAACGAGACCGCGACATTGGCCTCGAGGAAACCCAGGCGGTTGCCGCAGTCATAGCGCGCGCCGCGATAGCGCATGGCGTGGAACGGACCGCCGCCGATCATGCGCGCCATGGCATCCGTCAGCTGGATCTCGCCGCCAGCGCCGGTCTCGTGACGATCGAGGTGGTCGAACACCTCCGGCATCAGCACATAGCGGCCGATGATCGACAAGGTCGACGGCGCCTCCGCCGGCTTGGGCTTCTCGACCATGCCGGTGACTTCAGCCACCGTTCCGTCGTCATTGCGGATCGCGACAATGCCGTAGCGGTTGGTCTGCTCGCGCGGCACATCCATCACGGCGATGGCGCTGCCGCCAGTCTTCTCGCTGAGCGCCACCAGCTGGGCGGTGCAACTCGGCGTTGACAAGGTCAGCTCGTCAGGCAGCAGCACGGCGAACGGCTCATCGCCGATCCACGGCCGCGCGCACCACACCGCGTGGCCCAGGCCAAGCGGTTGCTGCTGGCGCGTGAAGATAGCGTTGCCGGTCCGGATCGTGGCGTCGCGCGTCTGCTCGAGCTCGCGCTGCTTGGTGCCGCGCGCCGCCAGGGTCGCCTCGAGCTCATAGGCATGATCGAAATGATCCTCGATCACGTGCTTGTTGCGGCCGGTCACGAACACGAACTCCTCGATCCCGGCCGCGCGGCACTCTTCGACCGCGTACTGGATCAGCGGCCGGTCGACGATGGTCAGCATTTCCTTGGGAACCGCCTTGGTCGCCGGCAGAAAACGGGTGCCGAGACCTGCGACGGGGAAAACAGCTTTGCGGACACGGGCCATATCAGTTCCACTTCGCGACCAGTTTGTCTTTCGATATCAATACATTAGCAATTTGATTCACGTCTATAATGAACCCGACTCCTGGGCCGCGACAGGTTGACCCCATGCCGCTCGGGGATGCCGTGCACGGCCGCAGCTTATGATCACCCTACTCTACCGTGCCTAGTCGCCCAGCAACACCTGCCGTGCCCGGTTGATCTTGGCTGCCAGCCAGTCCGAGCCACCGCGGTCTGGGTGGTTGAGCAGCATTAACTTGCGATGTGATGCCCGGATTTCACTTTCCGTGGCTCCTTCCTTCAGTCCGAGAACGGCATAGGCCTCCTCAACGGTCATGTCGGTGCGCGGTCCGCCCGGTGGCGAGTTGGATGCGCCCGCACCGCTCGCGCCGGCAGCCGATGTGCCCTGCCGCCACGACGGCCCGAATCGGCGATCCAGATAGGCCTCCAGTACCCGGACGGAATCGTCATCGGCTGCGCACTCGCGCAGCAAGGCGAGCAAGGTCGCCTCCGGCAGGTCGTCCAGCGACCGGCCGACATGGATTCCTCGCAGCACCGAGCCCGCCATCGCGCCGGTTTCGTGGTCGAGCGTCATCTCCAGCCATGCCGTCCGAACGGTCGAGACGCCACGGGCGCTCGACGATTGCGTCCCCGGCGAGCCCCATCCGGCGCCCAGCGACTGGCCGGCGCGGCGGTGGCGCCACCACCAGACCAGCATCGGCAACAGAAACGGCGCGAATTGCAGGACCAGCAGCGGACTGCGTGCCAGCGCGGCGAGCAGCAGCCCGCCGCCGGCGATAGCGGCCGAACCGATCGCGACGCGGCGCACCGTGCCGGCCAATGCCGCAGGGCTGGCGGTGGCAAACCAGCGCAGCATCAGCACCAGCGCTACCAGCAGCGCCAGACCGAGCAGCAATTGTGGCATGGCTGGCCGCGGCCCTGCCGCCGTCAGCGCGCCGCGCCCGTCAGGCGCAGCGCCTCGACACGATGCAGCTGGACGTAGTCGGCCATGGCGTGCGCGCCGCCGGCGGCGTACGCGGCGACGGCCCCCAGCAGTCGACGCAGTTCGTCGGGACTCGTCAAATCGAAGCGGCAATGCCGGCCGTGCGTCAGCTTGGCAAACTGGGCGAATGCACGAGTCGCGGCCAGATTGCCGCCTTCCTGGAACAGGAACGCCGGCACGCCAAGCAATCCCAACTGTCCCGCCAGTGCACCGACCTGGTCGAAATCTTCCTCGAAGCAGTCGCCGACAAAAACCAACGCGTTGAGCTTGCGCCGCCGGGTTTCCTCGGCGGCGAAGCCGAACACCCGGCCGATCTGTGTGTTGCCCGCGAGGCACTCGACCCGCGCCATCAGCCGCGCCAGCTCGAGGCCGTCCGACGTCCACTTCGATGCCTTGAAATCGTCGAAGCCGCGATAGAAGGCCAGGCGCACGTCTAGCCCGCCGAGCTGTTCGGCGGCGACGAACATTTCGCCCTGGATCTTTGCTGCCCGGTCCCAGGCCGGCTGGCGGCTGGCCGTGGCGTCCATGCAGAACAGCAGCCGCCCGCATTCCGCGCCGGCGGTAACGGCCGGCAGGGCGCGGGCCTGGTCAAGGAAGGCATCAACGCCGGCGGTGCCGCGTTTGACCGGCATGGAAGGCTTGCGGTCGGCGCCCGTCATGTCGCTTTGACCCTCGGTTTGGCGACCAATATGGTGATCGCCGACCGTGCGCGTCCAGTGCGGACGTTAAATTCTCATCGAGGAAACGCCGCAGGATGAGCGCCCCCACGAGCGCCGCGGGCGCCGAGCCGACGCCGACCCTGGTCACGCTGTTGCGGGTCTACATCCCTTTCGCGCTGGCCTATGTGCTTTCCTACCTGTTCCGCTCGGTCAACAGCGTCATTTTTCCCAGCCTGGAGCGCGATATCGCTGATCTGACGGCGGCCGATTTGGGCTTCCTGACCAGCATGTATTTCCTGTTCTTCAC
>DATFGV010000707.1:0-11245 GCA_035249115.1 Vineibacter sp.
CGTGCTGCATGACGCCGAGTCCGTCCCGTCGGATGCATCGCGAGCCATGCGCCTGATGTTCGATCGCGGCGGTCAATCGGATGGATTCGTGTGGAAGGCGGCCAGGCGGCCCGTCCTGTCGGAAATGGACGTCGAGATTGAAGTCGCAGCGACTGGGCTGAACTTCCGCGACGTGATGTGGAGCCTCGGCTTGCTGCCCGACGAGGCGCTGGAGAACGGCTTCACCGGACCGGCCATCGGCATGGAATGCGCCGGCGTCGTTTCTGCCGTCGGGCCGGCGGTGCGCGACCTGCGGGTCGGCGACCGCGTCGTCGCTTTCGCCGGCAACGCCTTCGCCAGCCATGTGACGGTCGACCGCAAGACCGTCGCGGCGGTCCCGGAAGGTTTGTCGACCGAAGCGGCGGCGACCCTGCCGGTGGCGTTCCTGACGGCTTACTACGCCCTGGTGCACCTGGCGCGGCTGGAGCGGGGCGAGACGGTGCTGATCCATGGCGGCGCCGGCGGCGTCGGTCTCGCGGCGTTGCAGATCGCCAAGCTGCGTGGCGCCAAGGTGATCGCCACCGCCGGCTCGCCCGACCGACGCACGTTGCTGCGCGAACTGGGCGCCGATCACGTCTTCGATTCGCGCACCCTGGCGTTCGTCGACGACATTGCGCGCGTCACCGGTGGGGTCGGCGTCGACGTCGTCCTGAATTCCCTTGCGGCCGAGGCGATGGAACGCTCGGTGGACTGCCTGAAGCCGTTCGGCCGCTTCCTGGAGCTGGGCAAACGCGACTTCTACGCCAATCGCCATCTCGGATTGCGGCCGTTCCGCAACAACCTGTCGTATTTCGGCATCGACGCCGATCAGCTGCTGAGTGCGCAAGCGTCGATCGTCGAGAAGCTGTTCCGCGAGCTGATGGCGATGTTCGCGGCCGGCGAGCTGGTGCCGTTGCCCTACCGGGTGTTCGGCGCGGAGGACACCGGCAAGGCGTTCCGGCTGATGCAGCGGTCCGGGCATGTCGGCAAGATTCTCGTGAGGCCGGCGAAGGTGACGCCGCCGCAACCCGCCGCCAAACCCTTCACGGTCGACCCACAGGGCCTGTACCTGATCGTCGGCGGCCTGGGTGGCTTCGGGCAGGCGACGGCGCAATGGCTCGCCGACAAGGGGGCCCGCCATATCGTCCTGATGAGCCGCTCGACCGAGCGGGCCGAGCAGGCCGCCGAGGCGCTCGCCGCGTTGCGGGCCAGGGGCGTCCACGTCGACCTTGCCGGCGTCGATGTCGCGGACGCGACCGCCCTCGGCCGGTACTTCGCGACGCTGCGCGCCGCGAAGACGCCGCTCAAGGGCGTGTTCCACGCCGCCATGGTGATCGACGACGGTCTGGCGCGCGATCTCGACCGCGGCCGGATGGAAGCGGTGCTGCGTCCCAAGGTCGCCGGCGCCCGCAACCTCGACCAGTTGACGCGCCGCTTCGATCTCGACTGCTTCGTGCTGTTCTCGTCGGCGACCGTGCTGGTCGGCAACCCCGGCCAGGCCAACTATGTGGCGGCCAACGCCTATCTCGAGGGCCTGGCCCAGCGCCGGCGGGCCGAGGGCTTGCCCGGCCTCGCGGTGTCGTGGGGTGCGATCGGCGACGTCGGCTACCTGGCGCGCAACGCCGCCGTCAACCGCGCCTGGTCACAACGCCTTGGCGGGGCGGCGCTGTCGGCGACCGACGCGTTGGCCGGCCTCGAGGCGCTGCTGGCGCTCGACGGCGGCGACGTGCGCGGCGCGGCGCTGGGCTACGCCCGCATGGACTGGGCGATGGTGCGCAAGGAACTGCTGATCGCCAAGACCGGCCTGTTCGAGGATTTGCGGCTCAAGGATGCGGCCAGCGATGGCGCGTCGATGGCGGCCGAGGAACTGATGCGCATGCTGCGCGAGCTGCCCGAGGTCGAGGTGCACGCCAAGCTCGCCGACCTGATCGTCAGCAACATCACCAGGACGTTGCGGCTGCCCAACGCCGATGTCGACCGCAACCGGCCGCTGTCAGAGCTCGGCATGGATTCGCTGATGATGCTCGAGCTGCGCGGCGCGGTCGAGGAGGCGATGGGCATTGAGATCCCGTTGATGTCGCTGACCAGCAGCCTGACCGTGGTCGACGTCGCCAAGCGGCTCGCCACCATGCTGCGCACCCAGGAGAACGCGTTGATGTCGACCCAGATGTCGACGCTGACGCAGGGTCACCTCGAGGTGCCCGACTCGGCGTCGGACGTGCAGGTGGCGACCGCGGCGGCGGCCGTCGCGCAACGGGCCAAGACGGTGGACGGCATCCTATGACCGACCTGTCCGGCGCGACGCCGGCCTCGAAGCGGGCGGCGGCCGACAAGCTGCTCGACAGGCTGCGTACCAACGCAGCGCCCGCGGTTGAGAAGGGCCAGCCGCGGCGCGGTTCGCCGTCGGCGGCGACCCGCCGCGCCGCCGATTTCTCGGCCCTGCCGGAGTACCAGGCGCTGCGCGTGCAGCGCGCGGCGGCCGACATGCTCAAGATCGACGTGCCGTTCTTCCGGGTGCATGACGGCCGGGCCGCCGACACGACCGTGATCGACGGCCGCGTGGCGCTCAATTTCTCGACCTACGACTACCTCGCCTTGAACGGCGATCCGAGGATCGTGGCGGCGGCCAAGGCGGCGATCGACCGCTATGGTACCTCGGTCGGCGCCAGCCGGCCGACGGCCGGCGAGCGGCCGTTCTATCGCGAGCTCGAGGCCGCCTTGGCACGCTTGCACGGCACCGAGGACGCGCTCTGCTTCGTCAGCGGGCACGCCACCAACGTGACGGTGATCGGCTGCCTGGTCGGCAAGAAGGACCTGATTGTCGCCGACTCCTACGCCCACAACAGCATCGTCGAGGGCGCCAAGCTGTCGGGCGCCACGACGTTGCTGTTCCCGCACAACGACCTGGAGGCGCTGGAGGAGCTGCTTCGCGAGCATCGGCCGCGCTACCGCCGCGCCATGATCGTGGTCGAGGGACTGTACAGCATGGACGGCGACGTTCCCGACATGCGCCGGCTGCTCGCCATCAAGCGTCGGCACGATTCCTGGCTGATGGTCGACGAGGCGCATTCCGCCGGGGTGCTCGGCGAGCACGGCAAGGGCATCGCCGAGGAACAGGACATCGAGCCCACCGAGGTCGAGATCTGGATGGGCACCTTGAGCAAGGCGTTCGCCTCGACCGGCGGCTATATCGCCGGCAGCAAGCCGTTGATCGAGTTCCTCAAGCTGCAGAGCCCGGGATTCGTGTACAGCGTCGGCATGGCGCCGCCGGTGGCGGCGGCGGCGCTGGCGGCGCTGCAGATCCTGGAACGCGAGCCGACCCGCGCGGCGTCGCTGCGGGCCAACGGCACGCTGTTCCTGCAGCGCGCCCGGGCCGCCGGCCTCGACGCCGGCCAGAGCATCGGCGCGTCGGTGGTGTCGGTGATGACCGGCGACACCTTGACCACGGTGCTGCTCGCCAACCGGCTGCTGCAGCAGGGGCTGTACGTCGTGCCGATCATCTTCCCGGCGGTCGGCGAGAAGCAGGGACGGCTGCGGTTCTTCATCACCTCGCGGCATACGGCGCAGCAGATCGACTCGGCGATCGACCTGACGGCGCGCGAGCTCTCGCGCCTGCGCCGCGAAGGGCCGATCGCCTCCGGCCTGGCGCAGTCGGGGTCCTAGCCGTCGGTGCGCTCGCGACGGCCCTCGGCGTCGGGTTCGACCTCGGCGGTGAAACGGCCGAGAATCCGGTCGTACAGTGGCTGCGGCGCCAGCGTCATCAGGCGGATCCCCATGACCAGCGGCCAGGGAAAGGCGATCATCGCCGGCTGCCGGACCAGCCGCCGCCTGATGTGCCGCGCCGCTTTCTCGGCCGTCCAGAAGAAGGGCTTGGCGCCGACCTGGCGACGCGTCATTGACGACTCGACGTAGCCCGGACAGACGACGCTGACCGCGACGCCGCTGCCCCTGAGCTTCTGCCTGAGCGAGGTCCCATACGAGACGAGGGCCGCCTTGCTGGCGCTGTAGGCGGGCAGGTCGGGCTGCGGCAGAAGCCCGGCCAGCGAGCTGATCAAGGCGATCTGGCCGGATCGGCGTTGACGCATCGGCCCGACCAGCGCGTCGGCGGTGGCGATCGCGCCCTTCAGGTTGACGTCGATCGTTCGCAGTGCCGAGGCCAGCGGCTCGGACGCGCCCTGGGCGTCGGTGCCGGTGAGCACGCCGGCGTTGACGATCAACAGGTCGACGGTCTGCCGCTGGTCGAAAGCCCGCAGCCAGGTGGCCAGTTGATCGGTATCGCGCACGTCGATCGCGCCGGTTTCGGTCGTGGCGCCGCGGGCGCGGCACGTTTCGCTTACCGCCATCAGCCGATCCGGGTCGCGACCCAACAGGCCCAGAACAGCGCCGGTGGCGGCGTACTCAAGCGCCAGAGCGCGGCCGATGCCGCTTGACGCGCCGGTGATGACCACCGTGGCGGCCATCAGCCGGCCGCCGCTTCGGTCGGCACGATGCGTGGCGGCAGCCAGGGCAAGCCCTCCTCGAGCCGCCGCACGGTCGCCGGCACGGCGATGTCGAGCGCCTGCTGCGTGTAGTAGCCGCCGCGGATGTGCAAGGCGCCGGCCAGCAGGCGGATGAAATCGCGCACCAGCTCGGCGTCGGGCGGCTTCGCCGACGTCCAGAACGCGTCCAGCGGACCCTGGAAGGTCATCCCCGGCACGTCGAAGATGGCGTTGCCCAGCACCTTGAGCGGGCAGCCGAGTTGCACCGCCGACAGGCCGACCGTGCTGTTGACCAGGACGCAGCCGGCGGCGTCGCGGAGCATGGCGTTGAGGTCGCCGCCGTTGATGTAGAACACGCGCTCGGCGACGCCGTGATCGGCCGCCATCCGCGCGATCACGGGCCGCCAGGGCATGATGCCGGCGTCGAGCGGGTGGACCTTCACGACCAGCCGCGACAGGCGCGGCGCGTGCACGGCGAACGACGCGATGATCTCGCGCGCCGCCGCCGGCATGTCGGGGTAGGGCGAATGGTCGCGGATCTGGTAGTCGGTCGACAGCTGCAAGGGCAGGAGAAACGTCGGCGCCGGCTCGCGGCGCAGCGAGTCCAGCGCGCGCGCCGTGCGACGGCGCTCGATCGGCAGCAAGGCCCAGTGGCGCACCCAGGCGGCGTACTCGACAAAAGGATGATGGATGGCGTGCCGGCGGTAGCCCGGATAGAGCGGCCAGGCCAGCACTTCGGCGGCATTGAAGATGATGTCCAGCAAGGACAGGCGCCAGAACGGCGAGGTGCATCGCACCGTCATGTCGGGCGGGTCGAATCTCGGGGCCAGGGCGCGGATCACGTCGGGATCGCGCGGCATGCGCGAAAAGGTGCTCATGCCGTCGCGCTCCAGCACCAGCCAGTCCGGCCGCAGGTAGCCGAGCTCGGCGCAGATGATCTCCGCGCCGCGGGCGCGCGCCTCCTCGATGGCGACGCGGTGGTGCGGTCGCCGGTCGCCCAGCAGGAACAGGTGTGTGACCGGATTGTCGTCGAGGAAGCGGGTCACGTAGGCCCGCCAGCCGTCGATCGTGCCGCGGTAGTTCAGCGCCGGCAGCCGCCAGAACAGACGGTCGCCGAAATGCAAGTTGATGCGCGAGGCGCGATGGCCCCGCGCCATCAACTGGCGGGCCACCTGCTCCATGTAGAAGGACGACGGACCCTGCAGGAAAAGCACGTGCATCGGCGTCTGACGGGTCGTGTGTCCTGCGTCCATGTCGGCCATAGAGTGTGGCGGAAGGCGATCGTCGCGCCGGCTCTTAGCGGCTCTGGCGGTGATTGTCACCATGGCGCGCTGCCAAGTCGTCCCGAGCGAAGCCGCGCCAAGCGCGGCGCAGTCGAGGGACCTTGTCCCGACGGCCAACGTTGGCGTCATTGACACAAAGTCCCTCCACGCGGCCCTTCGGGCCTTGGTCGGGACGACGGAATGGAGCCGGCGAGAGAGGCGCAGGGCGCGAATTCCGGAAGCGCCGGGGGTTGCTCAATCGGACATACTGTGACCCTATGCGCGCCCGCTCGCGGCGCGGCGCGTCCCAAGGCCGACGGTCGCCGGAGGCTCGCTGAGTGCTGTTTGCCGCATCGTTTCTGCTCTACCTGGCGCTGGCGCTGCTGATCGATTCGCATGCCGCACCGCGTGGCCGCTTCCTGGCGCGCCCGCTGTGGGGCCATGTGGTGTCGGTGTTCGCCCTCAGCCTGCTGTTCGCGGCGTGGTTCGCGCCCTCGTTCCGGCCGGTATTCGCCACCGGCGCGGCGTTGATCACCCTGGGCATCATCGTGCTGATCTCGGACCACAAGTACGACCACGTCCAGGAACCGCTCAACTTCATGGATTTCACCTTGGTGCCGCAGATCTGGCGCCATCCGCAGCTCTACCAGGCAACTTTCCTGCAACATCCGGCGTCCCTGCTGGGCGTGGCCGGAATCGGCGGCGTGATCGTCGGCTGGTGCCAATTCGTCGAACCTTCACTGCTGGCCGATGTCGGGCACTGGCAATGGGCGGCGCCGACTTCGGCCGGCGTGGCGGTGATCGTTGCCTGGTGCGTCGCGGGGCCGCTGCCCCGGACCCTGACGGCGGCACTGCACCGCCGGCTCATTCCGGTCGATTCGGCGCGGCACGTCAGCGAAGTCGGGCTGGCGGCGTCGCTGGTCGCGGGCCTGCTCGGCTGGCGCCGGCCGATGGTCGATGCGCGCTCGAGTTTGCCGGCCCCGCCATCCGTCAGCATCGAGAGTGCGGCCGGAGCGCCGGTCGTCATCGCCGTGCAATCCGAGTCGTTCGTCGACCTGCATGGTGCGGGATTGCACGATGTGCGGCTGCCGGCTCTGGATGAGGCGCGATCGCACGCCGTGGCGCACGGCAGGGTCAAGGTGCCGGTGCAGGGCGCCTGGACCTTGCGGTCCGAGTTCGTTTTCCTCGCCGGCCAGCCGCTTGAGCAGTTCGGGCTCGACGCACTCCATCCGTACCTGCGCCTGCTGGTGCCGCCGTGCACGCTCGCACACCGGCTGCGCGACGCCGGCTTTGCCACCACCTTCGTGCATCCCTTCGATCTCGATTTCTTCAATCGCCGGATGGCGATGCCTAAGCTGGGTTTCGACCGGCTGCTCGGCGACGAGGATTTCGCGGGCATCCCGCGCGATGGCTACTACGTGCCGGACGCGGCGCTCGCGGACCGCGTCCTGTCGATGGCGTCCGACGATCCACAGCCGATGTTCTGCATGATCGCCACGATGGAAAACCACAATCCCTGGGAGCGGGGCCGCATCGAGGGCCTCGAATCGCCGGTCGAGCAGTATGTCCATCATCTGCGTAATGCCGACCGCATGATCGGCAACCTGGTCGAGGGCATCGAGCACCTCGGGCGGCCGGCCGTGCTCGCCTTCTATGGCGATCACGTGCCGACCATGCCCGATCTCGCGGATCCGTTCCCCGACCCGCGCACCGACTACTTCGTCATGGGGCGTCGCAACGGGGCGTGGCTGTCGGGTCAGCGCCGCGACTGCGCGCTGCATGAGCTGGCCAACGTCATCCTGACGACCCTGGCGCAGGTGCGCGGCCCGGTTGCGCAGTGAGGTGGCCGCTGGCGATAGCCGCGCGGTGTGCCGCGTACCGGCCCGTCCGTTGCCGCTTCGCGGGTGGTCAAGGCGGCCGATCCCGCCTAGAGTGAATTCCCGCCGTCAATGGCGCAAGCGCGTGCAAAAACAAGCGCGCCTGTCACATCGCATTTGGGGACCGCTCGGTCGGGCACGGACTGGCCCGTGGCGGCCGACAGGAGTCAGGCGGCGCAGATGTCTCCCAACGTCTTGATGGTGTTCCCGAAGTTCAATCCGAACTCGTTCTGGAGCCTGCAAGCGGCGTGCGAAGTTTTGGGCGCGCGCTGCACGGCGCCGCCACTCGGGTTGATCACTGTCGCCGCTTTGCTACCGCCGACCTGGAACATCCGGTTGGTCAACCGCAACGCCGAAGAACTGACGGCAGCCGATCTGGACTGGGCCGATCTGGTGATGACCGGCGGCATGATCCCGCAGCGGCCTGACACGCTGGCGTTGATCGAACTGGCCCGTCAGAGCGGCAAGCCGGTGGTGATCGGCGGACCCGATGTGACGTCCAGCCCGGAAGCCTACGAGCGCGCCGATTTCCGCGTCCTGGGCGAAGCCGAGGGTATCATCGACCGGTTCGTCGAGGCCTGGACGAGCGGCGCGCGCGGAGGCGACTTCGAAGCCGAGAAATTCAAAGTCGACGTCAGCAAGAGCCCGATCCCGCGCTTCGACCTGCTGAAGCGTGAACACTACCTGTTCATCGGTGTTCAATTCTCGCGCGGCTGTCCGTTCAATTGCGAATTCTGCGACATCATCGAGCTTTATGGCCGCATGCCGCGTTCAAAAACAACCGAGCAAATGCTGACCGAGCTCGACGCGCTCTACCGTGTCGGCCATCGCGGCCATGTCGACTTCGTCGACGACAACCTGATCGGCAACAAGAAGGCGCTGAAGCGCTTCCTGCCGGCTTTGCGCGATTGGCAGCGCGAGCGCGGCTTTCCTTTCAAGTTCTCGACCGAGGCATCGATCAACCTGGCCGACGACGCGCAACTGCTGCAGATGATGCGCGACGCCAATTTTTTCGCCGTGTTCGTCGGTATCGAAACCCCTGACACCGACACACTGATTTTGACGCAGAAGAAGCAGAACACCCGCCGCAGCCTGGCTGAGAGCATCCACCGGATTTACGGCGCCGGCATGTTCGTGACCGCCGGTTTCATCGTCGGCTTCGACACCGAGAAGGATTCGGTCGCCGCCGGCATGGTCGACTGCATCGAGGCGACCGGGATTCCGATGTGTATGGTCGGCCTGTTGACCGCCTTGCCGACGACGCAATTGACACGGCGGCTGGAACGGGAGGGAAGGCTGCCGCCCATTGTGTTCACCGACAAGGGGGACCAGTGCACCGGCGGGCTCAATTTTGTCACCCTTCGACCGCGCCGGGACGTGCTGGTCGACTACCGGACCATCTTGCGCCAGGTCTATGCGCCGGCCGCCTACTTCGACCGGGTGCGACGGGTTGGCCGCGCCTTGCGCTGGCCGGGCAACCCCGCAGCACCGATGCCGGCGCAGATCGACCGGCAACCCGCGAGCCTGGGCGCGAAATGGGCGTCATGGAAGGCGCGGATGCGGGAGTTCCGCGCCTTGGGTCGGATCATGTGGCGCGCGACGGTTAACCGGCCGGATCTCCGCCGTCATTTCTGGGGTACCTTTGTCGATTGTGCCCGCAACAATCCACGGGCGTTGGAGTCGGTGGTTTCGATGATGGTCGTGTATCTCCATCTCGGCGACTTCGCGGTCCGGGTGATCGAGGAACTGGATCGCCGTATTGCCAGTGAGCCGGACGATGCGCCGGTGACGCGACCGGCGAAGGTGCCGCAGCTGGCTTAGGCGCGATCGGCGAGGTGGCTGCCACCGTCGCGACGTTCCCTGCGGTCGCGATGGCAATCGTTTGGTCGCAGCGACGGCATAGGATGATTGGGCAAGCGGCATGGGGTTTGACGGCATTCTGAGAGCGATGGCGCCAGGGGCGGGGTTCCTGGATTTCCTGGCGCTGCTGGTGGCGGTGATCGTCGCCATCGTCGCGATCATGCTCGGCACCGGCCTGTTCTTCGAGGTCATGAACGCGCGCCATCCCGAGCGCAAGGTGCAGAAGAACCGGCTCAACCGGCGCAAGTGGCGGGAACTGGTTTACGCGCCGGGGTCGATCTTCATCATCTCGCTATGCTTCGCCGGCGGCCTGTTCGCCCAGGCGCAGGGTTGGGCGCTGACGCCGCTGGCGCTGACGTGGTGGTCCGGGCCGTTGACCCTGTTGGCGTCGGTGCTGCTGTACGACGCCTGGTTCTACTGGGTGCACCGCCTGCTGCATTGGCGGCCGATGATGCGCTTCCACGCCCTGCATCACACCAGCGTGGCGCCGACCTGCTGGACCAACCACCACGAAACCGTCGTCGAGGCGCTGCTCAACCAGCTCTACTACTTCGTCGTCGTCTTCGTGCTGCCGATCCCCTGGCCGATGCTGGTGGCGCAGAAGGTCTACGACCAGATCAGCGGCATGCTCGGGCACGCCGGCTACGAGCACTTCGCCTCGCCGCTGGCGCGGGCTCCTTGGCCGCTGGCCAGCACCGTGTTCCACGACCAGCACCACGGCCACTTCCGCTACAACTACGCCCACACCTTCTCGTTCTGGGACCGCGGGATGGGCACGCTCTACCCCGGCTACGACACGACGGTCGCGAGTTTCGAGCCCGGGGCGGCCAAGCGCAGGACCGCGAGCGCCGACTAGGCTGAAGTCCCCGGCAGTTTTCGGCGGGCGTAAAGCCGGTTTTTGACCCGCCGTCACAAAAGGTGTAGGTCCGATCGCGCAGGCCGTGGCGTGATCGCGGGCCCACGGCAAAAGTCGGATCGGGTACGTCGCATGGGACTGGACAGCGTACTCAGGGCGATGGCGCCGGGTGCTGGGCCACTGGACTTCCTGTCGCTGCTCGTGGCGGCGACCCTTGTCCTGGTGGCGACCATACTCGGCACCGGCCTGTTCCTCGAGGTCATCAACGCCCGCCACCCGGAGCTCAAGGTGCAGAGGCACCGGGTCAACAGCCGCAAGTGGCAGGAGCTGGCCTATGCGCCGGTCTCCGTCTTCACGACGGCGCTGTGCTTCACCGCCGGCCTGTTCGCGCAGACCCAGGGCTGGACGCTGACCCCGCTGGAGCTGTCGTGGTGGTCCGGGCCGCTGATGTTCGTGATCAACCTGGTGCTCTACGACGCCTGGTTCTACTGGGTGCATCGCCTGCTGCATTGGCGGCCGATGATGCGCTTCCATCTCGTGCATCACGCCAGCCTGGTGCCGACCTGCTGGTCAAACCACCACGATTCGCTCTTGGACTCGTTCGTCTTCCAGGTCTATTTCACCCTGATCGTCTTCGTGCTGCCGATTCCCTGGCCGATCCTCGTGGCGTACAAGATCTTCGACGAGATCATCGGCATGGTCGGCCATTCTGGCTATGAGCATTTCGCCTCGCCCTTGGCGCGCACGCCGTGGCCGCTGACCAGCACGGTGTTCCACGACCAGCACCACAGCCATTTCCGCTACAACTACGCCCAAACCTTCTCGTCCTGGGACCGCTGGATGGGCACGCTCTATCCCGGCTACGACGCCTCCGTGGCCGAGTTTGAGCCGGGC
>DATFGV010000708.1:0-9839 GCA_035249115.1 Vineibacter sp.
AGGTCGATATCGAGCTGCAGGTCGAGCTTGCCCTCGTAGGCGGCGCCGCGCTTCAGGCCGCCGCGCAGGTTGGCGAAAGCCTCACCGACATAGCCGATGCCTAAGGTGATGCCCTGGGCCTCCAGCGTGGCGCGCGCATCACCGAGATCGCCGAAGGCGCCGAGGGACGATGCAATGGATTGCGGGCGCGACGCGGCGGGCGGCTTCTCCTCGCGCTCGCGTGCCGGTTCACTCGGTGCCTGCCCCGAGGCCGGCGGTGCCAGCAAGGCGAGCATCAACGGCAGGGGGCACAGGCGTCGCCTTGCGGCGATCGCTCGCCGGCGCTGCGGCGTCAGCATGGGACGCGCATCGTCAGCGTTGCACACGGTCGCCGCTCCGCGGCGGCGGCGTGACGGAACAAGCCGGATCGTGCAGAGAAGCCCGAAAGCGGTTGTGGTCGCCGGCCGCCGCAATATAGGGCATGGTCCTGCGCCCGTGCGTTGTCCCCACCGCGAGGTTACCATGCACCTTCACAAGATCGCCACGTCCGGCGGCCTGGTGTTCGACGCCTGGATCGACGGCCCCGCCGACGGCGAGCTGGTGCTGTTGCTGCACGGCTATCCGCAATCGCGCCACACCTGGCGGCACCAGCTGCCGGCGCTGGCGGCCGCCGGCTATCGAGCCGTGGCACCAGACCAGCGCGGCTATTCACCGGGCGCGCGGCCCGACCCGAGCGATCTTTCGAACTATCACTACGACCGACTGATCGCCGACGTGCTTGACCTGGCGGCCGCCTGCGGTCGCGGCGTCGGCCGGTTCCATCTGGTCGGCCATGACTGGGGCGGGCAGGTGTCGTGGGGCGTCGCCGCCCGTCATCCCGACCGGCTGGCGTCGCTGACGGTGCTGTCGCGGCCGCATCCGGCGTCGTTCGTGCGCGCCCTGCAGGATGACCCCGAGCAGAAGCACCGCTCGCGCCACCACCGCGCCTTCCTCGACGCTGGCACCGCCCGTCTGCTGCTGGACGACGATGCGCGCCGGCTGCGTCGCAACCTCGCCGAGGCCGGCGTGCCGGCCGACGCCGTCGCCGACTATGTGTCGGTGCTGGGCACGCCGGCGGCGATGGAGGCGGCGCTCGCGTGGTACCGTGCCCGCGACGGCTTGCGCACGCCGCTGGGCAAGATCTCGGTGCCGACGCTGTATCTCTGGGGCGATGCCGACGCCACCGTCGGACGCATGGCGGCCGAGGGCACCGCCGAATTCGTCAGCGGCCCATATCGCTTCGAGGTGCTGCCCGGCCTCGGGCATTTCATCACCGACGAAGCGATCGGGCCGGTGAACGCGGCGCTGCTGGCGCACCTGCGTGCATTCCCTGCGCGCTGAAGCGGAAACCATCACGAAGGCGGACGTGTCATGACCGAGGACAGCAGCACCTACTGGAAGAAGTCCCGCGTCGAAGTGCGGGCGGCCGGCTTCGATCCCGACCGCGCCGCGCAGGCCAGCGCCGTGGTGACCATTGCCGCGGCGCACACCAACGCCCATCGCTGCAACAATCGGGTGCGGCAGATCAGCGACTTGTTGGTCGAGCTCGTCGCCGAGCGGGGCGGGCAGGGGTTGCTGGTGGGCGCACCGGCCGTTTCCGACGCCCTGACCCAGGGCACACCCACCGCAGGCTACAGCCTGGTGTCGCGCGACGTCGTCGCCGACTGCTTCGAGATTGGCCACTATGCGCATCACGGCGACGCGATGATCGTGATCTCCGGATGCGACAAGACCGGCGCCGCCGCCCTGATGCCACTGGCCCGCACCAACGCCTTCGGCCTGGTGCTGTATCCCGGCACCAGCTCGCCCGGCCGGGTGAATTTCGGCCCGTGGGCGAACAAGGGCACCAACCTGACGATCATGGACTACGCCGAAGGTCGGGCGGCCCGCGAGGCCGGCCGGATCTCGGACACCGAACTGCTGGAGCTCGAGCGCAACGTCATGCCGGGCAGCGGCACCTGTGGCGCGATGTTCACGGCCAACACCATGAGCACCATCGCCGAGGCGATTGGCATGATGCTGCCGCGCGGCGCTTCGCATCCGGCGGACTACGATGCGCGCAGCGACATTCACGACGACGTCCGGGCGCAAGCGCGAGCATCGGTCGACGCGCTCTACCGGCTGATGGCCGCCGGTATCCGGCCGCGCGACATCATGACCGAGCGCGCCTTCGAAAACGCGATCGCGACGGTCTATGCCATGGGCGGCTCGACCAACATGTACCTGCACCTGATGGCCGTCGCGCGCGACGCCCAGGTACCGGTCACGATCGAGCGCATTCAGCAGGTCGGGGAACGGATTCCGCTTTTGACGAACCTGCAACCGCACGGCCCCTACGCCATGACCAGCCTGCACGCGATCGGCGGCGTGCCGGTGGTCATGAAGGAGCTGTTGCGCCATGGCTTCCTGCATGGCGACGTCATGACGGTCACCGGCAAGACCCTGGCCGAAAACCTCGCGGACGTGCCGACCCTGGAGCAGCTGGTCGGCCAGGACATCGTCCTGCCGGTGGGCCGGCCGATTGCGCCGCCCAACAATCACATCAGTGTGCTGAAGGGAAATCTCGCGCCGGAAAGTTGCCTGCTGAAATTGTCCGGCAAGACGCTGGAAAAAGGCCAGTTCCGCGGCACGGCGCGGGTCTTCGACTCGGAGGCCGACACGATGGCGGCCATTCGCGCCGGCGGGATTGTGCCGGGCAACGTCATCGTGGTGCGCAACGTCGGTCCGGTCGGCGGCCCCGGCATGCCGGAGATGGTGATGCTGACCATCCAGCTGCAAGGCCGCGGCCTGGGCGAGGACGTCGCGCTGATCACCGACGGCCGCTTTTCCGGCGTTTCGCACGGCATCCTGATCGGCCACATCTCGCCGGAGGCGGCGAGTGGCGGCCCGATCGCGGCGGTCCGTGACGGCGATGCGATTGTCATCGACCCTCGGGCGCGGACCCTTACTCTGGAGGTGCCGGACGATGAGATCGCGCGACGCATGGCCGAGTGGCGGGCTCCGGACCCGGCGCGAGTTCGGCCGGGCTCGGTCCATCACAAGTACGTCCGCCTGGTGTCATCGGCGCATCATGGTTGCGTGGTTTGAAGGCCGCGACCGGCGGTCCATTGGCGCCGGTCTCGGCCTTGGGCGACTATCTGCCGCGCGCTTGCCGCTCGGGATGAATCGCGCTACCTAGCGCCGCCTTGGCATGCCGGTGACTGCCCATTCTGTGAGCAACCCGGCTCCGGAACCGAAGGAGAACCAGATGGCCCGCAGGAAGATCGCGCTGGTCGGCGCCGGTCAGATTGGAGGCACGCTCGCCTTGCTCGCCGGTCAGAAGGAACTGGGCGACATCATTCTGCTCGACATTCCGGATTTCGAGGGCGTCGCCAAGGGCAAAGCGCTGGACATCGCCGAGCTGTCGCCGGTCGCGAAGTTCGACGCCGGCTACAGCGGCACTTCGAGCTACGCCGACATCAAGGGCGCAGATGTGGTGATCGTCACCGCCGGCGTGCCGCGCAAGCCGGGCATGAGCCGCGACGATCTGATCGGCATAAACGCCAAGGTGATCAACGCGGTCGGCAAGGGCATCAAGGAAAACGCGCCCAACGCCTTCGTCATCGTCATCACCAACCCGCTCGACGCCATGGTGGGCCTCATGCAGGAGGTCACCGGCCTCCCGGCGGCGCGCGTCGTGGGCATGGCCGGCGTGCTCGATTCGGCGCGTTTCCGCTATTTCCTTGCCGAGGAGTTCAAGGTGTCGGTTGAGGACGTCACCGCCTTCGTGCTGGGTGGCCACGGCGACACCATGGTGCCGCTGGTGCGCTATTCAACCGTGGCCGGCATCCCGCTGCCCGACCTCGTCAAGATGGGGTGGACCACCCAGGAGCGGCTCGACAAGATCGTGCAGCGCACCCGCGACGGCGGCGGCGAGATTGTCGCCCTGCTCAAGACCGGGTCGGCCTTCTATGCGCCTGCGGCGTCGGCCATCGCCATGGCCGAGAGCTACCTGAAGGACAAGAAGCGGCTGCTGCCGTGCGCCGCGCTGCTGACCGGACAGTACGGCATCAACGGCCTTTATATTGGTGTGCCGGTGATCATCGGTGCCGGCGGCATCGAGCGCATCATCGAGGTGGCGATGAACGCCGAGGAGAAGGCCATGTTCGACAAGTCGGTGGGCGCCGTCCGCGGGCTGGTCGACGCCACCAAGAAAATCGTGGCGGCCGGCTAGCCGGCTATTGGGCATTGCCCGCGCATATCGGGTGCAGTGGTGGCCGGGGTCCGGCTGGCCTCCCGGTTTCGCTCGGAGAGACGCGATTTTGCACACGCCGGTTCGGGCATTCCGCGTCATCGAGTGGCCGCGCTGCCTGTTGAATTGAGATTGCGTCGCACACCCGAAGTGTTAGATTTGCGGCCCATCGTTTCTAAGTTTCTTATGAAAACGAACCCCCTTGGTTTATCGCGCCGAAAGACCAGACGGCGCGGTTGCGCCGTCCCCGTCATTTCGTCGATCAGGTCCGCATGAACATCCACGAATACCAGGGCAAAGCGTTGCTCGCGAAATACGGCGTGGCGGTGCCCAAAGGGTTCGTCGCCTACACCCCGGCCGAGGCGATGGACGCGGCCCGCAAGCTGCCCGGCCCGGTCTACGTGGTGAAGTCACAAATCCATGCCGGCGGCCGCGGCAAGGGCCGCTTCAAGCACGATCCTGACGGCAAAGGCGGCGTGCGGGTGGTGAAGTCGGTCGATGACGTCGGCGCCCACGCCGACGCGATGCTGGGCAAGGTCCTGGTCACCAAGCAGACCGGTCCGGCGGGCAAGGAGGTCAACCGGGTCTTCATCGAGGAGGGCTGCGACATCAAACGCGAGCTCTACCTGTCGCTCCTGATGGACCGCGCGACGAGCCGCGTCACCATCGTCGCCTCGACCGAGGGCGGCATGGACATCGAGAAGGTGGCGCACGAGCAGCCCGAGAAGATCATCAAGATCGCCATCGATCCGATCGCCGGCTACCAGTCGTTCCACGGGCGGCGCGTCGCCTTCGCGCTCGGGCTGGAAGGCAAGCAGATCGGCGTCGCTACCAAAATGCTGGCCGCCCTGTACAGGGCTTTCGTCGATCTCGACTGCTCGCTGATCGAGGTCAACCCGCTGATCGTCACCGGCGCTGGCGACGTGATGGCGCTCGACGCCAAGGTGAACCTCGACGACAACGCGCTCTACCGCCACAAGGAGTTCACCGAGCTGCGCGACGAGAGCGAGGAGGATCCGTCCGAGCTCGAGGCCGCGAAGCACGACCTCAACTACGTCAAGCTCGACGGCAACATCGGATGCATGGTCAACGGCGCCGGCCTCGCCATGGCGACCATGGACATCATCAAGCTCTACGGCGGCGAGCCGGCCAACTTCCTCGACGTCGGCGGCGGCGCGACGCGCGAGCGGGTCACCACCGCCTTCAAGATCATCCTGTCGGATGCCAACGTCGAGGGCATCCTGGTCAACATCTTCGGCGGTATCATGCGCTGCGACGTCATCGCCGAGGGCGTCGTCGCGGCGGCGCGCGAGGTCAGCCTGCACGTGCCGCTGGTGGTGCGGCTGGAAGGCACCAACGTCGACCTGGGCAAGAAGATCATGCGTGAGTCCGGCCTGCCGATCGTGTCGGCCGACAATCTCGGCGAGGCGGCCGAGAAGGTGGTCAAGGCCGTGCAGGAGGCGAAGTGATGGCCGTCCTGGTCGACAAGAACACCAAGCTCATCTGCCAGGGCTTCACCGGCTCGCAGGGCACGTTCCATTCCGAACAGGCGATCGCCTACGGCACCAAAATGGTCGGCGGCATCACGCCGGGCAAGGGCGGCACCAAGCACCTCGACCTGCCGGTGTTCGACACCGTCAAGGAGGCGGTCGACAAGACCGGTGCCGATGCGTCCGTCATCTACGTGCCGCCGGCCTTCGCCGCCGACGCGATCCTCGAGGCGATCGACGCCGGCGTGGCGCTGGTGGTCACCATTACCGAAGGCATCCCGGTGCTCGACATGGTGACGGTCAGGCGGGCGCTGGCCGGCTCGAAGACGCGGCTGATCGGCCCCAACTGCCCCGGTGTCATTACCCCGGGCGAGTGCAAGATCGGCATCATGCCGGGCCACATCCACAAGCGCGGCAAGATCGGCATCGTGTCGCGCTCCGGCACCCTCACATACGAGGCAGTGGCGCAGACCACGGCCGCCGGACTGGGCCAGACCACGTGCATCGGCATCGGCGGCGATCCGGTCAACGGCACCAGTTTCGTCGAGTGCCTGGACATGTTCGTGCGCGATCCCGAGACCGAGGGGATGGTGCTGATCGGCGAGATCGGCGGCGACGCCGAGATCCGCGGTGCCGATTACTACAAGGCCAGTGGCAGCAAGAAACCGGTGGTCGGCTTCATCGCCGGTCGCACGGCGCCGCCTGGACGCCGCATGGGCCACGCTGGCGCGGTGATCTCGGGCGGCAACGACACGGCGGCGTTCAAGGTCGACGCCCTGCGCGCCGCCGGCATCCACGTGGTCGATTCCCCCGCCGCGCTGGGCTCGGGCATGCTCGAGGCGATGCGCAAGCGCTGAGGTGGCTGGCGGCGTGGGTGTCCCGCCCGCCCGTGGGGCGGGCGTGCAACCCGCACTCCCAGGAGTCTAGGCGAGAGGTCGTCATGCAACAGGCCGAACGTACGTCTTTCCTGTCGGGCGCCAACGCCGCCTTCATCGAGGAATTGTTCGCCCGCTATGCCGCCGACCCGGCCTCGGTTGACGACAGCTGGCGGACGCTGTTCGACGAACTGTCGGTCGAGCAGCCGGCGCTGTTGCGCGAAGCCGCCGGCGCTAGCTGGGCGCCGAAGGAAACAAAGATCATCGGCGTCGTTGATGCCGACATGCGGCCGCTGGCCGCGAACGTCAACCTGACAGCCAATGGCCAGGCCGCCGCCGCGTCTGCCGATGCGGCAATCCCGCAGGACCAGGTGCGGGCGGCGGCACTGGATTCGGTGCGGGCGCTGATGCTGATCCGCTCCTTCCGCATCCGCGGCCACCTGCAGGCCAACCTCGATCCGCTTGGCCTGACGCCCAAGACCTATCATCCCGAACTTGACCCGAAAACCTATGGCTTCGGCGACGGCGACTGGGATCGGTCGATCTATATCAACGGCGCGCTTGGCCTGGGCGACCAGGCGACCTTGCGCCAGATCGTGTCTCGGCTGGAGAAGACCTACTGCGGGTCAATCGGCGTCGAGTACATGCACATCAGCGACCCGGATCACAAGGCGTGGATCCAGGAGCGCATCGAAAACATCGAGAACCAGCCCGATTTCACCGAGATCGGCCGGAAGACCATCCTGCAGCGCATCATTGAGGCCGAGCACCTGGAGAAATACCTGCACGTCAAGTTCGTCGGCACCAAGCGCTTCGGCCTCGACGGCGGCGAGTCGCTGATTCCGGCCCTGGAGCAGGTCATCAAGCGTGGCGGCGCTCTGGGCGTGAAGGAGATCGTGATCGGCATGCCGCATCGCGGCCGGCTGAACACGCTCGTCAACATGATGGGCAAGAACTACACGGCGCTGTTCTCGGAGTTCCAGGGCAAAGCCTCGCACCCCGAGGAGCTGCGCGGCTCGGGCGACGTGAAGTACCACCTCGGCGCCTCGTCGGACCGCGAGTTCGACGGCCACGTGGTGCACCTGTCGCTGACCGCCAATCCGTCGCATCTCGAGGCGGTCAATCCCGTCGTGCTGGGCAAGGTGCGCGCCAAGCAGGACCAGCGAAACGACAAGGAGCGCCTGTCGGTCATGGGCCTGCTGATGCACGGCGACGCCGCCTTCGCCGGCCAGGGCCTGGTCGCCGAAGGCCTCGACCTCAGCGACCTGAAGGGCTACCGCACCGGTGGTACGGTGCACTTCATCGTCAACAACCAGATCGGCTTCACGACGTCGCCGACCTACTCGCGTTCGGGGCCGTACTGCACCGAGGTCGCCAAGATCGTGCAGGCGCCGATCCTGCACGTGAACGGCGACGATCCGGAAGCGGTGGTGCACTGCGCCCGCATCGCGGTCGAGTTCCGCCACCGCTTCAAGCACGACATCGTCATCGACATGTTCTGCTATCGCAGGCACGGCCACAACGAGTCGGACGAGCCGATGTTCACGCAGCCCTCGATGTACAAGAGCATCGGCCAGCATCCGTCGGTCGAGGAGGTCTACGCCAGCCGCCTGGTCGAAGAGGGCGTGCTCAGCCGCGCTGAGTTCGACGGCATGGTCGCCGACTTCCGCAAGCGGTTGGACGACTCGTTCACTGCCGCCGCATCGTTCAAGCCCAACAAGGCCGACTGGCTGGAGGGCAAGTGGACCGGGATGACCGTGGCGCCCGGCGAGGAGGACCGCAAAGGCAGCACGGCGGTGGACCTGAAGCTGTTGAAGGAGGTCGGGCTGGCGCTCGCCAAGCGGCCTGAGAATCACGACACCAACCGCAAGATCCTGCGCCAGCTCGACGACAAACGGAAGATGATCGAGAGCGGCGAGGGCATCGACTGGGCGACGGCCGAGGCCTTGGCGTTCGGCACCCTGCTGGTCGAGGGCACGCCGGTACGGCTGTCGGGCCAGGACTCGGGCCGCGGTACCTTCTCGCAGCGCCACTCCGTGCTGGTCGACCAGACCAATGACAACCGCTACGTGCCGCTCAACCATATCCGCGACGACCAGGCGCATTTCGACGTCATCGACAGCCCGCTGAGCGAGGCGGGCGTGCTGGGGTTCGAGTACGGCTACACGCTCGCCGAGCCCAACGCGCTGGTGCTGTGGGAGGCGCAGTTCGGTGACTTCGCCAACGGCGCCCAGGTCATCGTCGACCAGTTCATCTGCTCCGGTGAAAGCAAGTGGTTCCGCTTCTCCGGCCTGGTGATGCTGTTGCCGCACGGCTACGAAGGCCAGGGCCCCGAGCATTCCTCGGCCCGGCTGGAGCGCTACCTGCAGCTGTCGGCCGAGGACAACTGGCAGATCTGCAACATCACGACTCCGGCCAACTACTTCCACGCCCTGCGTCGCCAGGTGCGCCGCAGCTTCCGCAAGCCGCTGGTGGTCATGACGCCCAAGTCGCTGCTGCGGCACAAGGAATGCGTGTCGCGGCTGGACGAGATGTCGGGCGCCGAAAGCTTCCATCGCGTGCTGCCCGAGACCGACAAGCTGGTCGCCGACGCCAAGGTGAAGCGCGTGCTGCTGTGCTCCGGCAAGGTGTACTACGACCTGCTTGCCGAGCGCCGCGCCCGCAAGGTCGACGACGTCGCGATCGTGCGGGTCGAGCAGCTCTATCCGTTCCCGCTCGCGGCCACCGCCAAGGAGCTGCGCCGCTATCGCAACGCCGAAGTGGCGTGGTGCCAGGAGGAGCCGGAGAACATGGGCGCCTGGCACTTTGTCGACCGCCGCATCGAACGGGTGCTGACCGAACTCGACGTTGGCGCGCGTCGTCCGGTCTATATCGGCCGCAAGGAATCCGCGTCGCCGGCGACCGGGCTGCTGAAGAACCACACCAAGGAGCAGGCGGAGCTGGTCGACCGCGCGTTGACGGTGGACTGAGTGCCGGGGGCGCGCCACTCCAGTGGCGCGTGGGCGCGCAGCGCCCTTTTCCCTTTGTGGCGAGTTTGTTGCGACGAAGTCGCGCCTCTGGAGCGGCGCGCCCCCAGCGCCCTCAAGGCGCCGGCCTAGAGGAACATCATGGCGATCGAGATCAAGGTCCCGACCCTGGGCGAATCCGTCACCGAGGCGACCGTCGCCGAGTGGTACAAGAAGGAAGGTGACGCAGTCGGCGTCGACGAGGCGCTCTGCGCTTTGG
>DATFGV010000709.1:0-23756 GCA_035249115.1 Vineibacter sp.
GTCCGCTACCGTGACGTAGAGAGGATGCTCAAGCGCCACCTCGGCAGCGGCGACGCCGGACAGCCACTGCAGCCGCGGCGGGTGCTGCCGCAACCAGTCATCGCCGGCTGCGGCGCCTTGCACGGCGGCGTCGAGCTCGGCCTGGACCCCAGCAAGGCTCTCCTGGGGTGGAAACGTCACGCAGCCCGTCAGCACGGCCCGTGGCGCAATTCGCGAGAGCCCCGTCTCGCCCTCCGTGCTCAGGCGCGACACCAGCAGATTGGTCGACCGGCCGATCGCAGCCTCAAGCGTAGGATGGCGCACGCGGGCGCCGCGCTGCGCATCCAGTACCTGCAGCGCGCGATACACCAGCCACAGCTTGTCGAGCGGATTGACCGCGCGATGCGCGAAGGCGGCATGGCTGATCTCGTTGGTATCGGGCGGACAGCCGTCCACCGTGATCCGGAACTCCAGCATGCCCGGTGCGAAGGCCTTGATTTCCCGAAGACCGATGCCCGACTCCGCAGGATGCAGGTACACCGCCGCATCGGCCCGAAGTCCGCCGTGCAGCAGTGCCGCGACGCCGCGGGCATGCCGCTTGCTGGGCGTGCTGGCGAGGATGACGTCGCCTGCCGGCGCCTGGCCGGCGGCCAGCACGGCTGCCAGGCCCTCGACCAGGATCGCCACACCCGACAGATCGTCGGCCACGCCCCAGCCGTAGATGCGACCACCTTCGACCGCGCCGGCAAACGGATCGCGCTGCCAAGCGTCGAGCCCGGCAACCGGCTCGCCGTCGGGGTGTGCGAAGAAGATCACGCTGCGTCCTGCGCCCCGGCCCTTGTACCGGGCCACGACGCTGGCACGCTCGCCCAGATCGATGGCGCGGTCGCTGGCGAACTCCGCGACCATCGGCACGTCGCCTGGCCGATAGCGCACGGTCTCGACGGTGCAGCCCAGCGCCTGCGCCGCCTCGGCGACCAAGCGTTGCACGGCTGCCTCTCCCTGGCGTTGCGCGCCGATCAGCGTGCGCAGCAGATCGACCGGATCGCGTCGCAGGGTGGTCATCAGATCATCACTCGCGCCAGCCGTCGGCGCAGGACGCGCGCCAAACTGTAGGCCGTGTAGTCGGCGGGATCGCCATCCGGCGCTTCCCGGCGGCCGCCCAGTCGCAGCTGCACGTTCCCCGGTCCGGCATCGATGTCCAGTTCATGGCCGGTTTCACAGACGGCCGGATCGGCGATCAGCTCGGCTTCGGTGCGGTCGAGGCCCAAGCCGGCAAGGGCCACCCCGACCGACGTGTTGAGATTGTGCGGAAAGTGTCGTGCCACCTCGCGGACACTACCCTTGTAGAATACCTGCCGCGTGCCGATCGCCAGGAGATCGAGCAGGCCGGCGGCCGGTGTCCGTTGCCACATGGCCGGCGACTTGATCTGCCGGTAAGTGACGCGGTGCAACCGCTCCTCCCTCGCTGTCGACAGCAGGTCGAGCGTGCCGATAGCGCCAGGAGCGATCTCGATGCGCCCCGGCCCGGCCTGCGCCGCCTCGGTGAGACGCCGCTCGAAGGCCGGATCGACCAGCGCCGTCAGGGACAGCGGCACCAGATCTGTGCCCGATGCCAGCAAAGCAGGGCCAAAGGCAGCGAGTGCCAGCGCCGACGCGCATTCGATCGCAATCGCCGGCCGGCGGGCCAAGAAGGCATCGAGCGCCGTAACCACCGCCTCGCGGCCGACGACCTCGGCAGCGTCGGCGACCTGCGCCGGGCGCACCAGCACGACCACCGGGCTCGGCACCAGCCCTGCCAACCGTCTGCCGATCCTCCCGAAGCCGATCAGTCCGTAACCGGGCACGAAGTCCCCTTGCGCAAGCCAAAATCCGGGCGAGGTCTGGTCATGCTGGCGGCAGCGAGTGGCCAGATCAAGCGCAGGTGTATGACCAGGATGTCACTGCTCGTGCCGACTTTTTCGCTACCAAACCCTCCCTGAACGCCGTAGCCAGCCACGTCGCCAACAGTGCTATCGTCCCTCCCGCCATACGACGTGTCCCCGGCCGTTTTGCAGAATGGCGGGCCGGCCGCGACGCTGCGAAGAGGACGCCATGCGCTACAGCTTCTCGCCTGAGCAGGAAGAGTTCCGCGGCCTGGTGCGGCGCCTGCTGGAGGCCCGATCGCCGACCACGGAAGTGCGACGGCTGATGGCGACGGAAACCGGCTGGGAGCGCGACGCCTGGAAGAAACTCAATCAGGAACAGGGCCTGACGGCGATCCACATTCCCGAGGACTATGGCGGCCAGGGCTTCGGCTACGGCGAACTGGCGATCGTGCTGGAGGAGATGGGCCGCAGCCTGCTGTGCGCGCCGTTCTTCTCGACCGCGGCGCTGGCCACCACCGCCATCCTCAACGCCGGCACCGAGGCGCAGAAGCGCGCCCTGCTGCCGGCGGTCGCCGCCGGCGATGCCACCGCGACACTGGCCTTCGCGGAAGACGATGGCGGCAGCGACGGAGCCGGCGTTCGCATGACGGCCACGACTTCGGGTTCGGCCTGGCGGCTGGACGGCGTCAAGAGCTTCGTGCTCGACGGGCACACCGCCGACCTGATCGTCGTGCTGGCCCGCAGCCCCGGATCGAGTGGCGAAACGGGTTTGTCCTTCTTCACCGTGGCCGGCGACGCCAAGGGCCTGCAGCGCCAACTGCTGAAGTCGATGGACGAAACCCGCAAGCTGGCGCGGCTGCAGTTCGCCTCGGTCGAGGCGCAGCCGCTGGGCGAGGCCGGCGCCGCCGCCGCGCCCTTCGCCCGCACGATGCAGCAGGCAGCGGTGCTGCTGGCCAACGAAATGGTCGGCGGCGCGGCGCGGCTGCGCGAGGACGCGCTGGACTATGCCAAGATGCGCATGCAGTTCGGCCGCTCGATCGCCTCGTTCCAGGCCACCAAGCACAAGGCCGCCGACATGCTGGTTGACGTCGAGCTGGCCAAGTCGGCCGCCTACTACGCCGCCGCGGCGTTGGACGAGGGCGACGATGACCTGCCGGCGATCGCCTCGCTGGCCAAAGCCTGCGCCTCGGAGGCCTACCTGCAGACCGCCATCCATGCCGTGCAGCTGCACGGCGGCATCGGCTTCACCTGGGACAACGACACGCACCTGTGGTTCAAGCGCGCCAAGAGCTCGGAAATCCTGCTCGGCGACGCCACGCATCATCGCGAACAGATGATGCGCCACTGGAAGCACTAGGAAAGGGGCGAGCCATGAACGAGCCGACGGAAGCGGCGGTGCGCGCCGAAGTGCGGGCCTGGCTGGAGGCCAATTGGAACCCCGAGCTCGGCCTGGTCGAGTGGCGCAATCGGCTGGCGGATTCCGGCTGGGGCATGCCGAACTGGCCGAAGCGCTGGTACGGCCGCGACCTGCCGCAGGCGCTGGCGCCGGTGGTCGAGGAGGAGTTCGCGCGCGTCGGCGCCGTCGGCGTCGCCAAGGCGGGCATCCGCACCTTGGCCGCCGCGACCATCCTGGCGCACGGCACCGACTTCCATAAGGAGAAGTACCTGCGCCGCATCCTCACCGGCGAGGACACCTGGTGCCAGCTGTTCAGCGAGCCGGGCAGCGGCTCGGACCTGGCCGGCGCCGTGACGCGCGCCGACTTCAAGGGCAACAACTGGGTGATCAACGGCCAGAAGGTGTGGACCACTAGCGCCCATCGGGCGCAGTGGGGCCTGCTACTGGCGCGCGCCAACTGGGATGTGGCCAAGCACAAGGGGCTGGCCTACTTCATCCTCGACATGAAGCAGCCGGGCGTGCAGGTGCACCCGCTGCGGCAGATGAACGGCCACGCCTCGTTCAACCAGGTTTTCTTCACCGACGCCATCGTCGAGCCCGAGTTCCTGGTGTCCGAGGTCGGCGACGGCTGGAGCGTGGCGACCACCACCCTGATGCACGAGCGGCGCGGCGCTGACGGGCTACGGACCTGGGCGACCGCGTCCAACCGCAAGGGCCGCATCTACGAGGAAGAGCGCGAAGAAGTCGCGACCACGATGGAGCCCTACAAGTGGTATCCGCAGCGCGCCGGACGGGTCGACCTCGTGCTGCCGCGGGCCAAGGAGACGGGCAAGATCAACGATCCCGTGGTGCGGCAGGAGATCGCCAAGCTGCTGATCATGTCCAAGGCCGCCGAGTGGACGGCGCGCCGGGCGCGCGCGGCGCAGGAGCAAGGCAAGCCGCAGGGCCCCGAGGGTTCGCTGGGCAAGCTGGTGGCGAGCCACGTGGCGCGGGCGGCGGCGCGGGTGCACACATCCATGACGGGCGCCGACGCGCTGCTGAGCGGCGCCGAGAGCCCGATGGGCGGCGTGATCGCCGAGATCCTCGTATCGGTCCCTGCCGTGTCGATCGCCGGCGGCACCGACGAGATCCAGCGCAACATCATCGCCGAGCGGGTGCTGAAAATGCCGCGCGAGCCCAGCGTCGACACCGACAAGCCGTTCAAGGACGTACCGCGCAACATCGTCGCGTCGCCGGCCAGGGGCTGATACGATTGGACGGCCGGGTCCCACGCCGGAGCAGGTCTATCGCTATAGCAGTGGTTTCGTCGTCCCGAGCGGAGCCGCGCAAAGCGCGGCGCAGTCGAGGGACCTTGTCTCAACCGCTGAAATCGAGGTGCTTGAAAAAAGGTCCCTCCACGCGGCCCTTCGGGCCTTGGTCGGGACGACGGCATAGAGCGCCATATGCGATTGCCCTGCCCGCCGGGGCAGCGTCGCCGCCCTGCCCTGCTCAAGACCCCAAATTCTTCGGGGTCAAATGGTACGTCAGGCGCCGCCCGACGTACCGGACGGCTGTCTAGAGCGCTCGCCTCCCCCGCCCTTGAACAGGCCCGCCAGCGCGCTCCAGAGGCCCGTACAGCATGGTACGGCCGGTCAAGGTACCCGACCCCCATCCGAGAAAAGACCCCCTCCAGAGGGCCTAAAAACGCAGATAATTGGCATACCAATGCTGGTATGTTTCATGATCTACAAACACAATGACTGAAATCGTCCGCAGTTACTTTTTGCAGCGACTGTGAGGCGGCCGATCTCGACTTGCACCCACCGACCGTGGGGCACCTGCCTCAGGCGAAGCGATACTCGGTCAGCTGGCGATAGACGCTGCGCGGCCGCAGTACGGTCGAGGGGAAGTGCGGCAGGTTGGGGCTGTCGGGCACGTGCTGCGGTTCCAGGCACAGGCCGGCGCAGGCACCGTAGCGCGCACCATCGAGGCCGGCGACCGGCACCGCGAGCTTGGCGCCGTCATAGACCTGCAGCGCCGGTTCCGTGGTCCAGACCTCCATGCGCAGCCCTGAGCCAGCCGACGCCAGGGTCGAGGCATGCGCCAGGTCAAGGTCATCCACGGCGCCGGTTTCGAGTCGGTCGCGGCGCAGGAGGTAAGCGTTGTCATAGCGCTGCCGATCGCCCGCCGCGTCGAGGCGGCGGATCGGGCGCGGCTTGCGGAAGTCAAGTGGCGTGCCGGCGACGGCCAGGATCTGGCCGTCGGGAATCAGGTCGGCGTCGACCGACACGAAGAGGTTGGCTCGCACCTCCAGCTCATGGTCGAGGACGTCGGTACCGCCATCGAGATTGAAGTAGCTGTGGTGGCAGAGGTTGACCACCGTGGCGCGGTCGGTGGTCGCCTCCAGCGCGATGCGCAACGTCATCGGCGCCGCCAGGGTGTAGCGGCACGTGACATGCATCGTGCCCGGATAGCCCTGGTCGCCGTCGGGCGACACGAGCGCCAGGGTCACGCTGTCGGCGGTCGCCTGCACGAACCGCCACGGCCGCACGCCGAAGCCGTGGCCGCCGTGCAGCGAGTGGCGGCCGTCCTGGTTCAGCGGCAGCTGGTAGCGCTGGCCGTCAAGCCAGAAGGTGCCGCCGCCGATGCGGTTGGCGAAGCGTCCGGCGATGGCGCCGCAATGCGGCGAATGCGCGATGTAGTCCTCGAGACGGTCGAAGCCCAGTACGACGCGCTGCCTGCGGCCGTCACGGCGGCGCACGTGCAAGTCGCGCAGCACGGCGCCGTACTCGATGATCGACGCCGACATCACGCCGCCACCGGCCTCGATCCGGGCCTCATGGACCGGCGCGCCATCGATGGTGCCGAATGGACGCATATCGTCAGGCCTCTGATGTACGCGCTGGCGCGGTGGAACAATAGCTGTGCCGCCGTCGTCAGTACGCAGCCTTCAGGATCTCCATCACCTGCTCCGGGTTCGAGATCGGCCGCGGGTTGGAGTAGGTCCAGTCGTCGAGCATGCAGTTCTTGGCCAAGCGCGGCAGGTCCGACTCAACGATCTTCACGTCGCGCAGGGTGCGCGGCATGCCAAGGCCACGGATCAGCGCATCGAGTACCTCGCCCGCGGGCCTGCCCGGCTGGCCGAGCGCCGCGACCACCTCGCGCTGGCGGGCGCCGTTCACCGGCGCGTTGTAGTCGAGCACGTAGGGCAGCATGACGCAGGACGTGTGGCCGTGCGGCACGTCGGCCGAGCCGCCGAGGATGTGGCCGATGGCGTGGCTGGCGCCCAGCCGCGTGCCCGACACGATGCCGACCATCGACAGCCAGGCGCCGATCATGCAGCGCAGCCGGGCGTCGAGGCTGCCGGCATCCGCCTTCACCGCCGGCAGGCCGGCGCCCAGGGAGCGCAGCGCCTGCAGCGCCGTACCGTCGGTGTAGTCGTTGGCGTCGATCGACAGGTAGGTCTCGACCGCGTGGTCGACCGCCCGCACGCCGCTGGAGAGCCACAGCCACTCGGGCGTGTGCACGGTGATCGCCGGATCAAGGATCACCGATTCCGGCACGATGCCGCGGTTGATGAAGCTCTGCTTGAGCTTCAGACGCGTGTTCGTGACGCCGGCGCGGGCGTTGAACTCGCCGGCCGACAAGGTGGTCGGCACGGCGATCTGCCGCACCTTGGGCGCGCGGAACTCGGGAATGCGCCGCTTGCCGTCCTCGACGACGCTGCGGAAAGGTTCCATGGCGTCAACAGTGTCGATGCCATGTTCCAGGCAGATGGTCACCGCCTTGCCACCGTCGGTCACCGAACCTCCGCCAATGGTCACAAGGAGGTCAGTGCCGGCGGCACGCGCAGCGTTGGCACAGGCGACCACCGCCTCGCGCGGCGAATGCGCCGGCATGTCGTCGTGCACGCCGGCAAAGCGCGCGCCCAGCGCCCGCCTCACCTTGTCGATCTCGTCCGTCCTGGTGTTGAGCGTGCGTCCGGCCAGCACAAAGACGCGCCTGGACCGCAGGCGATCGGCCTCGGCCACGATCGACTCGGCGGCCGGCTTGCCGAAGATCACCCGGTTCATCGCGGTGAAGACCATGGTGCCGGATTGCATGACGCGCCTCTCCAAGGGTTGCAGGCAGCTAGCAGCGCGACAGCACGCTATTCGTCAAGGGCTCCGGCGCATCGTAGGATGGTTCGGTCTAAGACATAATCGGCCAATGTGGCCGGTCGCAAGCTGTGCGAGCCCCTCCCATGGACACATCGTTCGCACCGACCTTCCGGGACTTCCAGAAAGACATCGAACGCCATCTCGAGCACGCCGGGATGACCGGCAAGAACGAGCACGGGCA
Source organism: Vineibacter sp. (assembly GCA_035249115.1). Lineage (GTDB taxonomy): Bacteria > Pseudomonadota > Alphaproteobacteria > Reyranellales > Reyranellaceae > Vineibacter. The sequence goes on from DATFGV010000709.1 coordinate 7,564, forward strand.
GACGGTCTACCGGGAGTATGACAAGGCGTTGGCGCAGATGTTTCGCGCCTACATCGAGAAGGAGGCCTTCGCCCCCCTGGTGGTGGAATTCCGCCGATGGAACTGGGAATGGAACTACGGCGACAATCTGATGGAACTGACCGACTGCCTCAGGCGATCGCGAGACTGGCCGCTGCTCAAGAACCTCTGGGCCGCCGTGGTCGCCAAGCGCAGGACCAACTACAACAAGACAAAGAAGGCCCGGAAAGGTGCGCCGGATAAAATCTCCGAGGCACTGGTCGAAAAGACCCGTGGCCTCCTTCTTGAGTCGCTCGGGCGGCTTCGCGGCTATGCCGCCGAATTGGGACAGGAAGCTGATGTCACGGAATACATTGCGATCATCGGGAGGGTCGAGCGGAGGCTGAACGCCTAGCCGACGATTGCTGCTCAGCTGCAGCCGGTCGTTCTGACGACCCGGCACTATGCCCACCCTGCCCCATCCCCGATGGCAAAGTACAGGGTTCGGCATCATCGACGCCGACCTGCAAGCGGTCAGCCCTTGCGCGGTGGCCCAGGTCGCGGCGGCGCATGCACCCCCGGTCCGGAAAGCGTAGGCCAGCACAGCGGCCGGATGGAGCGCACACTAAAGCGTAAGACAGCGCCTGCGGTTCCTTCGGAACCTGTGGGTAGTTCGGTGCACGTCGGGGATAAATGGGCTCCGCGCACTGACAGGTGGCGATTTTGGCTGGAACGCCTTCGCAGCGGGTTGGCAATGCGCCTGCAAGCGGGTCGCATGGTACATAGCCCCGGAGACGACAACCCGTCGCGCAGGATCCCCTCACGACGCGTGATTTTCGGCCCGCTGACAGGAACCGCGTCACCGTCGCCGGGAACTCTTCGTGCCCTAGCGTCGGTGTGTCGCCTTCCGCCCGCGGAATTTTGGCAATGATCGCTTTGAAACTGAACTCTCGCAAAGCGGAACGTTTTGGCCACCGTACGCACCACGACCGCCAAACCGTCTTCAGCAGTTCATCTGGCCGACAATGAAACGGTTCGCTACGGGCCATCAGTGAACTGACGCCGGATCACTGTGCATCGCGGGAAGGGTGGCAGGGCGCGGTGGCTGAGATTCTCTCAGCCGACCGCCCCTGCTCTGGTCAGCGCTTACCTTCATCAGGCTTCCGCGCTTCTGTTCATACTCGCAAAACGAAGCCTAGTTGACGAAGTTGCGTGGGCGATTCGGTGTCGCTCATGCGGCGAAAGAATGAAAAGTCATGCGCAGGGCCGCCATCCAAGAAGCGATAAAGGCCAGCCTGCCATCCTTCGAGAACCACACCGGTGCCAAACCATTGATCCCTTTAGAAGAGGCCCGTTTCGCTCCGGTGTCACCCGGATTACCGAGAACGTCCGGCCTGCCCAGGCATCCCAGCTTCATCAAATGAAGCGGCGTTGACTGACGTAGCTTTGCCATCGCGTCAGCGCCATCATCGATTCCTGCAAGATCACCAGCAGGGCTTCGGCGCGGCCGATATCGCGCCCTTGCGCCGTTAGATGCTGGATCAGCGTCTCCTGCCGCTCGATCAGAAAGGCCGCTTTGGCTACAAACGCGTCCGCCAGTTGAAGGCGCTCAAGTCGGCCCGACACGCCGTCGGCGACGGACATCCGCGTCAGGTGATAGCAGCGCGGGCACTCGAAGACGTACCGGGCATACCGTCGTTTTTCCAGGTGCGGCTCTATGCTCGCGACAAAGGTCCGCGCGTCGCACCGTTCGCAAGCCGGGCCGGCGGGAAGGTTTCGAAACAGCATTATTCCAGCCCGCCGGGAATGGGTGGCCGGGACACCAAGGGGAACCAAAGCGTCCCGGCCTATACCCGGCCGCGCGAGCGTGCGGCGTCGCGCGACTGGGCATTTGGTAATGTCGCTGCCATAACTGCCGGGCGTGGCATTTGGTTCCCTGCCGGAGCGGGACTTCCAAATGCTTTCCGCGGAGACGCCGGGCGCCGACCACCGACCATCGAAACGATGGCCGGGACGTCCTGTGAGTGGCTATTGGCGTCCCGCCCTGGAGCTCGTTTCGCGAGATTGAAAACAGACGATCAAGACCGTCTCCCCGCCCGCGCGAGGAGACGGCCAGACGTCATGATCGCGTTCAACCGGAACATGCCCTACGACCGGTCGCGGGCGCGTCTTTAGCGACCGGGCCGTTTACCATCGGCTGCGTCATGCCTGCCGTCGGTGATCGGGTACGATCTGCCGTCACGACTGACGACACGCGGCGAGCAATGATGACACTCGACGCAGCAAGGCGACTGGTACTCTTTGTCGACGTAACCAAGGAATGGCGCGCGCCTGGTCACGAGCACAGCGCCGCCGCACGTCGGACACGTCAGCCGATCGCCAGCACCGAATTCACGCCCGTGCATGTCAGCGCCCCTCCAGACGCAGGCGGGAGCGCGAGCTTGTCTCTCAGCCGCTGGCGCCTGTGATAGGGACGCGGCCAGCGATGCAATCGTAGGCGCACAATTGAGCGCCCGTGGCGAGATCCAAGTGGACGCCGGAAGGTCGGCCGGGACGCCAAGTTGGGCCGTTGACGTCCCGGCCCAGGTCCGGTCTCGAATGTGGCTTTCGTCGCCGGGCCTGTCAGCGATCATGTAGGAAGGGCGTTTGTCGGTGGCTTGCGCTGCCGCGACCGTCGCCCGCGCGCCAGCCGGTGGCCTTCAAGGGTAATGGCCACGCTATGCACGTCACGACCACCGCCGGTCGCGATCCAGCCGGCATCGGCAGCGCGACGCACTGCGGCCCGGCAGGCAGCGGCATCGGTCAACCCGAGCCGCCGCTCAATGTCGTCGAGCGCGATCCAACGCTGCACCTCGCCGTTGGTCGCGGCGTTGATCGCGTCCCGGATGCGCGCCGGATCCGTCTTGCGCGTCATGGCCGACGCCACGCCCAGTCAAGGCGTCAGCAGCCCCGTCGCCGCCAGCGGCGCCAGCGTCATCACGGCCATCAGGAAGCCCGCGACAACGTCCTTTGTCCGCAGGGTGTCGTCCGCAATGTCGCCATGGGCGTGGGCGGACCGGTCGGGCAGATAGCCGACTGGGATGCGGTCAGTACCATCTTGGACTCGGTCGAGCATGTTGGACTCCATCGCTTGTGACGTTCCAACAGCCCGGCGTGGCATCGGTTCCCAGTTGTTAGAACCGCGCGGTCGGCATGCCGCTTCCGGCCTACCGCAAGCCGCGACAGCAGTGCGCGCCGCCAACCGAAATCATACTGGACATTTTTTGGACACGAAGGGTGGCGCAGGCGCTACGTCATTGGTTTTATTGGCGCCCCCTACGGGATTCGAACCCGTGTTTCAGCCTTGAGAGGGCCGCGTCCTGGGCCTCTAGACGAAGGGGGCGAGGCCTGACGCCGGGCTTGTAGTCGAAGGCGGAAGGCCGTGCAACCCCCGCCTCCTAGGATGGCTTGCGCCCCGTCACCCGGCTCAGGATTCCCGGGATGAATTCGTTGACCGTGACGCCGGCGAAGCCGACGGTTGCGAAGTAGCGCCGCACATCGGCCTCGGAATGCGCCACGCCGGTGCTACCGAACACCGCCTCGTTCAGGCCCCACAGCGCCGGGTTCAGCGGCCCGCTGCGATCGTCGTTCAGCATCTCGCCCACCAGGTGCATCTCGCCGCCGGGCACCAGGGCGGCGAACGCCTTGTTCACCACCAGCTGGATCAGCTCGGGGCTGTATTGCGGCAGGTTGCTGGCCATCAGCACCACGTCGACTTCGCTCGGGAACGCGGTCCGGGTGAAGTCGCCGGCCAGGGTCGTGACGCGGTCGGCGACGCCGTGCTGGGCGATGTAGTCCTGCGCCACCACCGTCACCGGCGGCAGGTCGAGCACGATCGCCCGCAGCTGCGGCCAGGTCTGCGCCGCCACGATGCTGTAGGCGCCCGAGCCACCGCCGAGGTCGAGCAGCAGTTTGCGCCCCGAGAGATCGACCTGCCGGCAAAAGAGACGGCCGGCGCCCATGCCGATCGAGTTCGTCGCGGCGTGGTAACGCCGTGCGTCCTCGACGGTGAAGCTCTCGTAGTTGCCGAGCACCGTCTCGGTGGTCACTTGCAGCGCCTCCGACAGCCGGCCCCAGCGGTCCCAGCGCGGCTTGGTGAAGGTGATCCACGGGCCGGCGTAGCGCGCCGAGCCCTTGACCAGAAAGCGCTCGACGTCGGGCGCGTTGGCGTAGCGCTCGCCGGTCTTGCTCAGCAGGGTCATGGCGGTCAGCGCCGTCAGCAGCCGCTCGGCGTGGCGCGGCGTGATGCCGATCGCCGTCGCCACGCCGGGGATCGTCGCGGCGCCCTTCGAGATCGCCGTGAACACGTCGAGCTCGACCGCTGCCATCAGCGCCGCGCTCTGCTGGTAGGCCAGCGCCAACGCCTGCAGTCGCGTGGTGTCGAGCCGCTCGGGCGGCGGTGGGGAGTCAGCCGTCATGCGCGCGCCTGCCTCGAGTCATTGTGCGATGCAGGCGATAGCATGAGCATGACCGCCGCGCATCGGCAGATTCGATCGCCCGCGACCTCATCCTGAGGAGGCCGCGCAGCGGCCGTCTCGAAGGATGGGCAACAGACTCGGTGCGATCCCCTCACCCTTCGAGACGCGGCCTGACGGCCGCTCCTCAGGGTGAGGTGTGGTACGTGCCTCAGAGATGCGCCATGCGGCCGGCGATGCGCGTCTGTGCCGCCAGCCGGATCGGTGCGTTGGCGGCGCCGAAGCCGGTGTAGCCGCGCCGTTCGACGATCTCGAAGAAAAACCGGTCTTCGCCGCTCTGGACGTAGGCCTGCAGGTATTCGGCGCCGTCCTCGCGGTCGTAGAGGACGTCGTGGGCGCGCAGCGCGTCGATCTGCGCCGGCGTCAGGTCGGTCTTGGCCTCGAGGTCGTCGTAGTAGTTCTCCGGGATCGGCAGCAAGGTGACGCCGTTGGCCTTCAGGCGCGCCACCGTGGCCAGGATGTTGTCGGTCGCGAAGGCGATATGCTGCACGCCCGAGCCGAACATCTCCTCGAGGAACAGCGACGCCTGGGTGCGGCTGGACTGCGAGGCGTTGAGCACCAGGCGGATGCCGCCGTCGGAAGACTGGACGACCTGACTTTTCACCAGACCGCCGGGATCGACCACGTCCTGCTCCTGCAGCTTGGTCACGTCCAGCAGCGACGTGTAGAACAGCAGCCAGGTCAGCATCTCCTCGTACGGCATGGATTGCGCAATATGGTCGACCGTGATCAGGCCGGCGTCGGCCGCTTGCGCCGCTGCCGGCACGCCGAACTCGATGTCCCACACCCGGCCGAGCTCGCTCTTGGGGTCGATGAAATAGACCAGGCTGCCGCCGATGCCGCGCACCGCCGGCACGTGCAATTCGCCCGGACCGACGGGCTGGCTGAACGGCTGGTCGAGCAGCTGGCGGGCGCGGTCCAGGGTCGCCGCCGCGTCGTCGACCCGCAGGCCCAGGGCGCAGACCGACGTGCCGTGGGTGATGTTGTAGGAATGCGCGAAGCCTTCCTTCTCGGTGTTGAGCACGACGTTGATGCCGCCCTGGCGCCATCGTTCGACCGACTTCGACTTGTGCACGCCGCCGAGATGGAAGCCGAGCCCGCTCAAGGTGCGGCGCAGCGCCGGCGCGTCGCCCTCGTCGACCGCGAACTCGATGAACTCCGTACCGGCGCAGCGCGCCCGCGGCGGCAACGCCGACATGCCGGCAATCGCCACGCCGGTGCGGGACCGCAGCTGATCGAGCAGAAAGATCAGCGAGCGGTGACCGTCGACCGCGACGCTGCGGGCCGAGCCGGCGCGAAAGCGGTCGCTGAAGATCTCCAGCGACAGCAGGCCGTCATAACCAGTCGCCTGCAGCGACGTCATGAAATCGAGCAGCGGCAGATCGCCCTGGCCGGGGAAGTTGCGGAAGTGCCGGCTCCACGACAGGAAATCCATGTCGAGCAGCGGCGCGTCGGCGATCTGCACCAGGAAGATGCGGTCGCGCGGGATGGCGCGGATCGCCGCCAGGTCGGTCTTGCGCGCCAGGATGTGGAAGCTGTCGAGCACCAGCCCGACGGCCGGATGGTCGGCGCGGCGCACCGCCTCCCAAGCGTCGCGGTAGTCGTTGATGTGCCGGCCCCAGGCCAGCGCCTCGAAGGCGACGCGCAAACCGCGCCTAGCCGCGCGCTCGCCCAGTTCGCGCAAATCGGCCGCCGCCCGGTCGATGCCGCCCAAGCTTTCGGGTGAAACATTGGAGCAGACCAGCAGCAGGTCGCAGCCCAGCTCCTGCATCAGGTCGAACTTGCGCTCGGCGCGGGCCAGTACCCGCTCGCGCCGCTCGGCCGGCATGCCCTCGAAGTCGCGGAACGGCTGGAAGGTAATGGGGCGCAGTCCCAGCCCTTCGATCATCTGGCGTACGTCGGCCGGCGTGCCGTTGAACGACAGCAGGTCGTTCTCGAAGATCTCGACGCCCTTGAACTGCGCCGCCGCGATCGCGTCGAGCTTCTCGTTCAGCGCGCCGCTCAGCGACACCGTCGCTATCGCCGTCTGCATCGTCTCGCCTCCGTCACTGCCGGGGGCGCGTCACCCCAGTGACGCGTCTTCCCTTGATGCCAGACATGACGCGCCACTGGAGTGGTGCGCTCCCGGCTACGGTTCACGCCGTCAGCGCCAGCGCCGCGTCGCGCTCGGCGCAGGTTTTGTCGAACAAGCGCTGCATGCGCGCAATATCCGGCGCCAGCCCGGTGAACAGCCGAGAGGCGTCGGCCGCCTGGTGCACGCACATGCTGCCGCCGGTCATGGCGCGGCAGCCTTTGCCGCGCGCCCGGGCGATGAACTGCGTCTCCAGCGGCGTGTAGACCACGTCGGCCACGAAGTGGTGGCGCTGGACCAGCTTGTCGGCGATCGGCACGCCGCCATAGCCATGCATGCCCATCGGCGTGGCGTTGACGATGCCACTGGCGTTGTCGACCACCTCGTCCGGCCGGGTGACGAACTCGCAGCGCCCGGCGCCGAACGGCACGATCAGGTCGGCGCACAAGGTGGCCGCCTTCGCCTGGTCCTTGTCGTGGATCAACAGCCGCCCGACGCCCAGGTCCATCAGCGCAAAGGCGACTGCGCGCCCTGCCCCGCCGGCGCCCAGCAGCAGCACCTGCTTGTCGGTGGCAGCGGCCCGACCCAAGGTCTCATCGAAAGCGCGGCGGAAGCCGGAGCGGTCGGTGTTGTGGCCGGTCGTGCGGCCGCCCGGATCGATCACCACGGTGTTGACGGCGCCGATCTGGCGCGCCTCGGCCGAGACCTCGTCGAGCAGCGGCAGGATCGCCTCCTTGAACGGCTGCGTGACGTTGACGGCCGCGAAGCCCACCGCGCGCACCGCTGCCAGCAGGTCCGGCAACGACCGCCCTTTCAACTTGTTGACGTCCATCAGGTGGTAGTGGCCGACGATGCCGGCGGCAGCGAAGGCGTCCTCATGCAGCGCCGGCGACAGCGAGTTGCCGATGTTCGATCCGAGCAGGCCGACCAACATGCTGTTGCGCATCACGCCACCTTCTGCTCTTGCGCCAACCCGCCGCCGAGGAACAGCTGGGCGATACGCGGATCGTTCAGGATGCTGGCCGCACGGTCCTCGATGCGGGTCTGACCCTGCTCCAGCACCAGGCCGTAGTCGCACATCTCCAGCGCCTGCTTGGCGTTCTGCTCGATCAGCAGGATGGTGACGCCCTTGTCGCGCAGGTCCTTCAGGATGGCGAACACCTCCTGGACCATCAGCGGCGACAGTCCGATCGAGGGCTCGTCGATCAGCATCAGCTTGGGATCGAGCAACAGGCCGCGCGCCACCTCCAAGAGCTTCTGCTGGCCGCCCGACAAGGTCGACGCCTGCGCGTCGGCCTTCTCCCGCAGGATCGGGAAGCGCTCCATCATCGCCGCCACGCGCGCCGGCAGGTTGGATTGATCGCCCAAGGCGACGCCGCCCAGCTCCAGATTGTGCCGTACCGACAGCTCGGGAAAGATGTTGCGGCCCTGCGGCACGTAGCTCGTGCCGCTATCCAGCATCTGGCGCGGTGAGAAGTTGGTGGTGTCGCGGCCGTCAAAGGTGATTCGCCCGGACCGCGTACCCAGCAGGCCGAACACGGTCTTGAACATGGTCGACTTGCCGGCGCCGTTGGGGCCGATCACCGTGGTGATCGCAGCCCGCCGGATGGCGGCCGTGGTGCCGTTGAGGATCGTCATCTTGCCGTAGCCGGAGATGACGCTGTCGAGGCTCAGGATGATGTCGTCGGCCATGGTCAGTGCCCGAGATAGGCGTTGATGACGGCGGGATCGCGACGCACCGCCTCGGGCGAACCCTCGGCGATGACCCGGCCCTCGGCCAGTACGATGATGCGCGTGCACAGCGACATGACAAACTCCATGTTGTGCTCGATCACCACGAAAGTCGCCTTGGTTTCGCGGTTGATCGCTTCCAGCCGCTCCTTGAGGCTGGCCAGCATGGTCAGGTTGACACCGCCCGCCGGTTCGTCGAGCAACACCAGCCGCGGCCCGGCCATGAAGGCCATCGCCGCATCGAGCAGCTTCTGCTGACCGTACGACAGGCCGCCGGCCTTCTCCCCCGCGAGGTGACGGAGACGGAAGAAGTCGATCATGCGATCGGCGTCGGCGCCCAGCCCGGCATCGCGCGCGCCGAACAGGCGGCCGATCCGCGAGCCCTTGTGCTCCTGACCGGCGAGAATCAGATTTTCATGCACCGTCAGCTGGGGAAACACTTGCAGCAGCTGGAACGTGCGGCCAATGCCGAGCCGGCTGAGGTCCGACGGCCGCAGGCCGGTGACCGCCTTGCCATCGATGCGCACCTCGCCGCGCGTCGGCGTCAGCTGGCCCAGGATGCAGTTGAACAGGGTCGACTTGCCCGAGCCGTTGGGACCGATCAGGCCGAGGATCTCGCCCTCGTACACGTCGAAGGACACGCCCTGCACGGCGTGCACGCCACCGAACGACTTGGCGATGTCGCGGACTTCCAGGACGACGCTCATGGCCGCACCTCGCCCAGGGTCGGCGTCTTCCCATCGGTGTGCGGCTGACGCCGCGGCGCCAGCAATCGCTCCACCAGGCCGATGATTCCGGTCGGGCAGAAAGCCATCATCAGCATGACCAGCACGGCGTAGATCAGCAGGTAAAAGCCCTCGGCGAAGCGCAGCCACTCCGGCAGCAGCACCGCGACGGCGGCGCCGACGAAGGGACCGGCAAAGCGCCCGGCGCCGCCCACCACCACCATCAACATGTAGAGCAGCGACGGGCCAAGCGCGAAGGGGCTGGGATCGATGAACTCGACCAGCGGCGCGTACAGGCTGCCGGCGAAGCCGCCATAGGCCGAGCCGATCGCGAAGGCCATCAGGGTGTAGAGGCGCACGTCGATCCCGAGGCTCTCGGCGCGGATCGGATTCTCGCGCAGCGCCGTGAAGGCCCGGCCCCAGGGCGAGCGCACGATCCACCACAGGGCAAAGGTCAGGATCGCGGTGATCGTCAGCACGAACCAGTAGAAGTTCACGTGATGGCGTAGCGACAGGCCGAACAGCGACGGCCGCGAAATGTCGGTGAGGCCCATCACGCCACCGGTCAGCCACTGCTCGTTGCGGAACACCAGCCACGCCAGCACGCTGAAGGCCAAGGTCACGAATGCGAGGTAATGCTTTTGCACCCGCAGCGCCGGGAAGCCGAGCACGATGCCGATCACGAAGGCGCTCACGCCGGAGACCACGAAGGCCAGGCCAAACGGCAAGCCAGCCCTGACCATGATGGCCGTGATGTAAGCACCGATGCCGAGGAAGGCGGCCTGCGCCAAAGTCTCCTGGCCGGCGTAGCCGACGATCAGGTTGACGCCCATGGCGGCGATCGCCGTCACCAGCCACAGCGTCATGATGTATGTGCCGTAGCGCCGCAAGCCGGGGTACGGGATGCCCAGCCCGGTCAGGTCGACCGGCGCCAGGACCAGGACCAGCGCGCCGACAATCAGCAGCGCCCAGCTGAGGCGGGCGGAGATCATACGGCGCGCTCCTCTTTGCGGCCGAGCAGGCCCTGGGGGCGGAACAGGATGATCAGCACCAGCAGGATCAGCGGCACGGCCTGGCGATAAGCGGTCGAGACGTAGGTGGCCGCGAGGTTGTCGACGATGCCGACCAGCAGGCCGCCGACGATGGCGCCGCGCACCTGGTTAAAGCCGCCAACGATGGCGGCGACGAACGCCGCCAGTCCGAGCGTCTCGCCGTTGGAGAATTTCACCAGATAGATCGGCGAGATCAGGATCGACGCCATGGCCGCCAGCGCCGCGTTGATCAGGAAGGTAAACAGGATCATGCGTTCGACCGGCACGCCGAGGATTCGTGCGACGGTCGGGTTCTGCGCCGTCGCCTGCATTTGTCGGCCAGTGCGGGTGCCGCCCAGGAACCACTGCAACGCGATGATAGTGGCGAAGGCCACCAGCAGCACACCAATTTGCGCCATCGACACGGCGACACCGGCCAGCGACACGGTGACGTCGGGCAGCAGGGTCGGGAATGGCTGCGCCTCGGCGCTGTAGCCGTCCTTGGCGCCCTCCTTGAGCAGGATGGCGAGCGCGATGGTCGAGATCACCAGCGGCAGCACGCCCTGTTTGATCAGCGGCTGGACGACCACGACCTTGAACATCAGACCCAGCACCAGCATCGACGCGGCGATGGCCAGCAGCAGCGCCACGGGGAACGGCAGGCCGAGCCAGGTCATACCAGCCAGGGCGAAAAACGCCGGCAGCATCACGAACTCGCCCTGGGCAAAGTTGATGGTCTGCGACGTCTGCCACAGCAGGGTGAAGCCGATGGCGGCCAGGGCGTAAATCGCGCCGGTCGCCAGGCCCGCGATCAGCAGTTGGATCAAGTCAGTCATGACATGCGTCCCCGGGCGCCGGCCGGACAGCGGCCGACGCGGTCTAAACGCGCGCGCTCAAATCTCAAAGATCAGTCGGTCAACGAACATCCTGCAGCCTTCATGGTGAGCCTGTCGAACCATGAAGGCATCGCACCACCGCAGTGCAGACCACTTCATGGTTCGACAAGCTCACCATGAAGTGGTCGCCGCGGCGCTCTCTACTTCTTCAACTTGGGCAGGGTCTGGGTGATGACCTGCTTGCCGTCCTTGACCTCGCCGAGGAACGAGATGCGGTCGATCTCGCCGGTGTCGTCCCAGGTCGCCTCGATCAGGATGCCCGGCGTCTTGTCCGGCGTGATCGTCAGCCCACGCAGGCCGGTGGCGATCGCCTTGGGTTCGAGCTTGCCTGCCTTCTCGGCGGCAGCCTTCACCATATAGGGCGCGATATAGCCCTTCACGCCGTTATGGTCTGGCTTGTACTTGTACTTGGCCTCGAACTTCTTGCCGAATTCCGCCATTGCCGGGATCGGCGCGTCGACCGTCAGCCCGACATGGCCGCGCACGCCGTTGGCGGCGTCGCCGGCGAGGTCGATCACCTTCTGGCCCAGCAGGGTGGTCTCGCCGATCAGCGGCTTGTTGACGCCCTGTTTCTTGATCTCGCGCAGGAAGCGGGCGCTCTCCTCCTCGTTGAGATAGACGAACACCGCGTCGGCGTTGGCGCCTTTGAGCTTGATCACGTCGGCGGCGAAATCGGCCTGCCCGGCCTCGGTCGACAGGTCGGCGACGACGGCGATGTTGCGCTCCTTGAGCTCCTTGATGATCGCGTCGCGGCCGCCCTTGCCGAAGTCGTTGTTGACGTAGACGACCGCGATCGACTTCGCCTTGATCTCGTCGCGCAGGTAGTTGGCGATCTTGGGCATCGACACGTTCTGGCCGAACGAGGTGCGGAACAGGTACTTCGAGCCCTGCGCCGTCAGGTTGGCGGCCTCACCGCCGATGATCTGCGCCGTCTCGGCCTCGGCGGTCAGCTTCAGGGTGGCGCTGACGCTGCCGGAGTAGATCGGCCCGAAGATGGCAATCGGCTTGTCGTCGAGCGCCCGCTGGATGGCGGCGCGCGCCTTGCCCGGATCGCTGGCGGTGTCGACGAACTCGAGGCGGATCTTCTTGCCGAGGATGCCGCCGGCGGCATTGATCTCGTCGGCCGCCATGGTCGAGCCGTTCTTCCAGTTGTTGCCGACGGTGGCGCCGGCGCCGCTGAGCTCGATGATGTTCGGGATCTTGATGTCCTGGGCGACGGCCGGTGTCGCCACGCCCAGCGCCAGCGCCAGGGCGAGCGAATTCAGATGTTTCATTGACCCTTCCTCCTATTGCGCGCGCCGTTCTCCGGCGCCGGCCCACGCGTCTCGGCTGCCGTCGGATGGACGGCGGCGGGCGCTGGCGGCGGCAAGCTGGCGCGCCGCTTCGTTAAAGGCAATTACCAAGATCACCGATATCCGTAACATCATGTTACTTTTTCGGACGCGCTCTCGATCGCGTTACGATGGCACGCGGTCTGTCCGCCGCACGGCCAGATACCAGTTCCATCTCATGCCGCAGCGCAGCGATGAACGTCTCGCAGTAACTCGACAAGGTCGCGTCCTTGCGCCGCGCGACGTAGGTCTGGAACCGCGTGTCCTCCTCGATCGCGAGCTGGCGGATGTCCGGCCAGTTGCCGCCCGCCACCGTAAACTCGTCGACAATGGCGATGCCGAGCCCGTTGGTGACCAGGGCGCAGACCGTCGAGCCGAAACGGGCACGGATGCTGACGCTGTAGTTCAGCGCATGGCGGGCGAAAATGCCGGCCATGACCCGGCCGTAAGGATCGTTGGGATCGATGCCGATCAGCGGATGCTTGACGATCTCGCGCGCCGACACCGAGTCGCGATGGGCCAGTGGATGTCGCGCCGGTACGACGCAGCATAACCGCCCCTCGGCCAGTTTCTCGAAGCTCAGCATGGGGTGCTCGTAGCGGTAGCTCATGGCGACGACCTCGCCCTTGCCCAGCAGCAGGTAGTCGATCGCCTCCTCGATCTTCAGCACGTCGATGTCGATCAACAGGTTCGGAAACCGCCGCCGCACGCCAGATATCGCCCGCGGCACCATGACGTTGGCGATGCTGGGCACCGAACCGATCTTCAGCTCCGAGTCGCTGCCATGCGCCAGGCGCTTGATGACGTATTGCAGGTCCTCGACCTTGTCGTAGACGCCGTTGATCTGGGTGAAGATGTCGCGCGCCTCTGGCGTCGGCGTGTAGCGGCCGTTGCGGCGGCTGAACAGTCGCATGCCGAGCGCGCTCTCGGCGTGCTTCATCACACGGCTGACGCCGGGCGACGACACATTGAGCAGCCGGGCGGCGTTGCCGACGGTGCCCGTCACCATGATGGCGCGGATCACCTCGATCTGGCGGAGGGTCAGCATGGGCGAGCGGATGCAACAGATTGAATCGCTGCCGCTACTGTACCCATCGCATCGACCCGCCGACGACGATCGGCGTCAATCTCCGCCCGCCGCCGCCGCGGCGCGACCTGCCGCTGTCAGGCGGCCGAGCCAGTCGCACATGCCGCCGAACGCGTCGCGCACCGCGCCCGAGAGCGTGAGCGCGCGCAGGTAGCCGTGGAACAGGCCGGTGCCGGCGTGCAGCTCGACCGGAACGCCGCTGGCGCGCAGGCGGTCGGCATAGGCGCGCCCCTCGTCACGCAACGGGTCGTGCTCGGCGACGGCGACATAAGCCGTCGGCAGCCCGGCGAGGTCGGGGGCGAGCATCGGCGCGAATAGCGGGCTCTTCTGGTCAGCGGGATCGGGACAGTAAAGCGTCAGCGCCGACGGGACGCCGGCGGCGGTGATGATCGGCCCGTTGGCGTTTTCGATCATCGACGGCCGGGTCGGGTTGAACTCGACCACGGGATAGATCAGCAGCTGCCCCTTCAGCGCTTGCGGCGTACCGCGGAAGATCAGGGTCAGGGCGGCGGCGAGATTGCCGCCGGCGCTGTCGCCGCCGACGCTGATGGCGTCACGGCGGATGCCCAGCTCGGCGGCGTTGGCAAACGCCCAGTGGACCACCGCTTCGCACTCGCGCACCGCCACAGGAAAGCGATGCTCCGGCGCCAACGAATAGTCGACGCTGATCACGGTGTAGCCGACCCGATCGGCGATCCCGACGGTGATTGCGTCGTGGGTCTCGGGGCTACCCTGCACGAAGCCACCGCCGTGCATGAAGATCAGAGCCGGCGCCGGCCGCACCGTCGTGTTGCGGAAGACGCAGACCCGCACCGTGCGATCGCCGTGCGGCACCCTGCGCTCTTCCTGCGTGATGTGCGGCGGCAACGGCTGGCGCATTTCGTCGGAGATGGCGTTGATGATGGCGCGTCGGGCCTGAGGCGGCGCGCCCGGCGGCATCACCGACCACTTCTCGTCCCACCAACGCAAGAAAGGCTGCAGCTCGGGATTGATCATGGTCTCCTCCGCGGTGCTTCAATGACGGATCACCTGCCGCTGCCGGCGGCGACGGCTACCGCGCGAGCGACCTGCTGCGCGGTGGTCTCGAACGAGGTCACGAAGCGATAGGCCTTTTCACCGGCACGATCGCTGGGCCAGGGATAGAACAAGGCGCCGGCGGCGCGCAGCCGGTCGGCCACCGGATCAGGCAGTGCAACGAACAGTTCGTTGGCTTCGCGGGGGTAGAGCAGTCGCACGCTGTTGAGCGCCGACAGCCCGCGCTCCAGCTGCGCCGCCATGGCGTTGGCGTGGCGCGCGTTGGCCAGCCACAGATCGTCGGCCAGGTAGGCGTCGAGCTGCGCTGACAGGAGCCGCATCTTCGAAAACAGGTGGCCGCCGCGCTTGCGCCGGAACTCGAACTCCTGCGCCTTGGCCGGATCGAAGAACACCACGCACTCGGCGCCCAGCGCACCGTTCTTGGTGGCACCGAAGCTCAGGACTTCGACCCCCGCCTGCCAGGTGACCGCCGCCGGCGAACATCCCAGATGAACGACGGCGTTGGCCAGCCGCGCGCCGTCCATGTGCAGTGCCAGGCCATGCCGCTTGGCCAGGGACGCGATCGCGCCCACCTCATCGGGCGTATAGCTGGCGCCACATTCCGTCGCCTGCGTGATCGAGATCGCCGCCGGCTGCGGATGGTGCACCACGCCCTTGACGTCGCCCGCCAGCGCCGCCGCCAGCGCACCCGGATCGACCTTGGCGGCCGGGCCGTCGAGCGGCTGCAGCTTGGCGCCGCCGCTGAACAGTTCCGGCGCGCCGGCCTCGTCGACCTGCACGTGCGCCGCCGGATGGCAATAGATCACGCCCCACGGCGGCGTCAGGCACGACAAGGCCAGCGCGTTAGCCGCCGTGCCGGTGGCGACGGGGTAGGCGAGCAGCGAATCGTGCTGGAAGATCGCCCGCAGGCTTTGCTGTACCCGTTCGGTCAGCGGGTCGTCGCCGTAGGACGATAGCGGCCCGGCGCGATAGGCCGTGGCCAACGCCTCGATGATCGCCGGATGCGCGCCGGCCGTGTTGTCGCTACGGAAATCGAGGACGGCCTCGGGGGGCGCGGACATTCTGACTTACTCGTGCGGTTCGCGACATACCGCTTCGAGGCGGTTGCCGTCGGGATCGAGGACGAAGGCGGTATAATAGGTCGCGTCGTAGTGCGGACGCAGGCCCGGCGCACCATCGTCGCTGCCGCCGTGGCTCAACGCGGCCGCGTGAAAGACGCGGACTGCTGCCCGGCTCGGGGCGCGGAAGGCCCAGTGGCGCCTGTCAGCCACGACGCGGTCGCCCAGGAACACCGAGATGTAGCCGCTGGCCGCGCCGCGCTCGCCGTAGCCGATGCCCTGCGCCGTGCGATAGACGCGGGGATAGCCCAGCGCCGACATCGTCGCGTCATAGAATTGTTGCGCACGATCGAGATCAGTGGTCGTGATCGATACATGGTCAAGCATGGCGGCGAGCCACCTACTTGCTGGCCGGCGCGGTCGCCGGAAACTGGATGACCCCCAACAACGTGCCCGACGCCGGGTCGATGACATAGGCCAGCGCAGCGCCTTCGCGCGTCCGGACATGGACAATCAGACGATCGCCGGCCGAGCTCAGGCCTTCGATCCTGGCGCCCTCGGGAATACGTACGTCGACCTGGCCGAAGCTCCGCGGCGCGCCGACTGGCGCCGGCCGCGTCGAAGCGGGTTCCGGAGCCCCCGGTTTGGGCGTAAACATCCGGCGCCCGATCTCGACCAGCAGCACCGCGAAGCCGACGACGATCAGCACGCCCATCA
>DATFGV010000710.1:0-25209 GCA_035249115.1 Vineibacter sp.
TACCACGTGCTGGAGGTCATGGAGGCGTTCAAAGCATCCGCCGACAGCGGCGGGCACATGACCATCAGCAGCCGACCGGAACGTCCGGCGATGTTGCCGGTCGACCTGGCGCCGGGAAGGCTCGACTAGGCTCACCCACGCCCCACCTGGACGCGGAACGGAAACAGGAGCCCACCATGCGCCAAGCACTCATTGTCTGGGGTGGCTGGAGTGGCCACGAGCCCGAGCAATGCGCCGACATCGTCGCCGGCATGCTCGAGGCGGAAAGCTTTCGCGTCGAGATCGAAACCTCGACCCGCGCCTTCGCCGGCTCCTCGATTGGCGACATGAGCCTGATCGTGCCGATCTGTACCATGGGCCGCATCGAGCGGACCGAGGTCGAGAACCTGTCGCGCGCCGTGCGGGGCGGTGCCGGGCTGGCCGGCTTCCACGGCGGCATGGGCGACGCGTTCCGCGAGTCTATCGAATACCAATTCATGTGCGGCGGGCAGTTTGTCGCCCATCCCGGCGGCATCATCGACTTCCGGGTCAACATCGCGCGCCGCGACGATCCGGTGATGCAAGGCATCGACGACTTCGACTACCGCTCGGAGCAGTACTACATGCACGTCGACCCCGGCAACGAGGTGCTGGCCACCACCACGTTCTCAGGCGCGCACGCGCCCTGGGTCGAGGGCACGGTGATGCCGGTGGTATGGAAGCGCCGCCACGGTCGAGGCCGCGTGTTCTACAGCGCATTGGGCCACGTGGCGCGCGAGTTCGACGTCCCGCAAATGCGCACCATTCTGCGGCGTGGCATGCTGTGGGCGGCGCGCTGAAGCGCGGTTCATGCGTGCAGCACGACCGAGCCCTGCGCCGGGAGTCGGCGACAGGCGGTGCCCGGACCTGTGAAGCGCTGGCCTCGGGGTGGCCGGTGGCTATACTGCGCCGCGCCATGAGAGCTCTCCGGGCCGGCCGCCCATTTCCACTCGCCTGATGAGTACGCCGCGCATCGCCTTCGTCGCCGGTCCGTCGCCGGAAGCGCGCGCCGCCCTGAAGCGTCTGCGGCAGCGCTACGCGTCGGTGGCCGCTGGGCGCGCCGACGTCGTGGTGGCGCTGGGCGGTGACGGCCTGATGCTGCGCACCTTGCATGGGCTGATCCACAAGGGCACGCCGATCTTCGGCATGAACCGTGGCACGGTCGGCTTCCTGATGAACGCCTACCGCGAGGCTGGGCTTCTGAAGCGCCTGCGCGACGCGCACGAGGTCACGCTGCACCCGCTGATCATGCGCGCCACGACGGTGCGTGGCCGCGTGTCGGTGGCGCGCGCCATCAACGAGGTGTCGCTGCTGCGCCAGAGCCGCCAGACCGCCAAGATCGCCATTTCGGTCGACGGCCACCGCCGGCTCGACGAACTGATGGCCGACGGCGTGCTGGTCGCCACCCCGGCCGGCTCGACCGCCTACAACCTCTCGGCGCACGGCCCGATCCTGCCGCTGGGCGCCGGCCTGCTGGCGCTGACACCGATCAGCCCGTTCCGGCCGCGGCGCTGGCGCGGCGCCATCCTGCCGCGCGCCGCCAGGGTGACCTTCGACGTGCTGGAGGCGAAGCGCCGGCCGGTCAGCGCCGTGGCCGATTCCACCGAAGTGCCCGATGTCGCCCAGGTCGTGGTGACCGAGGATACCGACCGTACCCTGACGTTGTTGTTCGACCCTGAACACCACCTGGAGGAGCGGATCCTCAAGGAACAGTTCCAGCCGTGAGTCCGCGACGCGACGACGCGCCGCCCGATCGGCCTGCAGCGACCGGCGGTACGCGCGGCTTCATCGGCTATGCCGGCTGGATGCCTGTGCTGCTGGCGCTGGCGCTCGGCGCCGCCGGCGGGCTCGCCTTCAATTTCGTGCAGATGCCGCTGGCCTGGATGATGGGTGCCGGCGTCGTCTGCACCATCGCCGCCATGTCCGGCGCGCGCATCGGCGTGCCCAACAAGCTGCGCCAGGGCATGCTGGTGGTGCTGGGCGTGCTGCTGGGCAGCGGCTTCTCCCCCGACATGCTGAGCCAGACGCCGCGCTGGGCGATCACCATGGCGATCCTGATCGTGGCCACCATCGCCAGCGCCGGGCTGATCTATTTCATCCTGCGCCGCTTCGGCCGCTACCCGGCCAACACCGCCTATTTCTGCGCCATGCCCGGCGGCCTGAACGAAATGATCACCCTGGGCGCCGCCTTCGGCGGCAGCGAGCGGGTGATCGCGCTGATGCACGCGGTGCGTATCCTCACCGTCGTGCTCACCATCCCGGTGTGGTACCGCCTGGTCTACGGCACCGTGACCTCGGTCTTCCAGGCCGGCGGCCGCGCCGCCGACCTGACCCTGCGCGACGTCGCCATCCTGGTGGCCTGCGGCGTGGTCGGCGCCTTCCTGGCGCGGCGGGCGCGCATGCCGGCGGCGATGATGTTCGGCCCCATGCTGCTGAGCGGCGTCGTGCACCTCGCCGGTATCACTGCTTCGAAACCGCCGGGTGAGCTGGTTGCGCTGGCCCAGGTGGTGATCGGTTCGGCGATCGGCTGCCGCTTCGTCGGCGCCGTGCTGCGCGAGGTGATCCGCGACATCGGATACGGGCTGCTGGCGGCGGTACTGCTGATCGTGCTGGCCGTCGGCTTCGCCTGGCTCGGCCACGTGCTGACCGGCCTGCCGACCGACGACATCATCCTCAGCTACGCCCCCGGCGGCTTCGCCGAGATGAGCCTGGTTGGCCTGGCGCTGCACGCCGACATCGCCATGGTCGCCACCCACCACCTGTTCCGCATCTTCGTGGTGGTGATGGCCGGCCGACTGCTGTTCGGCTGGCTGATCGAGCGGCGCCTGGGGCGTGACGAGAACGCCGGAAAGCAATAGCGGCCGGCATCGTCCGGGCCGGGGGCCGGCACGTCGAGCACGATCAGTGCCGGATCGCTGGCGAACTTGTCGACCTCGCCGCCGCTCGCCGTCGGCGGTGCGCGCAGTACACCGTGCCGCACCACCACGGCCACCGAGAGCGCCTACGCCCGCAAGGTGATGCCGCCGTCGACGATCAGCAAATGGCCGTTGACGTAGGCCGACTCGTCGCTGGCCAGGAACAGCGCGGCGTTAGCGGTGTCCCAGCCTGTGCCCATCTTGCCGGTCGGCGAGGCCTTGTCGCGGATCGCGACCATCTTGTCGTAGGCGGCGTTGTGATCCGCGACGTTGCGGGCGTACTGATCCGACAACACGCCGATCATCGGCGTGTGCATCAGGCCGGGCAGGATGGCGTTGCAGCGGATGCCCTTGGCGGCATACTGCATGGCCACCGCCTGGGTCAGCGAATTGACCGCGCCCTTGCTGGCGTTGTAGGCGACGTAGGTGACGCCCTTGGGCGCACGGATCGAGGCGATCGACGAGACGTTGATGATCGCCCCCTTGCCCTGACGCTCCATCACCGGCAGCACGTGCTTGAGCGTCAGGAAGAAGCTTTTGACGTTGACGTCGAAGACCGTGTCCCACTCCTCCTCGGAGGCCTCGACCGGGCCGCCGCTGGAGGCGATGCCGACGTTGTTGTCGAGCACGTCGATGCGGCCCCAGCGCGCTAGGCAGGCGTCGACCATCGCCTTGACCTGATCGTTGCGGATGACGTCGGCCTCATGTGGCACCGCCTCGCCGCCTTCTCCGGCGATGATGTCCGCCGTCTCCTTGGCGGCCGCCAGCTTCCGGTCGACGCAGAGTACCTTGGCGCCTTCTCGCGCGAAGGTCACCGCCGTGCACTTGCCGTTGCCCCAGCCTGGCCCGCTCGAGCCGGCCCCGACCACGATCGCCACCCGATCGCGCAATCTGCCTGCCATCGTTCGATGCTCCTGGTGTCTCGTGCGCCGCGACGCTACCACGCGAGCGACGCGAGTGTATTCATGCCCACCACAATCGGCGCCGCACCGTCGTCAGCAGCAGCAAGCCCATCAGGCACATTGCAGCGATCAGGAACGTTGCCTGGAAGCCGTAGCGAAAGGCGGCGTCGGCAGCCAGGCCGTCGCTGAGGCCCGCCTGCTGCGTGCGCTGGAACAGCGCGCTCAGAACGGTGGCGCCGGTGACTGTGCCGAGCGTGCGGGTGACGGTCGCCAGGCTGCCGGCGACGCCGCGGTCGCGCAGCGGCAAGGTGGCGGTGACGATGTCGGTGTAGCAGACCTGGAAGAAGCCGACGCCGACGCCATGCGCCAGCAGCGCGATGACCATGGCTGGCATCGCCGACGGCGCGGCGCTGGCGCCGATTGCCGCCGTTCCGATCACCACCAGGACGATTCCCGCCAGCGCCAGGCGGCGCTGGCCGAGTGTCGCCGCCCAGCGACCCGCCGCTGCCGAGCCGACAATCGTGCCGATCGGGCCCAGCGCCAGCACCACGCCGCCGGTCGTCGCCGACAGCCCCACGGTGCGCGCCAGGTGGTACGGCACCAGCAGCAGCACCGCGAACGTCACCAGATTGACGGCCAGGCTGGCGAGGTTCAGCAGGGTGAAGTCGAGATCGTGGAACAAGGCCGGCCGCAGGATCGGATCGCTGAGGCGGCTTTCGTAGCGGATGAAGCCGGCCAATGCCGCGATGCCGGCGAGGCCCAGGACCAGCGGCGCCAGCCGATCGACGTCGGGCAGCTGCGCCACCGCCATCGTCAGCAGCAGCGCGCTCATCCAACCCGCCAGCAACAGCGCGCCAATCCCGTCGAAGCGTCGTTGCCGGTCCATCTTCGGCGCCGGCAACACCACCGAAAGTCCCAGCGCCAGCAGCGCCAGTGGCGCACGGAACCAGAAGACGCCGCTCCAGCCCCAGCGGTCGACCAGCAGGCCGCCGACCAGCGGCCCCAGCGCCGTCGCCACCGCGAACAGGCTGGCGTAGAGGCCAAGCGCCCGCGTGCGGTCGCGCTCGTCATACAGCGACGTCGCCAGCGCAGGCGCGCAGCTCAAGGTCAGCGCCGCGCCGATCCCCTGCACGATTCGGAACGCCAGCAGCTCGCCGAATCCGGACGATGACGCACACAACACAAAGGCGAACACGCCCACCACCAGGCCGAGCTGGAACATGCGGCGGTAGCCGAACAGGTCGCCCAGCTTGCCGAACACCAGCATCAGGCTGGCGTAGGTCAGCACGTAGCAGATCACCACCCACTGGATGGTGCGGACCTCGATGCCGAAGGCAGCGGTGATGGCCGGGAAGGCGATGTTGACCGACGTGTCCAGCGGTATGCCGGCGACGCCGAGCCCGACGACCAGCAGGCCGGCCACCGGATGGCGGGACGACTTACCGTCCGCGGTCATTCACGGCGACCGCTGGCTGGACTGTTGCGGTGACCGCCGCACGAACCTCACCCCGAGGAGGCCGCGCAGCGGCCGTCGCTGCGGGCCGCTCCTCAGGGTGAGGTGCCTCCCGCGAAAGAAATGTCGCGTTACCGCTAGCCTCTGCCGACAAACGGCATCTTGGTGGCCATCACGGTCACGAACAGCGCGTTGGCGTCGGCCGGCAAGCTGGCCATGTAGACGATGGTGCGGCCGACCGAGTCGACGTCCATTAGCGGTTCCGGCCGCACCGAGCCGTCGGCCTGCGGCACGCCCTTGGACATGCGCGCCGCCAGCGGCGTCAGCGCGTTGCCGATGTCGATCTGGCCGCAAGCAATGTCGAACGGCCGGCCGTCGAGCGCGATGCACTTGGTCAGCCCGGTGATGGCGTGCTTGGTCGAGGTGTAGGCCACGGAGTTCGGCCGCGGCGCGTGCGCCGAGATCGAGCCGTTGTTGATGATGCGCCCGCCTTGCGGCGACTGCGCCTTCATCATGGCCATCGCCGCCTGGGCGCACAGGAACGAGCCGGTGAGGTTGACGTCGACCACGGTCTTCCATGTTTCGACCGGCAGCTCGTCCATCGGCACCGCGGGCGCGCCCATGCCGGCGTTGTTGAACAGCAGGTCGAGGCGGCCGAACGTCTCCTTGGTCTTGGCGAACAGCGACTTGACCTGCGCCGGATCGCCGACGTCCGCCTGCACGACCAACGTCTTGGCGCCGAGCTTCTGGGCCTCGGCCGCGACCTCATCGAGCAGCTCCTTGCGCCGTCCGGTCAGCACCACCGAATAGCCTTCCTTGGCCAGCGCCAGCACGGCCGACTTGCCAACGCCGGTGCCGGCGCCGGTGATGAGGGCGATCTTGGGTGAAGCCATGGGCGTGTCTCCTCGATGCGGCTTATGCGGATTGGCGCGCAGCCTAGCATGCTGGTTGGCCCCGCAACGCCAAAGATTGCGCGATGGCTGCCAAGCGCATGCGGCTGCCCGCGTCGCGGCTGCAGAGTCGGCAGCGTACTACACCAGCTTCCGCAGATCGGTCTTCAGGATCTTGCCGTAGTTGTTCTTCGGCAGCGCCTCGATGAACTTGTAGTCCTTCGGCCGCTTGAAGCGGGCGATGTTGTCGAGGCAGAGCGCGTCGAGCTCGGCCGCCGTCGCCTGTCTTCCCGCGCGCAGCACGATGAACGCGACAGCCTCCTCGCCCCATTCTGCATGCGGCCGGCCGACCACCGAGCATTCGGCGACGGCCGGATGCATGTTCAGCACATCCTCGATCTCGCGCGGGTAGATGTTGGAGCCGCCGGAGATGATCATGTCCTTGGAGCGGTCCTTCAGGGTCAGGAATCCGTCGGCGTCGAAGCAGCCGACGTCGCCGGTCCACAGCCAGCCGCCGCGCAACGACCGGGCTGTGGCTTCCTGATCCTGCCAGTAGCCCGCCATCACCGTCTCGCCGCGCACGATGATCTCGCCGACCTCGCCGGTCGGCATCGCCGTGCCGTCCTCGTCGACGATCCGCACTTCGACGCAGTCGCAGGGCAGGCCGGCCGACGCCAGGCGCCGTTCCCAATTCGGATGGTCACGGTTGGCGTGCTCGGCGCGGCTGAGATAGGTGATGGTCATCGGGCTTTCGCCCTGCCCGTACAGCTGCACCATGACGTTGCCCAGCAGGTCGAGCGACTTCTTGAGGTCGCTGACATACATCGGCGCGCCGCCGTAGGAGATGGTGCGGACCTCACCCGGCTTGATATCGGCGGCGGCAGGATGGTCGATCAGGCGCTTCACCATGGTCGGCGCCAGGAAGATCGTGGCGTCGGGCCAACGCCGCAGAAGGCCAACCATCTCGGGCACCTCGTAGCGGCCGCTATCAGGAAAGACTTGCACCGCGCCGCGCGCCAGCAGCGGGAAGTTCCACAGTCCCGAACCGTGGCTGACCGGCGCCACATGCAGGATCGAGCCGCCGGGCTGCGGCCGGTCGACATTGGCGTAGTAGTTCAGGCTCATGGCCAGCAGATTGCGCTGCGTCAGGGTCGCGCCCTTCGGCCGGCCGGTGGTGCCCGAGGTGTAGAACAGCCAGGCCGGATCGGTCGGCGCGCGATCGGTGATCGCCACCGGGTCGCCCACCGCCATGAAGCTGTAGTCGCGGGTCGAGGTGTCGACGATCCGTTGCAGCGCCGGGCACTCGTCCTTGATCGAGGCGATGCTCTCGGCGAGGTCCGGCGTCACGACGCAGACGCGTGCGCCCGAATTCTCCAGGATGAAGGCGAACTCGCGCGGGTGCAGCTTGGCATTCATCGGCACCGCCACCAGGCCGGCGTGCCAGATGGCGTACATCGTCTCGATCGCCTCAACACCGTTGGTCATGGCGATCGCGACCCGCTCGCCCGGCTCGAGCTTCAGGCGGTAGCGCAGATGCGTGGCCATCACCGACACCTTGCGCAGCAGGCCGCGGTAGCTGAGATGCGCCACCTCGCCGCGAGCGAGCGCGGCCTGCTCGGGATACGCCTGCGCCGCCTTGATCAACAGGGTTGCGATGTTCATGCCGTGACTCCGTCGGGCTGGACGATGGCACGGCTCGCCGCCCGTTTTCCATCCTCCCCAACGAAGTTGGGGAGGTGGCCCGAAGGGCCGGAGGGGACCCGACGTGGTCCCTCAATTGTAGACACCACGTCGGCTCCCCTTCCGGCCTTCGGCCACCTTCCCCACGCTCCGCGTGGGGAAGGGAAACATTGCGGCATCGACTTCACGCTTGCCATAGTCTCAGCTCGCAGCCTCAGGAGTCGGCATGAGCGTCACTGAAGTCGAGTTCGCGGTCGTGGGCGCTGGCATCGCCGGCGTGTCGTGCGCCTATCATCTCGCCGGCAACGGGCCGCTGGTGATTCTCGAGCGCGAGCACGTGGCGGCCTACCATACGACCGGCCGCTCGGCGGCACTTTATACCGAGACCTACGGCAACGCGGTGATCCGCGCCATCACGGTGGCGAGTGGTCCCTTCTACCGCCAACCGCCGGCCGGTTTCGCCGACGTACCGTTGCTCAGTCCGCGCGGCGTGCTGGTTGTCGGCGATGCCACACGCGCCGCCGACCTTGATGCCGCATGGACCGAGTACCATGCGATGGATGCCACCATCCGCCGCCTCGACCAGGCCGAGACGTGGAAGATGCATCCATTGCTCAGCCCCGACGCCGTCGACGGCGGCGTCTACGAGCCCAAGGCCGAGGACATGGACGTCGCCGCCATTCACGGCGGGTTCCTGAAGGGCGCGCGGGCCAAGGGCGCGACCTTGCGGCTGAAGGCCGAGGTCGTCGGGCTGGCGCGCAAGCAGGGCAAATGGCACCTGGCCCTGGGTGACGGCGACACCATCGTAGCCACCAGCGTCATCAACGCCGCCGGCGCCTGGTGCGACGCACTGGCGGCGCTGGCCGGCGCGCGACCGATCGGCCTGGTGCCCAAGCGGCGGACGGCCTTCACCTTCGACGCGCCCGAGGGCGTCGACACTCGTCCACTGCCGGCGGTGATTCATGTCGACGAGTCGTTTTACTTCAAGCCGGAGGTCGGCCAGTTCCTCGGTTCGCCGGCC
Organism: Vineibacter sp.; assembly: GCA_035249115.1. Taxonomy (GTDB): domain Bacteria; phylum Pseudomonadota; class Alphaproteobacteria; order Reyranellales; family Reyranellaceae; genus Vineibacter. The sequence goes on from DATFGV010000710.1 coordinate 8,880, forward strand.
GACGAGACGCCAAGCCCGCCCTGCGACGCGCAGCCCGAGGAGATCGACATCGCCATCGCCGTTGAGCGCATCGAGGCCGTGTCGAGCCTGCGCATCCGGCGCATCAAGAACAAGTGGGCCGGCCTGCGCAGCTTCGTGGCCGACAAGACCTTCGTCGTCGGCCATGACGCCGAGGCCGAGGGCTTCTTCTGGCTCGCCGGCCAGGGCGGCTATGGCATCCAGAGTGCGCCGGCGATGGGCCGGCTGTCGGCGGCGCTGGCGTTGGGCAAGGGCATGCCCAACGACCTGAAGGCGTCGGGCGTCACCGAGGCGACCTTGAGTCCCGCGCGGTTGCGGCCGTAGGCCCGACCCAATCCTAACCTTCCCCCAGCGACACCAGAGTGGCATTGCCGCCGGCCGCCGCGGTGTTGACCGACAGGCTGCGCTCGACGGCGAAGCGCGGCAGGTAGTGCGGGCCGCCGGCCTTGGGGCCGGTGCCGCTCAGCCCCTGGCCGCCGAACGGCTGCACGCCGACCACCGCGCCGATCATGTTGCGGTTGACGTAGGCATTGCCCACCGGCAGGCGGTTGACGATCAGCTCGACCGTGCGGTCGATGCGGCTGTGCACACCCAGGGTCAGGCCGAAACGCGTCGCCTCGATCGTGTCGAGCACGTCGCCCAGCCGGTCGGCGGCGTAGCGCACGATGTGCAGGATCGGGCCGAACACCTCGCCGGTCAGGCGCGAGAGCGCGTCGATCTCATAGGCACGCGGCGCGAACCAGTGGCCGCGCGGCAAGCCAGCCGGCAACGGTGTCTCGGCCACCAGCCGCGCCGCGCGCGCCATGCGCGCGACGTGCGCCTGAAGGGCCGCCAGGGCGTCGGCGTCGATCACCGGCCCAACATCGGTGGCGAGATCCATCGGATCGCCGACCAGCAGCTCGCGCGCCGCGCCGGCGATCATCACGATGATGCGATCGGCGACGTCGTCCTGCACGAACATCACGCGCAGCGCCGAACAGCGCTGGCCGGCCGAGCGGAAGGCGCTGGTGATGGCGTCGTCGACCACCTGCTCGGGCAGGGCCGAGGAGTCGACCAGCATGGCGTTCTGGCCGCCGGTCTCGGCGATCAGCGGCGCGATCGGCGTGCGCCGGGCCGCCAGCGCCCGGTTGATCGCCCAGGCGGTCTCGACCGAGCCGGTGAAGGCGACACCGGCCGTGGCGTCGTCACGGCACAGCGCCGCCCCCACTTTTCCGTCGCCCGGCACCAGGTGCAGCGCCTTGGCCGGCACGCCGGCGCGATGCAGCAGGTCGACGGCGCGGGCGGCGATCAGCGGCGTCTGCTCGGCTGGCTTGGCCAGCACGGCGTTGCCCGCCACCAGCGCCGCCGCCACCTGGCCGGTGAAGATCGCCAGCGGGAAGTTCCACGGGCTGATGCAGCCGAAGACGCCACGGCCGCGCAGCGCCAGCGTGTTGCGTTCGCCGGTCGGGCCCGCGAGCTCGGCCGGCGCGGCGAACAGGCCACGCGCCTCGGCGGCGTAGTAGCGGCAGAAATCGGCCGCCTCACGCACCTCGGCCAGCGCGTCGCCCACCGTGCGGCCCGCCTCGCGCACGATCAGCGCCATCAGCCCGGTGCGCTCGGCCTCGATCAGGTCGGCGGCGCGCTCCAGCGCCGCGGCGCGTTGCGCGACCGGCGTATGGCTCCAGTCGCGGAAGCCGTCCTCGGCGTCGATCAGTGCCCGCCCGACGCCGGCCGTGGTCGTGTCGATCACCCTGCCGACGATGCGGTCGAGGTTGGCGGGATCGCGGACCTCGCGCGCCGCGCCGGGTTGCGCGACTCCGGAGATCATCGGCGCCGCCTGCCGCGTCGCGTCGGCGGCGATGCGCATCGCGGCCAGCAGCGGTTCGCTCACCGCGCCGTCCGCGAGGTCGAGGCCTCCAGAGTTGGCGCGCGCCGGTCGGTAGAGATCGACCGGCAGCGGGATCTTCGGATGCGGCTTGGCGGCGTGGCGGGCCATCACCTCGGCCGGATCGCGCACCAGGTCCTCGGCCGCGACGTGCTCATCGACAATCCGGTTGACGAACGAGGTGTTGGCGCCGTTCTCCAGCAGGCGGCGCACCAGATAGGCCAGCAGGTCGCGATGGCCGCCGACCGGCGCGTAGATCCGGCACGGCACGGGATGCGCGCTGCCGCGGCCCACCAGCTGATGGTAGAGCGGCTCGCCCATGCCGTGCAGGCGCTGGAACTCGTAGCCGCCACCCGCCCCCGCCAGCGCCATGACGGCGGCGACCGAATGCGCGTTATGCGTCGCGAAGCAGGGATAGAGCGCATCGCGCGCCGCCAGCAGCCTGCCGGCGCAGACGACGTACGACAGGTCGGTGGCGGCCTTGCGGGTGAACACCGGATAGGCGGCGAAGCCGCGCTCCTGCGCCTTCTTGATCTCGCTGTCCCAGTAGGCGCCCTTGACCAGCCGCAGCATCAGCCGCCGCCGGTGCGTCCGCGCCAGGGCGATGACACGCTCGACGATTTCGACGGCGCGCGTCTGGTAGGCCTGGATCGCCAGCCCGAAGCCGTGCCAGGTGCGCGGTGCAGCATCGAGCACCGCCTCAATGACGTCGAGCGACAGGTCGAGCCGCTCGGCCTCCTCGGCGTCGACGGTCAGCGCCATGTCGAAGCCGGCGGCGCGCCGCACCAATGCCGCCAGCCGCGGCACCAGCTCGCGCATCACGCGGTCGCGTTGCGCCGCTTCATAGCGCGGATGCAGCGCCGAGAGCTTGACCGAGATGCCGGGCCCGTCGAGCGGCCCGCGGCCGCGCATGACGGCGCCGATCGCATCGATCGCCTGTTCGTAGGCCGCCGCGTAGCCGGCGGCGTCGTCCATGGTACGGGCGCCCTCGCCCAGCATGTCGAACGAGTGGCGGTAGCCCAGCACCTCGCCGTCGCGGGCGCGGTCCAGGGCGTCGGCGATGGTCTCGCCCATCACGAACTGGCGGCCCAGGATGCGCATCGCCTGGCGCATCGCCAGCCGGATCGCCGGCTCGCCGGCGCGCGCCACCAGCCGCGCCAGCAGGTTCGACGGCTTGCCGGGATCGTCCAGCGCCACGACCCGGCCGGTCAGCATCAGGCCCCAGGTGGCGGCGTTGACGAACAGCGAGTCGGCCTGGCCCACATGCCGGTCCCAATCGACACTGCCGATCTTGTCCTCGATCAGCGCGTCGGCGGTGGCAGCGTCGGGGATGCGCAGCAGCGCCTCGGCGAGGCACATCAGCGCCACGCCCTCCCTGGTGGTCAGCCCGAATTCCTGCAGGAACTCGTCGATGCCGCCAAACCGCCGGCGGGCCGCGCGCATGCCCAGGGTCAGCGCCACGGCCCGCTCGCGCACCCGGGCCTTGGCGGCGGCGTCCAGCGGATAGGCGGCCAGCAGCCGCTCGACGACGGCGGTTTCACTGGCCTGCCGGTCGCCCCTGGTCGAAACCGTCGTCACGGAGTTCGCCATCCCGCCCTCCCTGTACGGCGTCGCCACATGTGACCGCATGTCGCGTCCGGTTTCTTGTGCGCCAGACGGCGAAACGGGCGATCCTCAAGCAGCTTCATAATCTCTCCATAGACTGCTAATATGCCTCGCTTTCCGAGGTCCTCGTATTGGAAAGCCCATGACCACGGCCCTGCCGCCGTCCGCCAAGCCCCCCGTTTCCAACGCCGCCCGCGCCCACCGCCACATCCGGCTGACGTCGCACCCGACGCGCGGCGCCGGCAAGCCGCCGGCGGTCCACTGGGGTGCCGCCACGGCCGCCGAGCGCGGACCGGTGGTGGCCAGCGTGACGCATCCCGAGCACCGCAACGCGATCGGCGTCCATGCCGGCGGCTACGGCATCTACCGGGCGCTGGCCATCGCCGCGCGGGCGCTGGCGCCCGACCACCGGCCCGACCTGACCGACACCGCGCCGGCGACGGCGATCGGTCCCTTCCCGCAGTGGAGCGATCCGAAAAAGATCGTGTCGTTCGATCCGTGGGGCCACCTGGTCGCCGAGGTGTTCGCCGACCGCCTGGCCGCCGGCTGGGACATCCGCCCGACCATCGCCGTCACCAAGGCGCGCGTCTCGATGCCCGAGGTCAAGGACGCGGTCGAGGCCGGTCGCCTGGCGCCCGACGGCGAGCTCCTGCTGCCGGGCGGCGATGTGCGGGTCACCAAGGCGGCGATCGAGCCGGTGTGGTGGCTGCCCGGCGTCGCCGAGCGTTTTGGCGTCGCCGAGACGGCGCTGCGCCGCACCCTCTTCGAGCACACCGGCGGCATGTACCCGGAACTCGTGACCCGCTTCGACCTCAAGGCCTTCCTGCCGCCGATCGGCGGCATGTCGCTGTACTTCTTCGGCGACCTTGCCAAGCTCGGCCACGCCGACACCAAGATCGCCTGCCGCGTGCACGACGAGTGCAACGGCTCGGACGTGTTCGGCTCCGACATCTGCACCTGCCGGCCCTACCTGGCGCATGGCATGGAGCTGTGCATCGAGATGGCGCAGCAGGGCGGCGTCGGGCTGGTCGTCTACAATCGCAAGGAAGGCCGCGCCCTGGGCGAGGTCACCAAGTTCCTGGTCTACAACGCGCGCAAGCGGCAGAAGGGCGGCGACAGCGCGGCGCAATACTTCGCCCGCACCGAATGCGTCGCCGGTGTGCAGGACATGCGCTTCCAGCAGCTGATGCCCGACGTCTTCCACTGGCTGGGCATCGCCCGCATCGACCGCTTCGCCTCGATGAGCAACATGAAGTCCGACGCGCTGCGCGCCCAGGGCATCGACATCGTCGAGCAGGTGCCGATCCCCGACGGGCTGATCCCGCCCGACGCCCAGGTCGAGATGGACGCCAAGAAGGCCGCCGGCTACTTCACGCCGCAAAAACCCGACGCCGCCGAGCTGACCAAGGCCAAAGGCCGGGGGCTGAGCGAGTGATCTGCGATACCGCACCGCTCAACCTCTCCCCATCGGGGAGCGGTCGGGCGCGCGAAGCGCGACCGGGTGAGGGGGTGGTGCCGCAAACGCGGCTAGTCTTGGCAAACACCGTGTGCTGCCCCAGCGCCTCCTCACCCGGCGCTTCGCGCCGACCTCTCCCCGTCGGGGAGAGGTGATGAGTTCGCCACCGCTGGCCACGGCAACCGACGCCATCGCCTACCTGCGCACGCCGCGGGCGATCCGCGAACGGGCGCAGGCGGTGTGGCGGCATGTCGAGAACGGCGAGTCGGCGCACTTCGCCCTTGATGGCGATGGTCTCGAAACCGCGGTGCAGGCCACACTCGCCGTGACCCGCGAGCGCTTCCGCGATCCGCGCGCGGTGCCGTTCCACGCCCGGTGGCGGCACTTCGAGGCCGGCGGCCGCGACCGCTGGCCGGCGCTGGCGCAAGCGCTGCCGGCCGGCCTGTCGCGCGAGGATCGGGCGCGGCGCCGCTTCGACCTTGCCATTGTGTCGGTGCTGCTCGACGCCGGTGCCGGACCGGACTGGCGCTACCGCGAGGCCGCGACGGGTGGCACGTACGCCCGCTCCGAGGGCCTGGCCGTCGCGTCGCTCGACATGTTCGCCGCCGGCGCCTTCAGCCGCGACCGCCGCGATCCGCTGCGGGCCGACGCCGATGCGCTGGCACGCATGGACACGACGGCGCTGGCGGCCGGCTTCCAGGTCGCGGCCGACAATCCGCTGGTCGGGCTCGACGGCCGCGCCGCGCTGCTGCGCCGGCTGGGCGAGACGGTGCGGACGCGACCCGACCTGTTCGGCTCCGATGATCCGCAGCTCGGACACTTGTTCGATCACCTCGCGGCCCAGGCCAAGAACGACGCCTTGCCGGCGCCGGCGATCCTGGCGGCGCTGCTCGAGGCCTTCACGCCGATCTGGCCGTCGCGGCTGGACATCGCCGGCCAGCCGCTGGGTGACGTCTGGCGCCATCCCGCCGTGCGCACGCGCGACCTGAGCGACGGGCTGGTGCCGTTCCACAAGCTCTCGCAATGGCTCGCCTACTCGCTGGTCGAGCCGCTGCAGGAGGCCGGCATCGCCGTCACTGATCTCGACGCCCTGACCGGCCTGCCGGAGTACCGCAACGGCGGCCTGTTCATCGACAGCGGCGCGCTGCGGCCCAAGCGCCGCGACATCCTGCAGCGCACATGGGCGGCGGGCGACGAGCCGGTGGTCGAGTGGCGCGCGCTCACCGTGCTGCTGCTCGACCAGGTGGCGCAGCACGTGCGCGCCCATCTCGGCCTTGACGCCAATACCCTGCTGCTGGCCAAGGTGCTGGAAGGCGGCACCTGGCTGGCCGGACGGCGGCTGGCGGCTGAGCGCCGGCAAGGCGGCACGCCGCCGATCGCCGTCACTAGCGACGGCACTGTGTTCTGAGGCGATGACGCGACGCGGTCATGCGCCGGGGGCGCGTCACGCCAGTGACGCGTCGGATGTCATGCAGGCTCCAGACGCGCGACTGGAGTCGCGTGCCCCCAGCGGCCGGTCATCCGCCGGGGGCGCGTCACTCCAGTGACGCGTCAGATGTCATGCAGGCCCCAGACGCGCGACTGGAGTCGCGCGCTCCCAGCGGACAGTCATCCGCCGAGGGCGCGTCACGCCAGTGACGCGTCGGATGTCATACAAGCTCCAGACGCGCGACTGGAGTCGCGCGCCCCCGGCGGCCGGGCATCCGCCGGGGGCGCGTCACTCCAGTGACGCGTCGGATGTCATACAGGCTCCAGACGCGCGACTGGAGTCGCGCGCCCCCGGCGGTTGCCACCGTCCGTCACTGAGAGGACAACCATGAGCGTCACTGTCGTCGACCATCCGCTGATCCAGCACAAGCTGTCGCTGATGCGCGACCGCGACACCTCGAGCGCCAATTTCCGCCGCCTGCTGCGCGAGATCGCCCTGCTGCTGGGCTACGAGGTGACCCGCGACCTGCCGCTGGCGCCGCGCCACATCGAGACGCCGCTGACCGCCATGGAGGCGCCGTTCATCGAGGGCAAGAAGCTGGTGCTGGTGCCGATCCTGCGCGCCGGCCTGGGGCTGGCCGACGGGCTGATCGAGCTGATGCCGCAGGCCCGCATCGGCCATGTCGGGCTGTACCGCGATCCCGACACCAGGGAGGCGGTCGAGTACTACTGCAAGCTGCCCGAGGACATCGCCGACCGGCTCGTGATCATCTGCGATCCGATGCTGGCGACCGCCAACTCGGCGATCGCCGCCGTCGACCTGCTCAAGCGGGCCGGCGCGCCGCGCATCAAGTTCCTTTGCCTGCTGGCGGCGCCGGAAGGGGTCAAGGCCTTCACCGAGGCGCATCCCGACGTGCCGGTGTGGACCGCGGCGGTCGACAGCCACCTCAACGACCACGCCTACATCGTGCCCGGCCTGGGCGACGCCGGCGACCGGCTGTTCGGCACGAAGTAGGTGTGTCGGCGGACGATATGGCGGGTTTGGCGCTGGCCCATAGTGGTTTATTTACCACAATCGGCGGACTCCTCGGCGGTTGAGGCCGCGATCGCCCGCCGGTGCCGTTGCGCAGTCCAGGGGGAGCTGTCACCGGTACGGACACGGACCGCGTCAGTGCCGGTGCGAGTCGGGCTCATGCCGCTGACAAGGCAGCAATGCTGACCTTTGTGACCCCTTTCCAGGTCGTGCGTCCAGACCACTTCCACGGGCGGTAAATAACCCTGACGGACGCAAAGAAACCTCGATGGAATGGGCATTGTTGCGACGCGGTAGCTTTCCGGCCGCACTCCGCCGGCGGACATCGCCGGAACGCTCCGGTGGGCGCGCCGCGGAACGGTCGCGCGACGGGTCGAGGCCGGTAACGCCGCTATGTGGCGGGTGACTGCCGGCGCAGCGACGTCGGACACTCAGGCGGCGATCATTGCGGCGTTGCCGTGCCGCCCTGACCCTCGTGAGATCCGGACCGATCAGGCTTGACTCACAAAATACCATGGTCTATTGTGCGGCCATGTTTATGACCCACCGCAAAGGACGCAACGCCGCGCAGCGCGCCGTCAGCCGGCTTCTCGGTGCAATGCGGTGCATCCGCCGGTTGCTCCTGCCGCTGGCGGCCACATTCGTTCTGGGTGTTGTCATCGGCCCGGCCACGGCGCAGCAGCCGAGGACGACGCGGCACGGCGCACCGCCGGCCGAGTACATTGCCACCCGCTTCGGTGACGTGTTGCAGCACGCCCCGACGCGATATGTCGGGAGCAGCGCCAGCACACGCAAATGGATGGCCGAGCGGCCAAGGCTGGGCTTCTCCTTCTGGATGCCGGATCGGCGGCCGACAGAGAAGCCGTTGTACGGCCAACCGCCCTTCCGGCCTCAGGAAGAGGGGCGGCCGCGGCCACCGCACGACGCGCACATCGTCGGCGTCACGCTGACACCGGCCGACCGCAACGACCCCACCTACGTCTCGCCGGAACGGATGCGTCGTAACCTGACGTCCCATGCGGGGCCCTCGTCCTACAGCGAGCAGACGGAACCCTTCGGTCTCCTCCGATTTTGGCGGAACAATCTGCCTGTTGGTGAGAGGGAGGCGGACCTGCATTTTCGGACAGCCGATGGTGCCGACCCGGCCGTCCTGCTCAGGTGTACGGCGTGGCACAGGACTGAGATTGCCAGCTGCCGGGCCGAGATCCACTACGGCACTGAGAAAGTGCACGCGATGATCAACTTCGCGCGTGAGTACCTGCCGCAGTGGCGGGCCATCGTGACCGCCGTCATCGAACTGTACCAGTCATGGAAGGTCATTGAACCTCGCTAACGACCATCGAACCGCCCGAATCCTCAGCGAGGAGCGATTCGATGTCCGACCGCATTCCATTGACCGAAGACCAGATTAACCAACTGAAATCCGTTACCGAGAACGGTGGGAGGAATTACCATCTGGGCTATCGTCACCTTTACGACTTCATCAAGGACAATCCCGCCGTCGATGACGACACGAAGTTCTTCATCAGACGAGCCGCGGAAATCAACACCAACGCCTTTGACAGCCCGTCAAACTATTTCATTCGTAGTGCGACCGGTTCGGGATTCCTTTGGGACGGCCTGTTCGTCGGCGACCCGGATGCCCGCCTATCAAAGACTCAAGCGAATTCCGACGCGATCGGTCGAAGCATATTCCTCGACATCTTTAATAGGGGCACGCTGCCGCGTACTCAAGATATCATCCCCCACGACGCAACAACGGCCGTCGAGAAAGGCTTGCAGTCGATCGGCGGATGGGGCGGAGCTTTCTACTTCTGGAACATTTTTCTCAAAGAGAAGGAAGCGACCGTCGGTCAGCTAATCCTGAAAGACCCGGCGGAGCTGGAAAAATTCCTCTCGATCAATTCCAAGGCGTTGTACGACACCTCCAGCGAGTTCGGCATAACTGGCGAGCAGTTCATCGCCGGCTACAATGCGCAGGTTCCTCGCACCCTCCAGCTGGAAATGCTTCAGCGAGCGGCGAGCGCTCTCATCACGCGAGGCGACGACTGGCGCAGACGGTTCGCCGGCGACCCCGATGACATTTTCGGCTTCAAGGCACTGGTGCGCGACAACGGGCGGCTTGTCAGCTGGTACACAACCCGGCCCGGCGGCCCCGGCATGCCGGAAGCGCATGATATGGTCCACGATCCGAAACTTGAGGCCGCCTTGAATCGGCATCGCGCGGTTCGGCTGGAGAAGGCCGAATGGACGCCGTGGCAGTCAAGGTGGACCCCATAGCGCGGTTCCTTGCAACACGACAAGGCGGCAGATGGGGAGGTGATGCGGCATGATTCGCATGCCGCATCGTCGCCCTTCCCCCGCCCCTCATCGTCATCGCGGGCGAGCGCAGGATTCAATTCCCCGAGCCGCGCTCCCTCGAACAGGGCTGCAAGCGCTCCAGCGCGGACCTCTCCAGCACCGAGGGATTGACGCAGCTGCGCGGCCAGTGAGCGCCGAGGCGAGCTCCTGGCCGACTCGACGACCCGACGGGCGACGCAGCCTCAGCGATGCGCGTTGACGCAGGCCATCATCTCGTTCAGCGCCACGGCGGTGCCGACCAGGGTGATGGAAAAACCTTCGACGCCGTGCGGCTCGAAGTACATGTTGTTGCCCAGCCGGATCTCGTGGAACAGCTGCTGCGAGTCCGACAGCGGGATCAGCAGCTCGGTCGGCGACAGCGCGTTGGCGCGGCCCTGGCGGCGAGAGTAGGAATCGACCCAATAGGTCACGTCGCCTTCCGAATCGGCGCGCCAGTTCCAGGCCGGGTTGCGGATCGCCAGGCCCCAGACGAAGTCGCGGGTCAGCAGAAACACCACGGCGGTGCCGGCACCGTACTCGCCGCTGGCGCTGCAGTTCTGGAACTGGCCGCGCTCGGCGTTGGCTTCGATCAGCCAAGTGCCGGTGTGGCGCCGCTCGATCACCTCGGCTTGTGCCGCGCCGACGATCAAGGTCGCCGCCAGCCCCGCCACCAGGGCCACCCATCCGCGCATCGTTGCTGTCTCCCCACTTTATCGGCGGCGTGACGAACGCTGCCGCGTCGTCACTCTTGGCCCGTTCACCTGACATGGGCCTGATGGGCGGGGTATTCGCCTGTGGCGTGGTTTGGGTCGGGGCGCGCCACTCAAGTGGCGCGTCTTGGTCTTTTCCAGCGCTTGACGCGTCACTGGAGTGACGCGCCCCCAGCCGACCGATCCCGGGGCCGCTGGCTTTGCTTCTTGTTGGCGGCGCGTCCCGGCCAGAGACGCGTCAGTTGCCCGGCCCGCGCTCCATCGAGTACGGCTGCCAGCGCTTCAGCGCCGACTTCTCCAGCACCGAGGGATTGACGCAGCTGCGCGGCCAGCGGCCGGTGAGCACTGCGGCAAGCTCAAGACCGACCCGCCGGCGGCGCGCCGGATCGAAGCGCGACGAGGCCGAGGCGACGTGCGCCGTCAGGATCACGTTGTCCATTTTCAGCAGCGGATTGTCCGGCCCCGGCGGCTCGACCTCCAGCACGTCGAGCCCGGCCGCCGCGATCCAACCCTCGCGCAGCGCCTTGATCAGCGCGCTTTCGTCGACCGTCGGGCCGCGGCCGGTGTTGATGAACAGCGCCGTCTTCTTCATGGCGCGGAAATGCTCCTCGCGCAGCATGCGCTGCGCCTCGACCGTGGCCGGCGCGTGCATCGAGATGATGTCGGATTGCGCCAGCACCTCGCCGAGGCTGCACGGCAGCACGCCGTGCTCGCTCATCACCAGCTCCTCGACGAAGGGATCGTAGGCCAGCAGTCGCAGGCCGAACGGCGCCGCCCGCTTGGCCACCGCGCGCGCCACGTGGCCGAAGGCGATGAAGCCCAGGGTCTGGCCCATCAGCCGGGGAAACTCGTAGAGCAGCGGCCGCGCCGCGCGCCAGTTGCCGTCGCGCGCCATGCGGTCCTGCACCACCAGACGGCGCCAGGTGGCGAGGATCAGGGTCATGGCGTGGTCGGCCACCTCCTCGATGAAGGTGTCGGGCACGTTGGTGACCGGGATGCCGCGCGCCGTGGCGGCCGCGACGTCGACCGAGTCGACGCCGACGCTGCCCAGCGAAATCACCTTGCAGCGCTGCATGCCCTCGATCATGCGGGCCGTGATGCGGCGGCCCTTGGCATAGAGCGCGTCGGCGTCGTGCGCGGCGGCGATGAACTCGTTGTCGGACGGCGCGTCGACCTCGACGATCTCGGCCCCCAGCGGCGCCAGCGCCTCCATCTCGTAGCCGTAGCCTGATCCGGTGGTGCCCCCCGGCAACGTGACGATCTTGAACTTGGCCATGCGCTCCCTCCGCTCACGAGGCGGCAGTCAACCGGCCCCGCGCCGCGCTTGTCAATCGCTGGCCGCACGCCGTTCTGTTCCTCATATCCGATTCAATGGAGTTGATGACCTGGGAGCGCGGGCCTCCGGCCCGCTCATGAGCGGGCGAGACGCCCGCGCTCCCAGGTTCCCATCGAGCGCGACACACTCTACGGTTCAAAGGAAAGGTGTCGGTCTGGGGAGGTCGAATGCGCACGTTCATGTTCGCCAGCGGCGGCCTGGTGCTGGGCGCGATCCTCGGCGCGGTCGTCGGTTTCCTGGTCGGCCTGCTGCTGGTCGAGGTCTTCTCGGTCAGCTGCTTCGAAGGCGCCTGCGGCTACTTCGCGGTGATGATCGGCCTGCTCGGCTTTTTCGCCGGTGCGCTGGGCGGCCTGACCGGCGGCATCATTCTCGGACGCCGGGGCGCGCGAGTCAGATGACGGGCGCCACGCCGCACCTCTTCACGAACTGCATGGTAGCGATTGACCGGTGCGGCAAGCCGCCTGATGGACGGCGTTCAGCCCAAACGTGGGATTGCTTTGCTCTGGTTAAGGCCGAGACCGGGGACCCGACGATCCGGCTCCACGGCGCTCATGGGCCGAGCAGCGCTTCACAGGCGGCAATGTAGGCGGGGGCGTCGGCCTTGAGATATCGCGCGCGTCCGACCACATCGGGTCCGCCATCGTCGTAGTCAGCGAGCATACGCGCATCAAAGGCGCGTCCGAGGCGAGCGACCAGTTCCTGGCGGTCCGGATGGTTCTGGCGCAACGTGGCGGCCAGCTTGGCGATCAGGCCGCTGTGAGTCCGGACCCGTCGCCCACCACCATCGAGAACAATAGCGGTCGCCGCATGAAACATCGCGTAGTACGCAGCATGGATGGTCGCGGTTGGGACTTTGCCGGGATCGAGATCCTCGAGCTCTCGCAGGAGCCGCCGCGCGGTTGCAAGGCGTCGGCTGGCCTCGTCGTTCATATCGGGATGCCGTCCGCCCATACGGCGTGCAGCAGCGCGCTCTCTTCGCTCTGCCGCGACTCCGCCAAAGGTAGCGACTGGATCACTGCGCCATGGTCCCAAAGGACCGACGCGCCGACATCCGACAATAGGTGGCACTCGTCGAGTGTCACGGGACCTCGGAGGAAAACGGCCAGATCCCAATCCGATTCGTCGTGGGCATCGCCTCGCGCGCGCGAACCGTACAGGACGACCTTAACGACACGCCCCGGCAGAGCGCCTTCGGCGCGGCGCTTGTATTCGCGCGGTACTGTCAGGTCGACGGCCATCAACAAAATATAACGCGCGAGGCGTTTCGCCGGTAGATCGGAAACCGCCTCAGCCCAACACGATGTCAAAGGTGCCAGCCAGGGCGCCGGGTTCGATGCCGTCGGCGGGCGCCAGCGCGACGATGATCTGTTGGCGCTGGCGATCGTCGCGGATGGCGCGCAGGACGAAGTCGCGCTCATTGGCCGGCTCGCCGGCGACGTACATCTGCGTGGTCAGACGCCGCCCGTCCTGGGTGACGACGCGGAAATGGATATGCGGCGTGCGCCCGACATAGGCCACCGGCCGGATGGTGCGGAATCGATAGCCGCCGTCGGCCGCGGTGGTCATCTGGCCGAAGCCCTGGAAGCTCGCGTCGCGGCCCGCCCGGCCGCTCTGGCCGGGATGGTCGTAGAGCCCCTGCCAGTCGCACTGCCAGATCTCGACCCGCGTTGCGGCCAGCGGCCGGCCGGACGTGTCGCGCACCCGCCCGGCGATGTGGGTGATGGAGCCGCGCGCCGGCGCCGCGCCGCCACGCACCATCACCAGGTCGTTGTCGCTGTCGGCCGGTAACGCCACCGGATAGAACGGCCCCTCGGTCTGGGCTGGTGTCGGCACCAGGGTCTGGGCCCGCACCAATGACGGCGCGGCGACCAGCGCCGGCGCGGCGGCAGCGGCCCGCAGCAATCGACGTCGCGCCACGGGAACGGGCAGTGCCTTCATGGTGGCCTCCATCGCTGGCGATCGCACAGACTTAGCGCGTGGCGGCAGATGCGGGCACGGCCAATCCGTCCGGCGCGATCACCTTGCCGTGCGCGGCGCCTCGTCCATGCCCAGCCAGCGCCTGATCTTGGTGGTCCAGCCCTCGGCGTAGACGATGTCGGCGCGGATCTCGGTGGGCGTCCCGGGCATCGACTTGACCAGTGCCAGCAGCGGCAGTTTCCAGGTGACCTTGCGGCCGTCGGTTTGCAATTCGCCGGTGGTGTTCTCGATGCGCAGCGCCGACACCGTCAGGGTGACGTAGCGGTTGGCCGACATCGCCAGCAGCATGGCGTTGGCCGTCAGGTCCTCGGCCGTCTGGCCGGTGCGCGGCAGCAGGTCATCGATCGGCTTGAACGTCGCCGACAGGCGGTAGACGCCTTCGCGCAGCCGCTCGAGCTTGAGCGTCGGGCGATCCAGCCCGCGCAACCCCGGGGCGCGATCGGCGGCGGCGCGCGACTGCGCCTCGGCCGCCGCCACCGGATCGGCGACGTCGATGACATAGGTGCACAACGCCATGTCGCCGCGCTGGCTGCGCTTGCCGGTAATCGAGCGCACCCCGGCCGGCAGCGACGCCGCCGGACGCGGCTTTTCGCACTCGCCCAGCAAGTCGGCCGGGCCGGGCTTGGTCTGGCCGGACAGCACGGTGGCCAATTGCTGCGAAACGCCGATCTCGGCCGTGATGAGCGCCGAGCCGTCGGCGCGAAAATCGCTGTCGGCGGCAAACTCGAAGCAGCCAGCCAAGGCCAGCGGAACCACGGCGACCAGCCACGTCCTTGCCCGCATCAAAACCTCCAACCGGCCTCGCCGGCCGCCATCCGCAACCCCGCCAGTCGCGACCGTGCCGGTGCTTGATGTCGGAATCATGGTCGGCGATGACCGGACTGCGCGGTTGGGCGGTTACGCGACGGCCAGCCAGGGGGGAATACACGTGCCGAGGGCGTGTTCTCCTGATCGACATCGCCGGCCTTCCCTTTAGGATGGTGAGACGGCCCGCCCCCTCGCGGCGCGCCCGGGAACCCGTGAAAAAGAGGATAGGGTGACCGACAAGGCGGATCCGCTCGACCCCAACCGCACGATCGCCGCCGACCGGGCACGGGCCCCCGGCGGGCAGGTGCCGGGCGACGCCGCCACCATTATGGCGCCGCGCCGCCCCGCGCCGGCGGCCGCCAAGTCGCCGTCGGAACCGCTTGGCGAGACCGCGCCCGCAAGCCTGCTGCAACCCGGCACGGTCCTGAACAACACCCAGCGCATTGAGGCGCTGATCGGGCGCGGCGGCATGGGCGAGGTCTACCGCGCCACCAACATCCACACCGGCGACCAGGACGCGATCAAGATGATCCGTCCCGACCTCGCCAGCGACCCGCAGGTGCGCGAACTGTTCCGCCGCGAGGCGGCCGCCCTGCGCAAGGTGCGGCATGCCGCGGTGGTGTCCTACGAGGGCGTGTTCGGCGACGACGGCGGCCGGCTGTTCCTGGTCATGGAGTTCGTCGACGGCCCGTCACTGGCCTCGATCATCGCCCAGGCGCCGCTGGCGCCGGACGACGTCCGCCGGGTCGGGGTGCAGATCGCCGAGGGCCTGGCGGCGGCGCATGCCTGCGGTGTCGTGCATCGCGACCTGTCGCCGGACAACGTGGTGCTGCGCGGCGGACGGCTCGACAACGCGGTGCTGATCGACTTTGGCGTCGCCAAGCGGCTGGACGCGACCAGCACGGTGGTCGGCAGCGGCTTCGCCGGCAAGCTCGACTACTGCTCGCCCGAGCAGTGCGGCCTGTATGACGGTGTCGACCATCGCACCGACATCTACAGCCTCGGCCTAGTGCTGGCCGCCGCCGCGGTCGGCAAGCATCTGCCAATGGGCTCGTCCCTGGCGCATGCCGTGAAAGCGCGCGAGACCCTGCCCAACCTGTCGGCCGTGCCGGCGGCGTTGCGCGCCGACCTCGGCCGGCTGCTGGAGCCGGACCCGGCGCGCCGGCCGCAGAGCATGCGCGAAGTGGCGGCGCTGCTCGCCTACACCGCCCCGCCAGCGGCGGCCGAATTGCCCTCCCGGCCGCGCCGCACCGGCTGGATCGTCGCCGGGGTCGCGGCGATGTTGGCGCTGTTTGTCGCCGGCGTCTTCGTTGGCCCGCGGCTGATGGCCTTGTACGGCTCCGGCCGGACGGCAGCGACCGGCGTCGAGGCCAGCCCCGCCGGGTCTGCCGACGCGCAACGCCGTGCGGCGCAAGCAGCCCGTGAGAAGGCCGAGGCCGATCGCCGCGCCGCCGAGGCGCAGCGCCAGGAAGAGGATGAGCGCCGGCAAGCGGCGGAACGCGCCGCCGCCGAGGCCCAGCGCAAAGCCGAGGAGGACCGCCGGGCGGCCGAGGCGCAACGCCAGACCGAGGAGGCGCGGCGGCTGGCGGCGGAGCGTGCCGCCGCCGAGGCGCAGCGCAAAGCCGAGGAGGATCGCCGCGCCGCCGAGGCACAACGCCAGGCCGATGAGGCGCGCCGCCTGGCAGCTGAACGTGCCGCCGCCGAGGCGCAACGCAAAGCCGAGGAAGAGCGCCGCGCTGCCGAGGCCCAGCACCAG
>DATFGV010000711.1:0-12832 GCA_035249115.1 Vineibacter sp.
GCGAGGTGCGCGGTCCGGAGGCAGTCGACCTGTTGCAGGCCATGAACACCGGCCACGACGGCTCGATGGGCACGCTCCACGCCAACCGGCCACGCGAGGCGCTGACCCGGCTGGAGAACATGCTGGCGATGGCCAACCTCAACATCCCCAACAAGGCGATGCGCACCCAGATCGCCGGATCGCTGCACATGATCGTGCAAATCCAGCGCATGCGCGACGGCATGCGGCGACTGACGCACATCACCGAGATCACGGGCATGGAAGGTGACGTCATCACCACCCAGGACCTGTTTACTTATGAGTTCAAGGGCGAGGGCCCGGACGGCAAGCTGCTTGGCACGTACAAGAGCACCGGACTGCGGCCCAATTTCATGCCCAAGGCGCAATATTACAACCTCGACAAGACGCTGATGGAGGCGATGGGGTGAGTCCGCTCGAGGCATTTTTTGGCACCGCCGATCCGATTGTTCTACTCGCGCTGTTCGGATTCATCGCCGGTCTGATCGCCGTCACATACTTCGTGCTGTTCGCCGACCGCGAGCAGCGGCGCACGCGCGAGCGCCTCGACGACATGAACCGGCGCATGCACGGTATCGACACGCGCAAGGCCAAGCAGGCCCGCGCGCAGTTGAAGAAGGTCGACGTCGACAGCCGCAACGCGCTTGTCGACCATGTCGTCAAGCGCTTCCTGCCGAATCGCGACGAACTGCGCGCCCGCCTGCAGCGGACCGGGCACAAGATCACGGTCGGCGACTACGTGATCGGCTGTCTCGGCATCACGGTCTTCGTTGCCGTGGCGCTGCTGTTCGTCGTCGGCCTGCACCCGGGCATGGCAGTGGTCGGCGGCGTCGCGATCGGCGCCGGCGTGCCGCACCTGGTCATCGGCATCATGGGGCAGCGTCGCGTCAATCGCTTCAACGCGATCTTTCCCGACGCCATCGACCTGATCGTGCGCGCGCTGCGTTCCGGCATCCCGATCCAGGAGGCGGTGGCCACCGTCGGCCGCGAGCTCGGCGATCCGGTCGGGCCGCTTTTCGTGCAGGTGACCAACGAGGTAAGGCTCGGCGCGTCGATCGAGGACTCGTTCTGGAACGCCGCCGCGTCGATCCGCGCCCCGGAGTTCAACTTCCTGATCGTCAGCATGTCGATCCAGCGCGAAACCGGCGGCAACCTCGGCGAAACCCTGGCCAATCTCGGCAAGTTGCTGCGCGACCGGCGCCAGATGAAACTCAAGATCAAGGCCTTCAGCTCAGAGGCGCGGACAACCGCGATGATCATGGGGTGCCTGCCGTTCTTCGTCGGTGGCACCATCCACGTGCTCAACCCGGAATACACGTCGTTGTTGGTCACCGACCCGCGCGGCCAAGTGATGCTGATGGTCGCCATCGGCATGCTGGCCCTTGGCATATACGTCATGAAGCGCATGGCGACGTTCGAGATCTGATTGGAAAGCCGCCGTTATGTGGAACACCGCTTTCTTCCTCGGACTGACCGGTGAAGACATCATCACCGCGGTAGCCGGCATCGCCGCGCTGATCGTCACCCTGACGGCATGGCGCGCGCTGTTGCCGGCGGAAAGCTACGCCGGCCGGTTGCGGGCGCTGCAGGACCGCCGAACCAAGCTCAAACACGAGCTGATGACCAGCCAACGCCGCTCGCGCCGTACGGCGCCGACCGGCGCGATGCGCAGCATGCTGACACGGGTGAACGCCCTCAAGGGCGACAATTCCGCCAAGGTCCAGCAGCAGCTCATGTCGGCGGGGTTCCGGGGCAAGGACGCGCTGGTCGTCTTCATGTTCCTGAAGATGTGCCTGCCGATGCTGTTCGGCCTGATCATGGTTGTGGTGGTGTTCGTCCTCGAGTTGTTGTCGCCGCCGGGGATGCTCAAGCCGCTGGCGCCGGTGGCCGTCGTTCTGCTTGGATGGCTTGCGCCGGATATCTTCGTCAAGAACACCGCCGAACGCCGCAAGCAAGCGATCACCAAGGCGCTGCCCGAGGGGCTGGACCTGCTGACGATTTGCGTCGAGGCAGGTCTCGGCCTCGACGCCGCGCTGACCAGGGTGGCCAAGGAAGTCCAGAACCTTTCGGCCGAACTGGCCTACGAGCTGCAGCTGACGGCGATCGAGCTGACCTTCCTGCCCGACCGCCAGCTGGCCTTCGAGAATCTGGCGCAGCGCAACGACATCGCCGGCGTCCGCGGGCTCGTCAATACATTCCGGCAAACCGAGAAGTACGGCACGCCGCTCGCCCAATCGCTCAAGGTGCTGGCGGCCGAGTACCGCAATGAACGCATGATGAAAGCGGAAGAGAAGGGGGCGCGCCTGCCGGCAATGATGACGGTGCCGCTGATGATCTTCATCCTGCCAACCCTGTTCATCGTCATCATGGGGCCGGCTATCATCAGCGTCCTGGAAAACGTCAAAGGCATGTAGCGAACTTTCTGCGGCTCGCAGACATAATCGAAAAAACTATCCAAAATAAACCATTGCCGTTTGTCGTTGACTTCTGAAATCAACAAGGATAGGAATGGTGGTAGGTCGAGTAGCCAGCTATTTTCGGCCATCTGAAGCGTTCAAGCCGATAGTGTAGTGGGCGTACCGGATCCAATTCTGATCCGGAGTGAATTTCGAACCATCCATAAAATCAGGCGAAACCGCCGGTCACAAAGGTAGTACGACGTGTTGGCTGTCCGAAGACTTGCAAACCAACGAGTAGGCGTTCGACGGTTGGAGCGGTAGGCCATCAGGCCGACCGCCGCGCAATTATTGGCGGCGGGTCGGTGAGTACGTCAGCTGCGGTGATCGAAGTGGCATCGCCCTTGGCGAGAGATTGTCATGCCCGATCGCATTGCTAGCGGAAATGTTACAGATACATTGAAACGCCTTCTCCGTGCCAGCGATGGCGGCACACTGACGCTGGTCGGCTTGGCCGTGCCGCTGATCGTCGGTGGCCTGGCGATGGCGATCGACACCGGTATCTGGTACCTGGAGAAGCGAAAGACACAGCAAATCGCCGATGGTGCCAGCCTCGGCGCGATGCGCACCCTCAAGAGCGGTGGCACCCTAACGACGGCGCGCCAGGTCGCCCTGGCCGACGCGCAGCGCAACGGCTACGCCGTTGTTGCTGGCAGCACGTTCCAGGTCAACTCGCCGCCGGTGTCGGGTCCCTATGCCGGCCAGACCAACGCCGTCGAGGTGATGGTCACGCGCGGCCTGCCGACATTTTTCAGTCGGTATTTCTTGACCAATTCCCAGTCGGTCAGCGCCCGTTCGGTGAGCTACACCGGCACGACGCTGGGCAAGAACCTCGAACTCTCGATGATGCTGGATGTCAGCGGCTCGATGAGCGGCGGGACCGAGGTCTACGGCCTGACAAAGCTTGCCGCGATGAAGGACGCGGCCAAGCAGCTGGTCGACATCGTCGTGCAGCCGGTGCAGACGCCGTACACGTCTCGCGTTGCATTGGTGCCGTACTCGTCAGCGGTCAACGTCGGCAGCACCTACTACAGCGCCGTGACCGGCCAGTCGCCGCAGGGCAATTGGTACAGCGTCGTTGAACGCAAGGGTTCAACCGCGATGACCGACGATCCGCCGGGCGCCAACAACTGGATCAGGGAGTTCAGGCTTCGCAAGTCGAACGCCATGGGCGCCTACGCTTCCTGGGTGCAGAACGTCAGCTACAACGTGCCGGCCTCGACATCAGCGTTGAAGCCGCTGTCGACCAACAAGACCGCGTTGAAGTCGACGATCGACTCCTTCACTGCTTCCGGCACCACCGCCGGCCATATCGGCACGGCCTGGGCCTGGTACACGGTGTCGCCCCGCTGGTCGGGGATCTTCACCGGCGCCGCGGCACCCAACGCCTACAATCCGGCGACGACCCACAAGGCGGTGGTGCTGCTGTCCGACTTCGACATGAACAGCTACTACCAGTCGACCAACGGCAATTCCACGACGCAAACGCGCGAGTTGTGCACCAACATGAAGCAGGCCGGCGTGGTGGTCTACACCATCGGCTACGGCGTCGATCAGAACAATTCGACCGCGGTCAATCTGTGGAACGACTGCGCCACCGACTCGACGAAGGTCTTCTCGGTGACCAACACCGCCGAGCTGACCGCGGCGTTCCGCGCCATCGCGCTGTCGGCCGTGGGCGGGGCGATGAACGACGACATTCGACTGGGCGAGTGACGCCGGCCGGCGTCGCTCGCGACGGCGAGTTTTGAGGCCAGGGCGTGATGAACGGGGAGTAGAATGAGGCGTATCAAGACCATGTTTCGTCGCTTGCTACACGATCGCCGAGGCGTTTCGGCGATCGAAGCGGCGATCGCGTTGCCGGTGCTCTGCCTGGCGCTCTGCGGCACGCTGGAGTTCGGGATCAACGTCTACAACCGCCAGCAGTTGCAGGCGGCGGTGCAGGCCGGCGTGCAGTTCGCTCTGTTCAATCCCAACGACACGACGGGCGTGCGGAACGCCATCAGCGCGGCGCTGCCGGTGTCGGCCGCCGCCACGGTCGACACGCCGTCCTATGTCTGCGAGTGCACCAATGGCACGGCCATTTCGTGCAGCCCGATGGGCACCTGCACCGGCGGCGCCACGCCGCGGCGGATCATGACCATGGGAGTCAGCCGCTCTCCGGTGCAGCTGGTCTCCATGCTCGTCGGCCTGCGGCCGACGATCCTGCGGGCCACCGGCGCCGTCACCGTCCCGACTTCATAACCCACGCGTGTCGCCATGTTCCAACTTCTACGCCGGCTCCGCGGCAATCAATCGGGCACTTCGATCATCGAGTTCGGCATCGCCGGACCGGTGGTGCTCATGGCCATCATCGGCTGTGTCGAGTTCGGCCGCTTCTTCTGGATTCGCAACACGCTCGAACACGCCATTGAGGAAGCCGGTCGTTTCGCGGTGATCAACAAGAGCGCCTCGGCGAGCACCATCCAGACGCAGGTGCGCAACAAGGTGATGGGCATCAGCCCGAGCGTGATCGTCGTGACCGTGACCGATACCGCCGGTCCGAGCGTGACGTATCGTACGATCGTCGCGACCACCACCGCGTCCGGCACCACGCCTGCCGGCTATGTCAGTCTGGTCGGCGGGTTCCTGCCCGTAACGCGCCTGCCGTTGCGCGCTGAAACCCGCGTCGTGGTACCGCAGTAGGCTGTCCCGGAACAAACCCAGCCGCTCAAGGGCGCCGTGTCCAGGCGAATGCGGCGACGCTTGCTATTGGGAACCTGTATGCTCGGGTGATCCGACAACCAATCGCATATAAGTTGTTGACCTACCCCAATATCTAGTATCACACTGCCATTGCCCTCGGTCGTAGGGCAAGTAGTGGCGGGGTGTGGGCCCAGTGAAAAACGCAGCAATGATTGACCTGGCCCGGCAGGCGCGGCGTTTCCTGCTCGGCGGGGTCATGGTGCTGGCGGCGTCCTGTTCGACGGGCGACGGTGCCGGTCCGGCAGGTGATTCCTATGATGCCTTGATGCGCATTGCCGATGGCGCCCGCGAAGGGCCCGATCCGCAATCCGCTGTACCGCTTTACCGGCGGGCGCATGAGGCCAATCCTCGCGCCACCGAGCCGCTGCTCCGAATCGGTCAGGTCATGCTGCAAACCGGCAATCCGGCGGAGGCGGCGGCGGTATTCGAAGACGCCTTGAAGCTGAGCCCGAACAACGTTGAAGCGCGCCGCGGACTCGGCGCTTGCTTGGTCGCGATGAATCAGCCCGAACGGGCGCTTGAGCAATACGATCGGGTGGCGCGCGCCGCGCCGGGCGACGCCCGGGCGCAAAACGGTGCCGGCGTGGCCTTGGATCTGCTCGGTCGGCACGGCGAAGCGCACGGACGCTATGAGGCGGCCCTGCGGGCTGATCCGCAATACATGCCGGCGCGCAACAACCTTGGGCTGTCCTTGGCTACGGCGGGGCGGTATCCGGAGGCGATCGAGGCGATGCTGCCGGCGGCACAGCAACCCACAGCCTCGGCCCGCACGCGCGGCAATCTTGCCTTGGCCTACGGCCTGCAAGGCGACAACGCACAGGCGTCGCGCTGGCTGCGGGCCGATATGGACGAACCGAGCACCCAGCGGCACTTGGCCTATTTCGGCCAATTGCGGGCCGCCACGCCCGAGGTCCGGTCGCTCTCGATCCGCGCCAACCCCGATTATTATCCGCGCCGCGGCGGCCGCTGAGACGGTTCGCGCCGCGCGGTCTACCCTTGAATGGAAAAGCCGCCGTCGACCGGGATGGCGGCGCCGGTCACGAAGTCCGACGCGCGGCTGCACAGGAACACCGCGATCCCGGCATGGTCCTCCGGTGAGCCCCAGCGGCCCGCCGGCGTGCGCTGTAGCACGCGGTCATGCAATCCCGGCACCTGCTCGCGCGCCTTGATCGTCAGTTCGGTATCGATCCAGCCCGGCAGCACGGCATTGACCTGGATGTTGTCGCGCGCCCAAGCGGTGGCGCAGGCCCTGGTGAACTGCACGATGCCGCCCTTGCTGGCGGCATAGGCCGGTGTGTAGGCAGCCCCGAAAATCGACATCATCGAGCCGATGTTGATGATCTTGCCGCCGCCGGCCTGCTTCATGTGCGGGTGGGCGGCGTGGCTGCACAGGAAGGCGCTGGTCAGGTTGGTCTCGATCACGCTGGTCCATTCCGCCAGCGCCATCTCGTGCGGCGGCTTGCGGACGTTGATGCCGGCATTGTTGACCAGGATGTCCAACCGGCCATGCCGTCGCACGGCGGCCTCGACCATCGCCCGCACCGAGGCCTCACTGCGGACGTCGACCTCGACTTGGTCGGCCTTGGCACCCTGGGCCTGCAGGTCCTTGACCGCTGCCGCCGACTTGGCGGCGTTGCGCCCGGCGACGACGATCGTCGCCCCGGCCGACGCAAGGCCTTGTGCCATCCCCAGTCCGATGCCGCCGTTGCCGCCCGTGACGATGGCAACTTTGTTGCCGAGCTCGAACATTGCCTGCATGGCCCCATCCCCTGACCGGTTACCGAACCTCTTCCTGCACCAGAGTGCGACACCCTGACAATTGCAGCGCCGGACCCGGACGGGGCTGCGATCGGCCGCCCATTGCCCGATCATTTGGGAAATGGCCCGCCGATTGCGGACACGCGCACAGATGACACCACATATGGCGGTGCTCGATACGGCGGGACCTTGGGTAAAAAAATCGCCCGAGAGGAGAAGCCGGGGGACGTTGCCGTCGCGCTACCAGCTTCTGCATCCGGCGAGGGGTGATGGCTGTCCTACATCACCGCTCGGCGGAACCTCTCGGGCCGAAGTCGAGTTCGCATGTGATGCGAACCATCCTCACCGACGTTTATGCCCGAGACGGTCGTGGCGGCGGCGTATCAATGCTGTGACAGAGTTGTGAGCGATTCTGCCGGTAGGCCCGCGGCCGGAGCGCTACTTGTCACGGGGCAAGGTCACCGTCACCCGGAGCCCGCCAGAGGCGGCGTTCTCGGCCCGGACGGCGCCGCCCATGGCCTCGGTATTGCGCCGCACGAACCACAACCCCATGCCGAAGTGATGCGTCCGCGGCAGCGTCAGGGTGTCGTGACCGTCGGCCGCCGGGTCCGGGCGCCGGCTGAAGTTCTGCTCGAAGATCCGCTCCAGGTCGGTGTCCGGCACGCCCGGTCCGCTGTCCTCGATCGTGATTTCGGCGTTGCTGCCGGCGCGCCGCACCGACAGGCGGATGACGCCGCCGGAGGGCGAGAAGCTGATCGCGTTCTCGACCAGGTTGCCCATGACCGCCTCGAACAGGCGTTCGGCGCCGCGCACGTGCACGCCCGGCGTGATGTCGCGCAGCAGCCGGATGCCGGCGCGGTCCAGCTCGTCCTCGTAGTCGACGATGCAGTCGCTGATCAGGTCGGAGAGGTTGACGCGCTGTCGGGTCGGGTCGAGCAGGTCGGCGATCATCCAGTCCATGCGCCGGCCGGCCGACAGGATGCGGTCGATCTTGTCGAGCGAGCGGTTGATGCCGTCGAGCGCGTCCTTGCTGCGGGCGTCGCCGTCGGGAACCGCCTGGCGTAGCGGCACCACCAACTGGCCGATCGTCGCCACCGGCGTTTTCAGCGCGTGGATATTCTCCTCGGCGACGTGGCGGATCAGTTCCGCCGAGGAGCGAAGGCCGCCGATCAGGCGGTCGAACTCGCGCGCTACGCCCGACAGCTCCGGCATCTTGTTGAGCGATTCGAAGGACGCATCGCTGCGCCCGGCGCGCAGATCGTTGGCCAGGCGCTGGAATCGCCGCAACTGCACCCAGACACTCAGGAACAGGCCGACCACCAGGGCGGTCAGGCCGCCATAGATCAGGGCCGCGACACGCATCTCGCCGCTCTGCCAATAGGGCCGGCCGATCGATGTTTCGAGATAGGAGGCGGCGGTCCAGCTGGTCAGCACCGACCAGCAGCCTGCAGCGGTGCGGTTCGACGCGATCGCGAATAGCAGCTCGCTGCTGCCGCCCTGTGTCTCGATGCGGGCCTCGATCGGCGCGCTGCCGTCGCAGGTCTTGGGCGCGTGCGCCAGCAGTCCAAGCTCGTTGAGTTTCAGGCGGACCGGCTCGAACGCTTCCTGGGTCTCGCCCGGCGCGGCGGCGACGAGAAAGACGCCGTCGGCCTCCGCGTCATCGGTGTGCAGCAGCAGGCGAATCGTCAGGCCGTCGTTGGCCATGGCCTTGATGGCGTCGGCCACGAGCGACACCGCCCGCGGGTTGAATTGGTCGATCAACGGCCGCAAGCCGTTCATGATCAGCGCCGCCTGCTGCTGGGCGGCGCGCAGGACGATGGTCTTCTTGTCCTCGTCGGCCTTGCGGAACTGCACGTAGAGGATCAGCGGCACGGCGCTGCAGGCAAACAGCAGCACCAGCAGGCTTGCGGCGATCGATCGGCCCGGCGACAGGAAGCGTCGCAGGAAGTCAGAAGGCATTGCCACGGCCGCTCCACCGGTAGCCGAAACCGGGATAGTTCTCGATGCATTCGAATGTGTCATCGAGGTCACGGAACTTCTGGCGGATGCGCTTGACGAAGGAGCGCACGTTGGCGCGGTAGCCCTCGGTGCCAAAGCCGGCGACGAAGCCCGGCCCGCGCACGGCGTTGTATAGGTCGCGGTAGCGCACATCCTGCCCGGCGTTGCGGGCGAGGTGCTCGACGACCGCGAACTCCGCAACGGTGAGATCGACCTGCCGGCCTTTCCACAGGGCGCGGCAGGAGCTCGGATTGAGCTCGAGGTAGCCGACCAGCACCGGCTCGCCGTCCGCCGCCGTCGCTGGCGTCCCGTCAGCCGCCTCGCGGCCGCGCGCCAGGATCATTTCGATGCGCTTCTGGATGATCGTGAAGGTCCGCGACTTGTCGATGAAATCCACTGCGCCGTCGGCCAGGGCCGTTTCCTCGTAGAACGGCTCGCCCAGCACGGTGAGAAACACCACCGGCACGTCGATGTGCGCCTCGCGCATCTTGCGCAGCAGCTCGATGCCGCTCATCGCCGGCATTTTCCAGTCGAGCAGGGCCAGCGTCGCGGACCGGTCGACGCGCAGATGCTCCAGCGCGACGCGGCTGTCGCCGAACGCGAGAACGTCCAGCCCCGCATCCTTCAGGTTGTTGCGCAGCGCCTCGCGGAACATGTCGTCATCGTCGACGAGCACGACACGCTGCGGTGCGTCCCTGGTTTGGTTAACCGCCTTTGCCATTGACCCCCAACCGTTCCAGACAACCGCGATCGCCATGGATCGGATAGCCGCCACCGCCGATCTGGTAGGTGAGCACCTTTTGCTGACCCGACCGCATGTCAGTGAACAAGAACAGTTCCAACGTGCAGGCCGCGTCCTGATAGGTCCAGACAGTGGCCGCCGGCGTCTTGCGAACCGACGCCGGCTGACCGTAGCGCCGCGTCAGGTCGCCTTCGGTCAGCCCGATCAGCACAGGGACTTGCTGCGGCGTCGGTGCCGTCGCCTGCTGCTGCTCGGGCGGTTTGACCGTTGCGGTCGAGGGTGCGTCAGCCGGCGCGCCGTCCTTGGGCGTGAAATCCGACTCGGTTGCCGAAGCCTGCGCCGTCGGAGCAGGCGCCGGCGCGGCCCGTGGCGCCTGGCGTGGCGCCTCGACGACCGGTGGCGGTGTGCCTTCGGGCGGCGGGGCGGCGCATCCCAGCATGCTCAGCGCCACGGAAACGCCCAGCAGGACGCCGCCCCATCTCCGGCTTGAATCCAGACCCAGGTTCATCTCTTGCCCTTGCGACCCGTCCGCACGTCCTTGGGACGCACTAGCCGCGCTCGCACCGCTTTCTTTGTGGAAGCAGCGCCATCTCCTCGCGCACGACTGCATTATTAATCTCACCACTACATTAAGAATACCAAATCAAGATACTGGAAATAAAGCAATTTCATGTTCAACAATGTTGGTGAGCGACCGCGCGCATCGGACCGACCGACGGACCCGCCGCTTAAACGTACCGGTACGGCCCCGACATGCCGCCGCTGACCGGTCCCATGGGTCGGTGGCCGGCTCCAGCGGTGGCGGCACAAGCCCGCCGCCAATCGATCGCTCAGGCAGCGGCGCGGATGAAGTCGGCAGCCTTTTCGCCGACCATGATGCTGGGCGCGTTGGTATTGCCCGACGGCATGGTCGGAAAGATCGAAGCGTCGGCGATACGCAGACCGCCAATCCCATGCACCTTGAGCTGGTCATCGACCACGGCGTTCGGACCGGGGGCCATGCGGCAGGTGCCGATCGGATGATAGGCGGTCTCGGAGTTGCCGCGGATCCAGGACAGGATCTCGTCGTCACTGGCGACTGCCTTGCCGGGCGAGTACTCGTCGCCACGGTAGGCGTCCATCGGGGGCGACTCGACAATCTTCCGCATCATGCGAAAGCCGTCGACCATGGCGCGCTGGTCGATCGAATCGGCGAGAAAGTTGAAACGGATCGCCGGGTCGGCGTTGGGTTCGGCCGACTTGATATGGATCGAACCCAGGCTTTCCGGCCGCAGCTGGTAGCAGGCCACCGTCATGCTCGGGAAATCGTGCAGCTGGCGCTTCTTGGGGTTCTTGATGGCGTAGGGCACCAGATGCATTTGCACGTCGGGTGTATCCATCTCCGGCCGGGTTTTGAGGAAGGCCAGCAGCGGCGCCGACGGCAGGCTAAGGAAGCCGCCGCCGGTCGTCAGGTATTTGACGACCTGGCCGACCAGCCCGATCCCGCGCGCTCGGTCGTTGTAGGAGACACCCGGCACCTTCACTTGCCACTGGATGCGGGCATTGATGTGGTCGCGGAAGTTCTCGCCGACCGCCGGCAGCTCGTGCTGCACCGCAATGCCGTGCTTCTGCAGCACGTCAGGCCTGCCGATGCCTGACAGCTCCAAAATCTGCGGCGACTTGACCGCGCCGGCCGAGAGGATCACCTCGCGGCCGGCGCGCGCCTCGACGGTCTGGCCACCACGCGCGTAGACGACGCCGACGCAGCGTTTGCCTTCGAGCAGCACGCGATGGACCGTCGCCTCGGTGACGACTTCAAGGTTAGGCCGCCGCATTGCAGGTCGTAGATAGCAATGGGCGGTGCTCATGCGCCGGCCGCGGCTGATCGTGGTCTGGGTTTTGACCACGCCCTCCTGGTCGGGGCCGTTATAGTCCGGGTTGTGCTTGTAGCCGGCCGCCTTGGCGGCGGCGAACAGCGCGTCGTACAGCGGATTCTGGTCCGGGACTTCCGAAACACGCAACGGGCCACCGCTGCCGCGCGATTCGTGGCCGTTGTTCTCGTATGTCTCCATGCGACGGAAAACCGGCGCGACGTCCTCCCAGCTCCAGCCACGGTTTCCGAATTGACCCCAGGTGTTGTAGTCGAGCGGCTGCCCGCGCACGTACACCAGCCCGTTGATCGCGCTGGAGCCGCCCAGCAGCTTGCCGCGCGGCACCGGGATCACGCGGTTGGCGGTGCCGGGCTCCGGCTCGGAGAAGTGCCGCCAGTTCGCCGCCGGATTGTCGATCAGCAGCCCGAAACTCGCCGGCAGTCGTGACCAGTGATGGCTAGCGCGGCCGGCCTCGAGCAGCAGTACGCGCGACTTGCCATCCTCGGTCAGGCGGGCGGTGAGCGCCGCCCCGGCGGAGCCGCCGCCGACGATGATATAGTCGTATTGGGCCGCACCGTTGCTGGCCATCTCGGTCGCTCCCTCCGACGTCGTTTTGGTGCCGCGCAGCGCTCCGCGCGTACCAACGCGCGATCGGGCGCCGCGCGCTCGACGGGCGGGAGTGTGTTGACAGTGCAGCGGGGCGGTCAAGCTCGCGCTGCGCATAGCGCCCGTCGATTGTCGGCATCTGATCGAGCACTGGGAGCCAACGACTGTCAACATTCGGTCTGCGACTTTGCCGCCAGTCGCGGCGCCGCACCGGTCTGCCGCCGACTCGCGCCAGGTCCACCAGCTTCCCTGACTTCCCGATGCTCAAGTTCGTGCGCTCGCTGCAAAGGCTGGCGAATGCGGCGTAGCGGCAGCGCTCATTCATCCCCGAAGCGACCAAGGAAACCGACGGGTTTCGGAGTACGCGGCTTGCCGCAGGTGAAAGTTGCCGTAGCTCCTGCTTGCCCCTTGGCGCCGGCGGACAACACTGCGGCCCCTGTGGCTGTCGGCCTTCCGAACGTCGCACACGTCGTCTCAAACCTTGGTCACGCGGTTTCGCACGATGCCGAGGAGTTTCGTCCTGGTGGCGGTCGCGAGGTGGGCGTGGAAGTACATCGCCACCTTGTCGCCGAATGGACGCAGTTCCAGCCGCACCATCAACGGCGCGGCTTCCATCACCTTCAGGTTTCCGAACACCTGTTCCAGCTTGCGGGCACGCG
>DATFGV010000712.1:0-7564 GCA_035249115.1 Vineibacter sp.
CGAACACCGGACAACCCAGTTCCTCGGCCGTCGCTTCGACGGCGGCGACGAGATGCAGGTAATCCTCGGCGTCTTCGGTTGGCGGCATAAAGACATGCATGTGGCCGTTGCGCGGTTCGAACGCCATCGCGGTACGCACGATCCGGGCGGCCGATTGGCCTCGCGTCGGCGGCGAGCCGTTCGCGCCGTCGTCGCGTCCGGCCGATGGGGGACCACTGCGGCCATTGCTTTCAACTTGTCGCGCCTGCAGGCGGGTCACCGCGCCAAGCCGAAGCGTGTCGGACGACGGCAGGGGCGCGCGCGCCATCAGCGGATCAGCATCGAAGAAATACACCTGATCCTCCGCCGTGGTCCACGGCAGGGAGTCCAGCGGCAGCCGATACCCAATCGGCGAATCGCCAGGAATCAAGTAAAGCCGCTGCGAGCGCACGAACCACGGCCCGCTGCGCCAGCGTCGCCCGCGGCCAGGCGCCCGCTGCAATGGCAGCAGGTGGCCGGCGACGCTTTCGAGTTCCTGCTCGAAGACGCGCGCCAGCCGCGACCGTTCAAGTGGATCCTTCAGGTTCGAGTGCGCCGGATCGACGTTCACCGGCAGGCGCCGCTCGCGCCAGAGGTAGTACCAGGTGTCCTCGAAGGCCGGCACGGCGAAGCCCGGATCAACCTGCAGACGTTCGGCCAGCACTTGCGCGAAGCGGCCCGCCAGCTCCGGGGTCGCGCCGCTGGGCTTCTCCTCGTGCGCGAATAACCGCGGATCGCGCCAGACCGGTTCACCGTCGCGCCGCCAATAGCTGGTCAGCGCCCAACGCGGCAGTTGCTCCCCCGGATACCACTTGCCCTGCCCGTAGTGGAGCAATGGGCCCTTGCCGAAACGACGGGCGAGGGCGCGGAACAGGTGGCCGGCGATGCGGCGCTTGTTGGCGCCGAGCGCCTCGGTGTTCCACTCGGCGCCGTCCATGTCGTCGACCGACACGAAAGTCGGCTCGCCGCCCATCGTCAGGTTCATGCCGTCGCCGTTGAGGTCGCGGTCGATGGCGTCGCCCAGATCGACGATGCATCGCCAGGCTTCCTCGGTGTACGGCTTGGTGGTGCGCGGCGTCTCGCGCACCCGCGTCACCGCCATGTCGAAGGAAAACGCCACCTCGGCCTTGCCGACCTGACCCTCAACGGGAGCCGCGCTTTGCGGTTCGGCGGTCGCCGCCAGCGGGATATGGCCTTCGCCGGCCAGCAGGCCGGAGGTCGGGTCGAGGCCGATCCAGCCGGCGCCGGGCAGGTAGACCTCGCACCAGGCGTGCAGGTCGGTGAAGTCCTGGGCCGGCCCTTCGGGGCCTTCCAGCGGCTTCTCGTCCAGCCTCAGCTGGATGAGGTAGCCCGACACGAAGCGGGCGGCAAAGCCGAGGTGGCGCAGGATGTTAACAAGTAGCCATCCCGTGTCACGGCAGGAGCCCTTGGCCAGCGCCAGCGTTTCCTCGAACGTCTGGATGCCCGGCTCCATGCGGATCACGTAGCCGATGTCATGCTGCAAGCGTCGGTTCAGTTCGACAAGAAAGTCGATGCTGCGTCTGGACGTGCGGTCGATGCCGACCAGCCACTGGCGCAGCAGCGGCCCGGGTGCCACGGTCTTGCGGAACGGCGCGAGGTCCTCCGACAGGGCCGGGTCGTACTGGAACGGGAAAGTCTCGGCCTCCGGATCGAGGAAAAAATCGAACGGATTGATCACCGCCATATCGGCAATCAGGTCGACCTTCACCTCGAAGCGACGTGCCGCTTCCGGAAACACCAGGCGAGCAACGTAGTTGCCCTGTGGGTCCTGCTGCCAGTTGATGAAATGGCCGCCGGGTTCGATGTCCAGCGCATAAGACAGAATTGGTGTCCGGCAGTGCGGCGCCGGACGCAGGCGGACGATCTGCGGTCCGAGGACGACGGGTCGGTCATAGACGTAGGTCGTCCGGTGATGCAGCGCGACCTGAATGCTCATGCCCGTAACGTCCTGCTGGCAATCTGAAGTGAACAACGTTCCATATGACCGGGTGGCCGGCGGGCGGGCATGCCGTTGGGGGCCGTCCCATCCTGTGCCTGCCGTTTAGTCTTGCGCTCGCAAGGTAGCAAGTTCCGGGCCATGCTGGCGTGGCACCGGCGGCAGTGGTCGCCAGCCCGGGCACCGGCTAGGGTTGGTCCTGGTCGATTGGAGGAGGCACCATGCAGTCGGAAATTGCCGAGGTTGAGAGAACCCTGCGCATCTATTTTGACGGACTGTACGAAGGCGATACCGGTAAGCTGGGCGAGGCCTTTCACCCGGCGTCACACCTCTACAGCGTTGGATCCGACGGGGCGGCGGCAGATTTGCCAAGGTCCGACTGGTTCAAGATGGTGCAGGGCCGGCCATCGGCCAAATCCCAGGGTAGCGAGCGGCGTGATCGTATCGTGTCGATCGATTTCAGCGGACCGGCGACTGCGTTCGCCAAGGTCGAATGCCAGATTCCACCGCGCTATTTCACCGACTATCTGACCTTGCTGAAGATTGAAGGGCGTTGGCAGGTGATCGCCAAGGCATTCCACACCGTCACCAGGTGAGCCGGCGGCTCACAGTGGCGCAAATCGCATCGTCACCAGCAGGCAGATCAGCGTCACGCCGGTGAGCGGCCAGCGCAGACGGGGATACCATGCCGGTGCCCAACCGCGCCGCGCAGCTGCGATGTCGTAGGCCAGCAGGGCGAGAAAGCTGACCGCCATCAACAGCAGGCCGTTGTCCTCGCCCACCGCAAGCGACATCCACGCCAGCGCCGGTGCCGCTGCGGCGACCAGTAGTCGCGTCGCAGCCAGAGGTGTGTCGCGAAACGCCAGGCCGGCATGTACGGCGCCGAGGAACGACAGCATGCAGGCGCCGTAGCTGACCATTGCGACATGGCTGTAGAGCCGCAGCGCAGCACTGTCGCTCAAGACGATCGCGGCTGCTCCCGCCACCATGGGCAACGTGCTGATGGCGCCAAGCATAAGCGCGACGCTCGGCACACGCCGATCTGTTGCGGCCGCATCGCGCCGCGACTCGACGGCGCGCGGCATCGCTGCGTTCCGCCGGCTACTCCTTGGCGTCGGCGGCGACCTGGACCTTCAGCATCTTGTCGGGGTTCTGTGGCGGCTCGCCCTTCTTGATCTTGTCGACGAACTCCATGCCGGACACGACCTTGCCCCAGACGGTGTACTTACCGTCGAGGAAGTCGGCCTTGTCAAAGCAGATGAAGAACTGACTGCGGGCACTGTTGGGATCGCTGGTGCGGGCCATCGAGGCCGTGCCACGCACATGCAGTTCCTTGGAGAATTCCGCCGGCAGGCGTTCGCCCATGCCGCCACTGCCGGTACCCTCGGGATCGCCGGTCTGCGCCATGAAGCCGGCGATGACGCGGTGGAAGACGACGCCATCATACTTGCCTTCGCGGGCCAGCTTCTTGATCTGGGCGACGTGCTTGGGCGCCAAGTCCGGCCGCAGCTGGATGACGACGCGGCCATCCTTCAAATCGATGTAGAGCGTGTTTTCCTTGTCCATCGGGGCCACCGTCCTGCTCTGGGCGAATCCGTCCGGGCTCGCGGCGAGGAGAGCGACGAGGGCCGTCAGCAACGTGGTCCAGCGCATGCGTATCCCCTGGCGATGATCGAACGCGGCGGACCATGGCCGAAGGGCGCGGTCGACGCAAGCGTGCACCGCCCGCCCGACGCGTTGTCAGTTGCAGGTCGGACGTGGTGGCGCGCGTCGTCCGGTTTATTGCAGGCGGTAGCTGAAAGGAATCTCGACCTGGATCGTATGACGCAGCACCACGCCTGGCGGCGGCCGAGGTGGTCGGAACCGCAGCGACTGCGCTGAACGAAGCGCCGCGGCATCAAGACTGGCATGGCCACTCGATGTTTTGATTCGCGCGCCGCGTATGGCACCGCCAGGGTCGAGCGCGACTTCGACCAACACATTGCCTTGCTCGCCTCGGGCTTGCGCATCGATGGGATAGGACGGCAAACGCGGGTCCTGCTGTGCGCCCGCGACAACGACCAGAGGCGCCATGCGGGTCGCTTGCGGCGCCGCTGCGGGTTGCGGCACCTTCGGTCGAGCGGCGGTGGAGCCCGGCGGCGATGCCGGCTCCGGCGGTGGCGGCGACTCCCGGGGACCGACCGGGATCGAAAAGCCGAACTCGGCTCCCGGCGGCGTCTCATCGGCCTTGGGCTGGGAACTGTCGGCGTCAGCCCGCGTTGGCGATGGACTGCCGGGTGGCGCTGGCGCGGCGGCTGGAGGGAGCGGCGGTGTGTCCTTCAGCGGCTGAGGCTCAGCATGCGCGAGCGGCGGGTCGGCGGGTGGCGGTGGCGCTGGCGCGATGGGCGTCGCTTGCGCGGCAGATTGCGGCGGCGGTGACGGTTCCGCCACTGCCGGCGACGTTTCTTCTGGCGACTTGTTCGGCGGCTGTGGGTCGTCCGGCTTGTCGACGGGATCAATCAAGGCCACTTCGATGTCAGTCGCCGCCATCGTGACTGGCGGTGTGGTGTGCATCGTCGCGACGAGCGCAGCGATCGCCGCGACGTGCAGCAGCACGGCGATGGTGACACTGACGCCCCACCGCAGCCGGCCATCGGACAAGATGTGCAGCCGCCGCGCGACGACGTGCGGCATCGCGCGCATTACCTCCGTCGAGTGGGCCACGACCTGCAACTCCCGCAACACCCGTCTTCAATACGCCGACGCAAGCCGCTGTGGAAATGCGCTTAACGGCAGGACCCTGGTTCTCACGTCGCATGTCAATGACCCCGCATAACCGATACAATTTTCACTGTTTTTTTAACAACTCACTAACCTACGGAAATCGTTGGCTTTTTTCATATCCATCGGGTTGGGCTCGCGGTATGATTCGGGGATATTCGGGCGATTTTTTGCCAATCGTAGTTGCTGGAATTCGCGATGCATCGTTTCGGCCCCACAGATCTCGGCGCCTTTTACTGGCAGGCGCCGTTCGCGCCGGTCGACGGCGCCGGGGGGGGCGGGTTCAATATGGTTTTCGGTGGCGGCGACAATGGCCGCGCGGCGCAGCTATCGGCAAGCTGGGATGCGCTGCTCGTCGAGTTGCGGGGACCCGTCGAGTCGGTTTTGCGTGGCGGCATGTCTGCCGGCGACATCGCCTATCGTCTGGGCGAACTGGTACATGGGTTCTATCGCACCCGCGGCGTGACGCTTGCCAGCTACGAGTTGCGCCGGATCGTGATCGCGCTGCTCGACTGCCACCGTCGGGGCTGGCCGACCACGACTGTGGCTGCTTCGATGGGTGCGGACGTCGCAGCTGCACCACCGGGGCCGGCAAGCGACGCCCTGGTCGCGTTTGTCCGCGATGACTTGCATCGACCCTCGGCCGGCACATGGAACAACGACGCGCCATCGCAGCCGCCAGCGCCGGTCGCGTTCGACGTGCCGTCGGTGCTGGTGTCCCGTGACGTGCCGGCGCAGGAACAGCCCCCGAGTACGTCCGACGCTGGCAGCGCCGAACAAGTTG
The DNA here is from genome assembly GCA_035249115.1 of Vineibacter sp. Lineage (GTDB taxonomy): Bacteria > Pseudomonadota > Alphaproteobacteria > Reyranellales > Reyranellaceae > Vineibacter. The sequence continues at coordinate 5,520 of DATFGV010000712.1, forward strand.
CGGCAGCGCCTCCGTCCGCCGCGATTGACCCGAGCGTTCGGGGCGTGCAGCCAGCCGACGGCGACGTAGCTTCGGCAATCAGTGTCGACGTCGAAACCGCGTTGGCCCGGGTCGTTCCGCTGCTGCGTCTGCAAAGTCTGCGCGCGCCGGCGCTCGGCTCGTCGCGGCAGGAGGTCGGACGCTGGCTGCATGTGGCGCTTGACGAGGCTCTGGCAGCAACGGCGACCAGCGTGAAGGAGGAAAATCGCGGCCGGCTCTTGCGCGCAGCCTTCGACGCTGTCGTCGGGTTGGGCCCGATTGACGCGCTGGTGGAGGATCAATCGGTTGCCGCCATTTTTGTCGACGCCCCGCAATCGACGTTTGTTGAACGCGGTGGCCGTGTGGAACCAGTGACTGCGATCTTCGATGACCATCAACGTCTTCAGGACGTGACGGATAGGCTGGTGGATCGGATCGGCGGCGCGAGGGCGGATGGACGCCCTCCGCTGGTCGATCGGCGCCTCGACGACGGCACGGTCGTCACGATCGTATCACCGCCGTTGGCGCCAGGCGGTCCGCACGTGGCGATCCGGCGACCGGCGATGGCATCGGTCACTCTCGAAGCGCTCGCCGCCTCCGGCGTGATGTCACCCGCCATGGCCGATCTGCTCCGCCAGGCTGCGCGCGGGCGGTTGAATGTTCTGGTCTGCGGCGCGGCGGGAGCGTCGTTGGTCACCGCGATGGCGCTGGCGGCCCCAACGGACGACCGGGTGGTGTCCGTGGCGCACAGCGCCGCAACGCACGCCGCAACAGCACGGCCGATTCTGCGCATCGCAAGCGACAGCGGCGTCGGACCGAGGCAAACGCTGGGCGCTGCGCTGGCGTTGCGGCCTGACCGCCTGTTTGTCGATGCCATCGAGGCCGCCGCCATGCCGGACGTCGTCGATGCGGCCGACCGCCTCGAAGGGCTGGTTGTCGGCGTGTCGGCAGCTTCGGCATCGGAAGCCATGATGCAGTGGGAGGCCGCGCTGCGCGGCGCGCGCGCGACTCTGACATCCGCGGTGGCGCGACGACAGGTGGCGCGCGCATTCCCACTCGTCGCTGAGGTCGAGCGGCATTCCGGCGTCGATCGGCTGGTGCGGCTGGCGGAGATGCCCGAGGACGGCGACGCGGCGATGACCCGTGACCTGTTCCGGTTTGACGCGCGTGCCGGCCGGTTCGTTGCCAGTGGATTGCGCATGACGGCGCCAGTGATCGGGGATGGCTCCGGCGCCGCATCTACCGAAGCCGAAAGGCGCTAGGTCGATCCAGCTCGGCGCTCTTCGCGGCGGTCACCTTGTCAACGAGTATCCGATTAGTTGCCGCAGCGCGCGTCGCTCACGCGAGTCACCAGCAGTTCGGCGCCGTCGCGTGAGCGATCGGTCCTCGCCACTATGGACCTGAAGCGCTCCAGGTCCTTGCCGCCGAGACTGGCGCGCTGCGTGGCGCGCGCGTTGAGCGGGTTCACCGGCCTGCCCTTTTGGTGCAGCTCGTAGTGCAGGTGCGGACCGGTTGACAGGCCGGTGCTGCCGACGAAACCCACGACCTGGCCCTGGCGCACGCGCGCGCCGGGTCGAACACCGGGCGCGAACCTTGCCATGTGGGCGTAGCCGGTCGAGACACCGCCGCCGTGGTCGATCTTCACCCAGTTGCCATAGCCACCGTTGAGCCCGGCCTGCGCGATGGTACCGGCGCCGGCGGCGAGGATCGGCGTGCCATAGGGCGCAGCGAAGTCGACGCCGGTATGCATTCCGGTGAATCCGAGGATCGGATGGTTGCGCATGCCGTAGCCAGAAGACACACGCGACAAATCCATGGGCGTGCGCAGGAACGACTTCACCACGCTCTGGCCGTTGCCGTAGTAGAAATAGTCGGCGCCCTGCTCCGGCTTGAAGCGGTAGATGCTGTAGACGTTCTTGCCGGCGCCTGTGGTGATCTGGGCCCATAGCACTCGTGCCGCGCCGGCGATCCGCCCGTCGGTGGTGACCGGTTGCTCGATCATCACGGCAAAGCGATCGCCGTTCTTG
>DATFGV010000713.1:0-4316 GCA_035249115.1 Vineibacter sp.
CGGCGTCAACGACGCGCCGGCCCTGGCGGCGGCGCATGCATCGATGTCGCCGGGCGACGCCACGGACGTGGCCAGCGCCGCCGCCGACGCGCTGTTCCGCGGTCCGTCGCTGGCCGCCGTCGTCACTGCCGTTGATTCAGCTCAAGGTGCGGCGCGGCAGATGCGGATCAATTTGGCCTTGGCGCTGGTCTACAACCTGATCGCTGTGTCTATCGCCATGGCGGGCTTGCTCACACCGCCGATCGCGGCGGCGGCGATGTCGAGCTCGTCGCTGCTGGTGGTGCTCAACGCGCTGCGGCTGGGCCGCGATCGGGTGGCCGACCAGACCCCCGCGCAACGGGCGAGGGCTCGATGAACATCTTGTTGGTCTTGCTGCCGATGGCCTTGTTGTTGGGCGCCTGCGGTCTGGCGGCATTCCTGTGGGCGCTACGCGCCGGCCAGTTCGAGGATCCCGACGGCGATGCCGCGCGTATCCTGTTTGACGACCCCGTGCCGGATCGACGCGATCCCGCACGGCGATAGGAGGGATAGATGGCGAAAGATGAAGTTGCCGCTTGGGTCATTGGCGTCCTCACAACACTTATGGCGATCCTCGGCCTGTTTCTGTGGGCAGGGTCGGTGGATGTCGGGATGGGGTTGTTCGGTTTCGGCTTGCTGGTGTTCGGCCTGGCCTTCGACTTCTGGCTGCTGAAGCGGTACTTCGACATGGTCGAAGCCGGCGCATTCGACGCGAGGAGACCATGAGCGCGTACGAAATCGTGTCGCGCCATGTCGCCGCCGCGCTGACCGAGGCGGCAGAGAATTCGGTATCGGCGGATGTAGTGGCGCGCAACTTGGTGACGGAGGCGGTACGCATCTTCAAGCAAGATGGCCGACCCCTGGACGACATTGCAGCCGAGCTCGTGGCCACAGCCGAAAATCTGGATGAAGATGCCGTATATACCTTCATGAGGCCCTGAGAACGAGACTTGCGCCGCGCCGCACATCGCCGACGCGCACTACATTGCGGCTGGACACGCCACCAGGCGCAGGTGAGGAGCCGCAGCCGGTGCGACACGTGCAGCACAGACGCGGTCGGTAGGGCAAATTGTGACAGCCGCCGCCCGGATACCGCTACCCGACTACTGCACAAAGCGGTAGGGCAGGGCGGGAACGCGTCAGCAACGGACGTGGTGGGTAAAATGGTGGGTAGCGTCCGATAATTTCCGCTAACCCACTGACAAGTCGGGTGGGTTTACGGACTTCCCCTCCGCCACTTACCGGGATTCAAGCTTGTCCGATCGCGCCCGAGGTTGCCCTTGGACGCCGATCGTCTTCGATGTTCTGCCGCCGAAACCGTTATCGCAACGTCGTCCGAGCGCCCGGCATCGGCCATGGCACGACGATGCCGGCCGCGTCGCCGTTGAAAGAGCTGTCGGCAAGAAAAGACGACGTGTCGTGCGGCGCCAGGGCTTGCAGCGGTTGCTGGCGGCGCATGGCCTCGCGCCGCCAGACGTTCGCGTTGTCGCCCGAGCGGTGCTTGAGCGACGAGGTCCGATGCGACGAGGACCCGCAGGAGAAGAGCCGGCCTAGGCGCGGTGCAGCGCGCAGATCTTGTTGCCGTACGGATCGCGCAGATAGGCAAGATAGAGCTTCGCCGCACCACCGTCACGCAGGCCGGGCGGGTCCTCGATGCTCTTGCCGCCGTTTGCGACCCCTGCGTCGTGGAAGGCCTTCACCTTGTCGGGGCTGTCGCAGGCGAAACCGATCGTGCCGCCATTGGCGTGTGTCGTCGCCTTGCCATCGATCGGTTTGGTGATGCCGAACATGCCGGTCTGGGTGCGATAGAAGACCCGGCCCTTCGGGTCGGCCTTGCCCTCCGGTATGCCAATGGCGCCGAGCACGGCGTCATAGAACTTCTTCGACGCAGCGACATCGTCCGCGCCGACAAAAACGTGCGTGAACATCGGCTTCTCCCTCGGTCGGTCAACGCAATGGCAGCGTGCCCCGGCGATCGACCAACTGGCTGTGCGCGCCGGCGCCGGGCGAACTGTACAAGCCGGCGGCGACTTTTGCAGTCGCTGCCGACAACCCTCCCATGCGGATGCGGTCGCTTGCGCCTGGCGTTCGCCTTTAGCCGCTCAACGCTGGTCCCTCGCAATCGATCGTTGCAAGAGCTCCTCCAACCAGTCGGCGAACACCTTGATGCGCCGCGAGACATGCTGGCGGTGCGGGTAAAGCAAGGTCATCTGCATTGGTTCGGCCCGGAGTTCGGGCATCACCTCCACCAGCTCGCCGGCGGCGAGGTGGGCCTGCACGTCGAAGGCCGGGACCTGGATGAGGCCGAGGCCGGCAAGGCAGCAAGCGATATAGGCCTCGGCGCAGTTGACGGTCACGCGCCCACGCATCGACTTGTGACGCCGTTCGCCGTCCGCGATCCATTCCCAGCCCTCGACGCGGCCGCTCGACGGCGAGGCGTAGTTCACAGCCCAATGCGCATCGAGATCGTCGGGGCTCGTCGGAACACCATGCCTGCGAAGATAGGCCGGACTTGCCACGCTGATGATCGCGAGCTTGCCGATTGGCCGCGCGATCAACCCGCAATCGCCGAGCGATCCGACGCGCAGCACGCAATCGACCGCATCCCCGACCATGTCGATGGCCCGGTCGGTGACGCCAAGGGAAATGTCGATTTCGGGATATCGCTCAAGGAACGCCGGCAGCGCCGGCGCGATGATGAGGCGGCCGATCCGACCGGGAACGTCGACCTTGAGCTTGCCGGACGGACGCGAGGTCGATTGGCGGAACAAATTCTCGCTGTCCTCGACAGCCGCGATGACTCGCTGGCAGCGATCGTAGAAGGCCATGCCGTCCTGGGTCGGCGCCACCTTGCGTGTCGTGCGATGAAGCAGCCGCGCGCCGACGCGGCCTTCCAGCTCGATGACCGCCGCCGATACCGAGGAGCGCGGCACGCCGAGAGTGTCCGCGGCCTTGGTGAAGCTCGAACATTCCACGACGCGGGCGAAGATGCGAAACAGGTCGATACGGTCCAACGGGCGATCCTGATTGTCGGGCAGCGCTGACAGGTGCTGTCACAAAATCGGCCTTTATCGCCGATTGGCAGAATATAGCGTGTGCCGAGGCAAGCGGCGCACCTGACGCGACCGCGCAACCGTGAAGGAGGCCAGATCGTGCCGGACCATTCGATCAGGGGCAAAACCGTCATCATCGCCGGCGGCGCCAAGAATCTCGGTGGCCTGATAGCCCGCGACTTCGCCGCCCACGGCGCCAAGGCGATCGCCGTCCACTACAACAGCGCCGCGACCAAGGCCGACGCGGAGGCGACCGTCGCCGCCGTCAAGGCGGCGGGCGCGAAGGCGGACGCGTTCCAGGTCGATCTCACCACCGCCGGCGCGGTGCAGAAGCTGTTTTCCGAAGCCGTCGCCGCGTTCGGCAGGCCGGATATCGCCGTCAACACCGTCGGCAAGGTGCTGAAGAAGCCGATCGTCGACATTTCGGAAACCGACTATGACGAGATGAGCGCGGTCAATTCAAAGTCCGCATTCTTCTTCATCAAGGAGGCGGGCAAACACCTCAACGACAACGGCAAGCTGTGCACCCTGGTGACCTCGTTGCTCGGCGCGTTCACGCCCTTCTATGCGATCTACGCCGGCTTGAAGGCCCCGGTCGAGCATTTCACCCGCGCCGCCGCCAAGGAATTCGGCGAACGCGGCATCTCGGTGACGGCGATCGGCCCCGGGCCGATGCACACGCCATTCTTCTACGGCCAGGAATCGAGCGATGCGCAGGCCTATCACAAGTCGGCGGCGGCGCTCTCACCGTTCTCCAGGACCGGTCTCACCGACATCGAAGACATCGTCCCGTTCATCCGCTTCCTCGTGTCGGACGGCTGGTGGATGACCGGCCAGACAATCCTCGTTAACGGCGGCTACACCACCAAGTGAGCCATCGGCCGGCCGCGCTCGCACGCCGCGGCCGGCCGCTCGTCGCACCGCGGGTCCTGCTGCCAGCCGCTCGGCCTGTTGCTACCGTTAACCGCCATTCACCTTGCCGGAGTGTGTTGGCTTCCAACGCCTTGACGTCGTCGGATTCCCGCAATGTGGCAAGCGCCACAATCGGAACACCAAATCACCTTGCAACACTTGGCCGGGCCACCTCGTTTCCCCTTTACGGAAGAAATGTAGGAGGAAATCATGCGACCGATTGTAACGTCGCTTGTTGCATTGCCCCTGCTGGCGGGTCTGACCTTGGCGGGCTGTTCAGTCCGTACGGAACGGACCGTCTATACGCCGGCACCGGCGCCGGCTACCTATTAT
>DATFGV010000714.1:0-2801 GCA_035249115.1 Vineibacter sp.
TCGGCCTGGCGGCTGAGCTTGATCACCTTGGCGTAGCAGCCGCCCTCGAAGTTGAAGAGGCTGTTCTCGCCCCAGCCGTGCTCGTCGTCGCCCAGCAATGTGCGGGAGGGATCGGCGGACAGCGTCGTCTTGCCGGTGCCGGAAAGGCCGAAGAAGATCGCCACGTCGCCCTTGGCGCCGATATTGGCCGAGCAGTGCATCGGCAGCACGTTCTTGTCGGGCAGCAGGTAATTCAGGATGGTGAACACCGACTTCTTGATCTCGCCGGCGTACCAGGTGCCGCAGATCGCCACCAGGTTGCGGCCGAAGTCGCAGACGATGGCGCAGTCCGAACGCGTGCCGTCGATTTCCGGCACCGCCTGGAAGCCGGGCAGCTGCAGGATGGTGAAGTCCGGCTGGAAGTCAGCCAGGTCCTGGCGCGGCGGGCGCAGGAACATGTTCATGGCGAAGAGGTTGTGCCAGGCGGTCTCGGTGATCACCCGCACGCCGATGCGATGCGCCGGGTCGGCGCCGGCGTAGCACTCGCGCACGTAGAGGTCGCGGCGCTGGGCGTAGGCCTGCATGCGCGCCAACAGGCCGTCGAAGCGCCTGGCCTCGATCGGCTGGTTTGTCTTGCCCCAGTCGATCTTGCCCTCGCTGAACGGTTCGCGAACGAAGAACTTGTCGTTGGGCGAGCGACCGGTGTGCACGCCGGTCAGCACACACAGCGGTCCTCCGGCCGACATGACCCCTTCGCCGCGCCGGATGGCATGCTGGTAGAGGGACGGGACGGGGAGGTTCCAATAGACGTTGCCGAGATTGCGCAACCCCAGCGCGTCGAGGCCGTGTTTGCTCACGGCCGGTCCTGCCTGATGCACGTCCTGTTCTCCTGTGAATACCGCCAATTCAACCCCGCCGATGGCGGCAGCCAAGTGCGGACCGAGGGGCATTCACCATAGTGAGCTAGCCCCTGATCCGACAATCAATCAGTTCCCCGAATAACGTGGTCAATCTGTGGACGGTTTCATGCATATGCAAGCAAATTCTGCCGGCCACATATGGATAGCTCCTGAATCATGTTCTGTTCTATCGTTGGTGTGCGTCCAATCAGGCTTGTCGATCACGCCGGGCCTGCGTGACCATCCGGACCAGCATAGCTCGCGCCGTCTCGGCGTTCTGGACGGGCTGCGGAAAACCCAGGCGGGCCACCTCGCCCGCCCGGCGCAGGTCGCAGCCATGGGCGTCGATGCCGGTCATGTGCCAGTCGGCCCCGACGCGGCCCAGCAAGGCATTGGCGTAGAGCTGGATCGCGTCGGCATGGTCGGCGTTCATGTGCTCGAGAATGCCCATTTCGGCGGCCACCAGGGCGGCAGGCGGTGGCGGGCCGACGAGCTCGGCGGCCTCGACCCAGGAGATTCGGCCAAACCCGGCGACCAGGTGGGCGCGTGCGATGGCGATGCGATAGACATGGAAGTCGGCGAAATCGGCATACATGGCGGCATCTGGGTGCCGCGCCAGGAAGCGCCGCCGCATCTGCGGATCGACCGTCCGGTGCGCCTGGCCCAGGACGGTCAGCCGCGGCCCGGTCAACGGTTGGGCGAGGCCGGCCGTGCCGTCGAACAGCAGCGACACGGCCGGTTGGGCGGCGATCGCCTTGCTGTGCTCGGCCAAGGTGCTGAGCAGCAGGATCGGCGCCAGGTCGTGGTCGACCGCGACCAGCACCAGCGACGCGTACGGCCAGGCGGCGGTGCCGCTGCCCGGCAGCGCAAGGTCACCGGGCAGGGCGCTGGCCAGGGTGGCGCGGTCGAGGCCGCGCATCAACTCGCGCGCCTGTGCCGCAGGTGTCGGTGCGGATTCCATGGCGGCCACGGTGCCGGCGGCGCGCGGCGCGGTCAATGACGCCGCCCCCTTTCGCCCGCCAGCCGTCTATGCTCAAAGACGCTGACCCCTTGGACCCGGTGACGCCCCGGAGGCTCCCATGAAAAAGACGATCGCCCTGGTCGACGACGACCGCAACATCCTGACCTCGGTCTCCATGCTGCTCGAGGCCGAGGGCTTCACCGTCAAGACCTACAACGACGGCGCCGCGGCGCTCGAGGGCCTCAACGCCAGTCCTCCCGACATCGCCATCCTCGACATCAAGATGCCGCGCATGGACGGCATGGAGCTGCTCAACCGGCTGCGCAAGACGCAGACCCTGCCGGTCATCTTCCTGACCTCGAAGGACGAGGAGATCGACGAGGTGCTCGGCCTGCGCATGGGCGCCGACGACTACATCAAGAAGCCGTTCTCGCAGCGCCTGCTGCTGGAGCGCATCCGCGCCCTGCTGCGGCGCGGCGAGAAGAGCGGCGGCGACGCCAAGGAGGCCGGCGAGCGCATCGTGCGCGGCGACCTGGTGCTCGACCCGTCGCGCCACCTCTGCGTCTGGAAAGCCAAGCAGGTCAACCTGACGGTCACCGAGTTCCTGCTGTTGAAATCGCTGGCCGAGCGGCCGGGGCACGTCAAGAACCGTGACCAGCTGATGGACGCGGCCTACGGCGAGACGATCTACGTCGACGACCGCACCATCGACAGCCACATCAAGCGTCTGCGCAAGAAGTTCCGCGAGATCGACGACGACTTCGCGCAAATCGAAACGCTGTATGGCATCGGATACCGGTACCGCGACGGGCAGTAGGACCCGCGACCCCGACCCGCCGCCGGACGACGGCGATCCCGGCGGCCCGCGGCGCCCCTGGTGGCGGCGATGGGGCTGGCTGTTCCCCGCTTCCGGCCGTCCGCCCGCGGCGCCGGCGGCGGCGCCGTCACCCGCCTCGCTGTTG
>DATFGV010000715.1:0-4146 GCA_035249115.1 Vineibacter sp.
CGGGCTCGGCGATCAACTCGATCGTCCAGCTCGAGCTTGCCAAGGGCAAGCCGCGCAACCCGCTGATCAACGCCGGCGCGCTGGTCGTCGACGATCAGCTGATCGCCAAGGACAGCGCCGATGTTGCGGTCGAGGAATTGCTCGAGTTCCTGCGCGAGCGCTGCGGCGAATCCGGGGTCGAGATCGACGAAAAGGTCGCGCTATCGGAATCAAAGGCCGGGTCGCTCAATCGCAGCCTCGCCCATTATATTGCCGCCTTCGGCAACCTTGAGCATCCGGCCGAGGAAGTCGTGTCGGTCTACTTCCGCCAGTGCGCGGTCGCGATGAGCTGCCGCCAGCTGGCGAAGGCCGCGCTGTATCTGGCTTTCGACGGCATGGACCCGGTGTCGGGCGACCAGATCGTCTTGCCGAACCGGTGCCGCCGTATCCTCGCGCTGATGATGACCTGCGGCCATTACGACAACAGCGGCGATTTCGCGTTCCGCATCGGGCTGCCCGGGAAGAGCGGAGTCGGCGGCGGCATATTGACGGTGGCGCCGGGGCATGGCGCGATCGCCGTCTGGTCGCCCGGGCTCAACCAGGCCGGTACGTCGCTGGCCGGCGCCGCGGCGCTCGAAAAGCTGGTCGAGCATACCGGCTGGTCGGTCTTCGCCTGAGGCACGCTTACCACCCGTCGGCGAACCGGCTATAAAGGCGCCATGGCCGGGACCGAGACTGCCCTCATCCTCGCACGCGCGCAGTTCGCCTTCACCGTCAGTTTCCATTTCGTCTTCCCGGCCTTCTCGATCGGGTTGGCGAGCTATCTGGCGGTGCTGGAGGGCTTGTGGCTGTGGACCGGCAAGGCGCTCTATCTCACGCTGTTCCGCTACTGGCTGAAGATCTTCGCCATCGCCTTCGCGATGGGCGTCGTGTCGGGCATCGTCATGTCCTATCAATTCGGGACCAACTGGTCGGTCTTCGCCGATCGCGCCGGCCCGATCATCGGCCCGCTGATGGCCTATGAGGTGCTGACCGCCTTCTTTCTCGAGGCGGGCTTCCTCGGCGTGATGCTGTTCGGCATGGAAAAAGTGGGCAGGCGGCTCCATTTCGCCGCGACGCTGATGGTCGCCGTCGGCACCTGCATCTCCGCTTTCTGGATCCTGTCGGCCAACAGCTGGATGCAGACGCCGGCCGGCTGGGCGGTCAACAGCCAGGGCCAATTCGTTCCGGCCGCGGGCTGGCTCGCGATCATCTTCAACCCCAGCTTTCCCTACCGGCTGGTCCACACCGTGACTGCCGCCTATCTGACCACCGCGCTCGCGGTCGGCGCCGTCGGCGCCTGGCACCTCCTTGCGGGCCGCGACGGCCCCGAAGTGCGCAAGATGTTCTCGATGGCGATGTGGATGGCGGCGCTGGTCGCGCCGGTGCAGATCTTCTTCGGCGACCAGCATGGCCTCAACACGCTCGCGCATCAGCCGGCCAAGATCATGGCCATGGAAGGGCATTACGACAATTATGCGCAAGGCGCGCCGCTGATCCTGATCGGCCAGCCCGATCCGGCCGAGGAGCGGACCCATGTCCTGCTCGAGATCCCCAAGCTGTCGTCGCTCATCCTGCGCCACGATCCTAACGCGCCGCTCGACGGCCTCAAGAGTCTGCCCAAGGCGGATCGGCCGCCGGCGCCGATCGTCTTCTGGTCGTTCCGGGTGATGGTCGGTCTCGGCCTCCTCATGTTCGGTCTGGGCTTGTGGAGCCTGCTGGCGCGGCTGCGGGGGCGGCTCTACGATGCACCCGCGCTGCATCGCTTCGCGCTGGTCATGGGGCCTTCGGGCTTCGTCGCCGTCATCGCCGGGTGGATCACCACCGAAGTGGGCCGGCAGCCCTGGGTCATCTACGGGCTGCTCCGGACGCGCGACGCAGTCGCGCCGATCGCCGCGCCGGCGGTGGGCGGCTCGCTGATCGCCTTCGTCATCGTCTATTTCGGCGTGTTTGCCGCTGGCACGCTCTACATCCTGAGACTGATGGCCCAGCCGCCGCAAGCGCACACCCAGAGCGGAGAGCGCGCGCCCATCCGCAGCGCCGGAATCACGCCAGCGCCAGCGCTGCGGCCGCCGGGGCCGGGGGAGGGCGGGCCATGATCGATCTTGCCATGGTCTGGGCGCTGCTGATCGCGTTCGCGGTGGCTGCCTATGTGGTGATGGACGGCTTCGATCTCGGCATCGGTATCCTTTTCCCATGGTTCCGCGCCGGCAACGCGCGCGATTCGACGATGAACGCGATCGCGCCGGTGTGGGACGGCAACGAAACCTGGCTGGTGCTCGGCGGCGGCGGCCTGCTCGCCGCATTCCCGCTCGCATATGCCATCATTCTTCCCGCGCTCTACGCGCCGCTGATCGCCATGCTGCTCGGCCTCGTGTTCCGCGGCGTCGCCTTCGAATATCGCTGGCGCGACGAACGGCATCGCCGCTTCTGGGACGCCGGGTTCTGCGCGGGGTCGGTGGCGGCGACCTTCGCCCAAGGCGTTGTCCTGGGCGCGCTCATCCAGGGCATTGCCATCGACGGGCGCGCCTACGCCGGCGGCTGGTGGGATTGGTTGACGCCGTTCAGCCTGCTGACCGGGACCAGCCTCGTGGCCGGCTATGCGCTGCTCGGCGCGACCTGGCTGATATGGAAGACCGAAGGGGAGGTGCAGCGGGACGCCCGGCGCTTCGCCACGCGCCTCCTGCCTGCCTTGGTCGCGGCGATCGCAATCGTCAGCGCCGCCACGCCGTTCGTCGATCCCCAATATTATCGCCGCTGGTTCGATTGGCCAGGGATGATCGTCGCCATCCCGATGCCGCTGCTGGTCGCTGCAGCGGCAGGGCTTGGCTGGCGCAGCCTCGGGCGCGGCACCGATGCCGCGCCCTTCTGCTGGGCCTTGGTCTTGTTCGGGCTCACCCTGATCGGCCTGGCCATTTCGATCTGGCCCGACGTCATCCCCGGCCGCGTGACGATCTGGGCGGCCGCGGCGCCACGCACCAGCCTGCTTTTCATGCTGCTCGGCGCCGCCGTGCTGATCCCGATCATCCTTGCCTACACGATCTGGTCCTATTGGGTGTTCCGCGGCAAGGTCGGTGCGGAGGGCTATCATTGAGCGACGACGTCCACGCCCCGCTGTGGCAGCGGCTGTGCTGGTTCGCCGGTCTGTGGCTGGGCGGGGTGCTGAGCGTGGCCGCGGCGGCCGGGCTGTTGCGCTGGTGGCTGGGTTGAGCCGCCCCGCGCTGCTCGCCGGGGCGCTGCTCGCCGGCGTCGGCGTGACGCTGGGCGCTTTCGGCGCGCACGGTCTGCGCGACGTGCTCGACGCAGAGCGGCTCGGCTGGTGGCACACGGCGGTCTCCTATCAGATGTGGCACGCGATCGGCCTGATCGCACTTGCGGCCGTGAGGCTCGAACGGCCGCGTCTGATTGTCGCCTTGCTGGGCATCGGCACCTTGGTCTTCTCGGGCTCGCTCTATCTGATGGCACTGACCGACTGGCGGTGGCTGGGGATGATCACCCCGATCGGCGGCGCGACGATGATCGCGGGCTGGGGCGTGCTTGCCTGGAGCGCGTTCCGCTCGCCGGAATGATGATCGCCGGCGAAGCGCGTTAGCTTCTTGCTAACAATTACCTGCCAGGAACAATTAGCTTTGCAAACGGGCTTGGGGGCAAGACATGAATCAGGAATTCATCGAGCAGGTGGCCGATCGCCTCGATCTCGCCGCGGCGCGGCTGATCCGGGAGAACCGGCGGCGCGACAATGGGTCCGATCTCAGCGCAGCGCGCCTCGGCGCACTGTCTGCGGTCGCTGCCTCGGGCCCGCTGTCGCTGGCCCAGCTTGCGGCTGCGCAGCAGGTGCGCGCGCCGACCATGTCGCGGATCGTCGACGGCCTGGTCCGCGACGCGCTGATTTCCCGCGAGGTCAATGCCAGCGACCGCCGCGGCATCAGCATCCGCGTCACTGACAAGGGTGTCGCTCTGCTTCGCGAGGGACGCAAGCTGCGTGCCCGCGCGCTTGCCGACCGGATGCAGCGGCTCGGCGAAAGCGAGCAGCGCGCGCTGGTGCGCGGCGTCGAGCTGCTGGAGCGGCTGACCCGCAACTAAAGCAGGATGCGAAAAAGTGGGTCCGGCTTTTCGCAAAAAATCCTG
>DATFGV010000716.1:0-2712 GCA_035249115.1 Vineibacter sp.
GAAAAAACCCATGCGATCGATCATGTCGATCTCGTAGGCGAGGCGTGCCTCGTAGTCCGGGTATGGCACGTTGGCCGCCAGCCGGTTCCCGTCACGCAACGCGACGAGGCCGGCTACGGCGAGATCGCGCAACGCCTCGCCCTCCGACCGCCCGCCCAGCTTGGGATACCGTGGCAGGATCGGCGAGCGCGGCTCGGGCATGTAGGCGCATCGGCGCGCGATCGCCAGGGTGTTGTCGCACGCCTCCGGCAGATCGGCGAACAGGCCCCGCATCGCCGCGGCCGGTTTAAGCCAGTGCTCTGGCGTCAGGCGACGGCGGTTCGGATCGTCATGCAGCGCGCCCTGGGCGATGCACATCAGCACGTCGTGCGCCTCGAACATGTCGGCCGACGTGAAGTGCGCGTCGTTGGTCGCCACCAGCGGCAGGCCATGACGATAAGCCAGGTCAAGGAGCATCGGCTCCACACGGCGCTCTACCACGTCACCGTGGCGCTGCAGCTCGATATAGAGCCGGTCGCCGAACAGGTCCTTGAACCGCTCGAGCACATGCGTGGCCGCCGCCTCCTGCCGATCGGCCAGCAAGCAGCCCAACGCCCCGGTAGCACCGCCGCTGAGCGCGATCAGGCCGTCGGAATGACCCTCCAGCGCCTGTAGTGGCAGCGCCGCCAGCGCGCCGACCTTGAAGCGCAGATGCGCCGCACTGGTGAGGTGCAACAGGTTGAGATAGCCGCGTTCGTTCTGTGCCAGTAGTGCCAGCCAGTCGGCCTGCGGCGTGCGCGCACCGCCACTCTCCTCATCGCGCAGGATTGCCACGTCGCAACCGACGATCGGCTGCACGCCAGCCGCCGCCGCGTACTGCGCGAACTCCAGCACGCCGAACAGGTTGTCGCGGTCGGTGACGGCGACGGCCGGCATGGCCATCGAGCTCACCAGGCTCGCCAGCTTGTCGAGCTTGATGGCGCCCTCGGCCAGAGAATAGGCCGAGCGGACGCGCAGATGGACGAAGGGGGCGAAGGACATCGGGACCGAGGGGTGTTTTGTGGTTGGCGGTATCATTGCGCAAGACGTTGTGGATAGTCAGATATATGGTTCGGTACCTTCTGGAGGCGTCGCATGGACCTCACCGGACTCAAGGCCTCGCTCACGGCCGCATCTCCGCCGACAGATCTGTCGGCGCCCCTGATCGCGCTATGGTGGGCCGCCAAAGGCGAGTGGAAGACGGCGCACGAGGTCGCACAGCAGCACGATGACCGGCCGAGCGCCTGGGTGCACGCCTATCTGCACCGCGTCGAAGGCGATCTGTCCAACGCCGGGTACTGGTACCGCCGTGCCCACCAGCCGGCAGCAACCGAGTCGCTGGAATCGGAATGGAGCGCGATTGCAACAGCGTTGCTGGCGTCGGCGGACTAGTTACCTTTCCCGGGAACGATTGATCGATACCCAGTACACCGTTTACAGCGCTTCGAGCGCGGCTCGCGATGGCGCCATCGGCAGCCATGGCGGAATGTGACGCTTGGCCAGCCAATAGGGCCGCCAAAGCGATATCCAAGTGGCACGGTCGAGCGGCGCCTTGCCCCAATGGCGTTGCTCCATCCTGACCTGCGACAGGTCATGCATGTGCAGCCACCGCCGCGCTGCCCACCACACGTCGAGTGGCGCCTTGGCGTTTCCCGCCCCCTTGAGCTGGGCGACGCTCGGCAGCGGATCACTGCGAGCGAAACCAATGCTCAGCGTCGCGATGCGTTGGCCATCGCGTCGTATGCTCCAGAGCCGAGAACGATTGTGCGCCAGGTTGTAGCCATAGGTGCGAAGGCAATTCCTCATCGCAACGGCTTCTTCAGTGATGGCCGGAATCGAGCTCAGCGGCACGAAATCGTATCCGTCCACGCGGGCAGCCCCGACCCACATGTCAGCGATCGGCTCGCGACCAAGGTTTGCGTGCAATGCCGTCATCATTCGCCACGCGTCCGCTGCCTCAAGAGCCGAACCGATACGCATGTCGGACGTCCACGGCCTTTCGATCAGCTCGTGCCCGAACGTTCCCGGGTGGCGGGAAAACCAGGACCAGAGGCTGATCAGCCGCAATCGCGCCGGATCGACGCGCTTCGGCTCGTGGACGAATTCGCGTGCGATCCACACCGCCGCCGGCTCGTGCGCGAGGCGGGCAACCTCCGCTACGGCCTGCAGCCAGGTTGGCGCGAGCTTGGGTGAGCGCGGCAGGTGGTTGGCAATTTGCCGGCGAAATAGCGCGCCATCAGGCAGCTTCATGATCGGACATGCCAATGCTTCCGGCGGCAGCCTTCGCAGCCACATCGGCACCTCGGCGGCGGTGGCCACCTCCGCCAGCGCGACGCCACTGATCGCGCACTCGGTCGCTGGGCCGGGATTGAACCCGGACCGCGGGACCGCGAGCGCGAACAGGAGCGCTGGAAAACTCGTGGCAAGGTCAGCAATGCGTGAGTGCTGCTTTGCCAGGGCACGCACAGTGCCCTGAAATTGGGGGCGGTATCGTCGGAGTTGACGTTCCAGCAGGTCAGAACGCGCGGCCGCCCAACGAGGGACCCGCGAGAGAGTCGAGGTCATGATGAGAGTTCCGCGGCCGCGGACGCAGAGGCCCGCGCACAGTTTCGATCGCGTTGACGACATTGAGTTTCGCCTGGGACCAAACCCAGGGCGCACGTCAACTATCGCGAATCGAACCTTGGAAGCGCG
>DATFGV010000717.1:0-4909 GCA_035249115.1 Vineibacter sp.
CGCTTGCAGCGTTCGTGGCAGCGCGCCTGGATGTCGCGGGCGGCCGCCAGCGCGCGCGCCGTATGGTTGTCGTGACGCAGCGGGAAATTGAAGATCGCCAGCACCGAGTCGCCGATCGCCTTGTTCAGCAGGCCATCCTGCAGCCAGATCGCCGTGGCGCATTCGTCGTAGAAGAAGTTCAGCATCCGCGACAATGCCGTCGGGTCCATTGCCTGCGCCAGCGTCGTGAACCCCCGGATATCGGCGAACAGGATCGACGCCTCGATTTCGATGGCGCGGCGGCGCATGACGCGCTCGAACAGCGTCTCGCAGATGGTGCAGAGGTTGGGGTTCATGCCACTGGGCCGCACGCCGAACAGGCGATACGGCGCCGACAACGGGCCGCGCAGGACGATGGGAACGTGCATCTGTTCCCAGCACCCTCTGCAGATTTTAGCGGTTGCCGCCTCGTGTGCCATGGTCCTTGGCTCAAGCGGCGCGGCCGACGCCGCGACAGCGCACTTTACGAAGACAAGGGCGACGCAGCAAGGCGGCCAGTGGCACGATGCACTGGTAGCCGAGACGCTGGCCCTTTCAGTGCTTCATTTTGCCGTGATCGGGCGCCGGCCCCGCCAGTTTCTCGACCTGGACCTCGATGGTGATAGTGCCGGCCTTTTCGAAGACCAGAGTCATGGGGAACTTGTCACCCGCTTTCAGCGGCGCTTTCAGTTCCATGAGCATCACATGAAAGCCACCAGGCTTCAGTTCGGTCTTGGTTCTCGGTGCCAAGTCGATCGCGGGCACTTCGCGCATGCGCATCACATCACCTTCCTTGATGACGGTGTGCACCTCGGTGCGGGCGGCCACGGGCGAGTTGGCGGTCAGCAACCGGTCAGGTGTATCGCCGGTATTCTCGATGGTCAGGAATGCGCCGCCGGCCCGCGCCATGCTGGCGGTCTCGCGCGCCCAGGGATGACCGATTTTGAGTGGACCGTGCGTGTAATCGTGTGCCCGCGCGGCGGGTGTGGCGAGCAGCGCCGTCAGCGCCAGCGCGCCGAGGCGAGATGCGATGGACATGAAATCACCTGTGGTCTGGAAGCAATGAGAGCCGGCCCGGCCGAAACGGCCGGGGCCGCACCATGAGATGCGTCTCAGACGACCGGTGGCCCGCGCGGGCGATGCGCCGCCGAAACTTGCGCGACCCGAATGTCGTTCCACCATGCCGCCGTGGACCGCGCGGTCGAAGATGGCGGCGGTGCAACGAGATTGGCCGCGGCGGCGATGTCGGCGGACGGCCCGGCGCCGCCCTGGCACAACGGGCAATCGGCCGGCCAGCGCGGCGGCGAGTTGCCGGTGCCGTCGGTCGGCGCCGCCGCGCCGTGGCCGGGTAGGCAGAAAGCGGCGATGCCGACGGGCTGGCCGGTCTCGGCCGCGTACCGGGACAGCAGCCGCGCGTGCAGCAGCGGCGAGAGCGCTTGCAACAGCAGGGCCAACAGCAGCAGGCCGACAACATGCACCCGCGCGGCCGAGGCCGGCGGCGTCGCCAACAGGGGCGGGGTCAAGGAACGCTGCATGGCGATCGGGGCTTAGCCTACCGGAAGCCCGCACCGCAAGGCCGCGTCACCAAACCGTAACATTCGTCCGGTCGGCACCACACCACAACGAGGCCTGAATCGCGCGCCGGGCAAGCGCTCGATTCATCGCAGGGGCAGGAACGCCGCCGCGGGGTGTTTCCAGAGTGTGGCGATCTGCTCTAGGGTGCCGCGCCCAGGCTTGCGGCGATGGCCGCGCAGCGCGTGCGAATGAACGAGGGGAGAAGGTCCATGGCGAAAGCCGTCCGCATTCACGAGACCGGCGGTCCGGAAAAGATGGTTTACGAGGACGTCGAGGTCGGCGACCCCGGTCCCGGCGAAGTGCGGGTCAGACACACGGCCATCGGCCTGAACTTCATCGACATCTATACCCGCAGCGGTCTGTATCCCGTGCCGACGCCGAATGCCATCGGCCGCGAAGGCGCCGGCGTCGTGACGGCGGTCGGCAAGAAGGTGAAGGGCCTGAAGAAGGGCGATCGCGTCGCCTACTGCGGCAGCGCGCCGGGCGCGTACTGCGAGGAGCGCATCCTGCCGGCGACGATCCTGGTGCCGGTCCCCAAGGGCATCTCCGACAGCGATGCGGCGGCGATGATGCTCAAGGGTATGACCACCGAGTACCTGATCCGCCGCACCTACAAGTGCAAGAAGGGCGACATCGTGCTGTTCCACGCCGCCGCCGGCGGCGTCGGGCTGTTCTTTGGCCAATGGGCCAAGGCGCTGGGCGTCAAGGCGATCGGCACCGTATCGTCGACCGAGAAGGCGGAACTGGCCAAGAAGAACGGCTACACTTGGGTGATCGACTACAGTAATGAAGACGTCGTGGCGAAGGTCAAGGAGATCACCAAGGGCAAAGGCGTGCCGGTGGTCTATGACGGCGTCGGCAAGGACACCTGGGAGATCTCGCTCAACTGCCTGGCGCCGCGCGGGCTGATGGTGTCGTTCGGCAATGCCTCGGGGCCGGTATCGCCGTTCTCACCCGGCGTGCTCAACACAAAAGGCTCACTGTTCCTGACTAGGCCGTCGCTCGGCGCCTACACCGCGACCCGGAAGGAACTGGAGGCCTGCGCCAAGGCGCTGTTCAAGGTGGTCAAGAGCGGCAAGGTCAAGATCCGCATCGATCAAACCTACAAGCTGCAGGACGCCGCCCAGGCGCATCGCGACCTGGAGAGCCGCAAAACCACCGGGCAGACCGTGCTGCTGCCGTAGGCGAGTCTTCGACAGGCGTGACACCGCCCGCCTGTCATGTCGAGCGACGCGAGACATCCAGGGAACGACCGTGGATCCCTCGCTACGCTCGGGATGACAGATTTCGTAGGGCATCGCCGCCGCAGTTCAACCCGGGCCGAACGCCGTGGGCGCTAGCCACCACGCTGTTCCGCCTGATGTTGCGCCACCAACTCGGCCATGCTCGCGACCTCGGCGTCGGGTCGGACGTCGGCGGCTGGTGTGGCGCCGCCGCCTTCCTTTGTCTTGCGGCGGTTGACCCACATTGTCGTGAGACCAAACGTCCTGGCCGGCGCGACATCGTGATAGAGGCTCTGGGCGGTGTGCAGGATGTGGCGCTTGTCGATGCCCACCGCCGCGAGTTCGCGCAACAGATACGTGAAGTTGCGCGGGTCCGGTTTGTAGCTGCCGATGTCCTGGGCGGTGAACACGTGGTCGAAGTCGACCTGCAGCCGCTCGTTGCTGCGCGCGAACGAGGCGCGATCGACATTCGACAGGATGACCAGCTTGAAATGGCGCTTCAGGTACTGCAGCGCTGCGGCGCTATCCGGGAACGCCGGCCAGTCGCCGACCGAGGCGCCGAAGGTGCGGGCCGCCGCATCGCTCGCCGGCAGGTCCCAATGGGCCGCCAGCGCGCGGAAGGCATCGGCCAGGATCTCGGGATACACCTTGGCGGGTGTCGCGGCCTCGCAGCGGGATTCCGCCGCACCAAAGGCCTCCAGGATCGCATTGTCGCCAAGCTCGCGGCCGCCGGTAGCCAGCCAAGGCCGCAGCGCCGCCAGGATGCCGGCCTCCCAGTCGATCAGCGTGCCGTAGCAGTCAAAGGTGAGGGTGGTGAATTCGGCCAGTTTCATCGCGGCGCTCCGCTTGCCCCAGGAAACCGCACGCCATGGACCCGATACAACAATGTGCGTCAATGCTCGCGGAATCTGCAGGTGCCTGTAGATGACTCGACAAAGGCGCTTGAACCCCCGGTGCGCATCCGCTTATGTGACCATCGCCGACAGGAAGTAAGGAATGCGTGAGATCAGCCGGCTGACGTCCAAGGGTCAGATCACCATCCCCAAGGCGGTGCGCCGCGCCTTGTCGCTGAACGAGGGCGACCTGGTCGCGTTCGCCGTGAACGACGGCCACGCCACGATGCGCAAGATCGCCATGCAGGTGGAGGTCGCCGACCGCAGTGCGACCAACGCCCAGCTCGAGGAATGGGGCGGCAGCGCCGACGCGGACGCCTATCGTGATTTGTGACCGATTCGATGTCGTGGCCGTGCCGTATCCGCTCGGCGCCGCGGCCCCGGTGGGGCGTCGGCCGGCGCTGGTCCTGACCACCCGTCTGCACAACCTGGCGCAGGGCCACACCGTGTTCGCCATGATCACATCGGCCGAGACCGCCGGCTGGGCGACCGACGTGCCGATCGGCGACATTGAGGAGGCCGGCTTGCCGGCGCCGTCGGTGGTGCGGCTGAAGTTGTTCACCATGGACAACGGCGTCGCCCTGGGCCGGCTCGGCAGCCTTGCCAAGAAGGATGCCAAGGCCGTGCGCCGGGCCCTGCGCGAAGCGATGGGCGAGGACGATTGATGCGGGTCGTCGGCCTGACCGGATCGATCGGCATGGGCAAGTCGACGGCCACCCGGCTGCTGCGCCAGATGCGCGTGCCGGTGTACGACGCGGACGCGGCGGTTCATGCCGTGCAGGCACGCGGCGGCGAAGCCCTGCCGGCGATCGCCGCCGCCTTCCCCGGCAGCGTCAAAGACGGCGCGCTGGACCGCGCTGCGCTCGGTGCGCAGGTGTTCGCCGATCCGGCGGCGCTGCGTCGCCTGGAGGCGATCGTCCATCCGTTGGTGCAGGCGCGCCAGCGCGCGTTCCTCAAGCGTCACGCGGCGCGTCGCACGCCGATCGTGGTGCTCGATATCCCGCTGCTGTTTGAAGGCAACGGCCACCGCCGCGTCGACGCGACCATGGTGGTCAGCGCCCCGTACTTCCTGCAAAAGCGCCGGGTGCTGGCGCGGCCGGGCATGACCGAGGCGAAGTTCCTCGACATCGTGCGCCGGCAGGTGCCGGATCGGATCAAGCGCCATGGCGCCGATTTCGTGATCCCCAGCAATGCCGGCAT
>DATFGV010000718.1:0-5052 GCA_035249115.1 Vineibacter sp.
CGCCTGGGGCCCACCGCAGCAGCAGCCGCGCTGGGACACGGCGCCGCCGCGACCCGAGGCGCCACCGGAGGAAGAGGCCCAACCGCGCACCCAGCCGCGGCTGCGCCGCTCGCTGCCGCCAGAGGACCAGGCGCCGGCGCCGCAACGCGCGCCGGCGCGGCGTAGCGACAGCGTGGTGGACGCGATGACCAAGACCGCTGCCCGCACGGTGACCAACGTCGTGGTGCGCGAAGCCACCAAGGCGATCTTCGGCCGCGGTGGCATCGGCGGCTCGCTGGTGCGCGGCGTGCTGGGCGGGCTGTTGAAATAGGACGGGATGACGCCCCGACTGGAAACCGAACGACTCCTGCTGCTGCCGCTCGCACTGGACGATGCGCCGGCAATTCAGCGGTTGTTCCCGCAGTGGCGGATCGTCCGCTATCTCAATCCGCGCGTGCCCTGGCCCTATCCGTCGGATGGCGCCGAGACGCACCTGCGCACCATCGCGCTGCCGGCTGTTGAGCACGGGGAAGAATGGTACTGGAGTCTCCGGTTGAAGCTGGCGCCCGATGTGTTGATCGGGATCATTCACCTGATAGCGGCGAAGAGCACGGAGACCGACAATCGAGGCTTCTGGATCGATCCCGCGCACCAGGGTCGGGGTCTAGCGACCGAGGCTGCCAATGCCGTCACAGATTTCTGGTTCAACACCTTGGGCTTTCATCACTTTCGCACCTCCAAAGCAGCGCCGAATAGAGGCTCAAGTCGGGTCACGGAAAAGCAGGGGATGCGGCTGACCGGCACGAGCGAGCGCGACTACGTCGGCGGCCGTTATGCTACCGAGATCTGGGAGATCACGCGCGAGGAATGGAACGCGCGGCGTCGCCGGGACCGTGCCGGCTTATGACAACCGGTCGCGCTGCAAGCAGTTCCTGACGATCGTCGCCAACGCCCGCTGCCGGACAGGCGGCGCCATGCGCGCCGCACAGACGTTCCATCGCGCGGTGGCCAATTTACCGCGACGATAGTCGGCCGCTAGGCTGAGCGCCTGTTGCAGGGGAGGCGCGCCGCAATGATTCCTTTGACCGGTTACACCGATCGACTGTCGGCCGCTGCCGGCGAAAGCATCGCCTTCAAGATTTCCAGCGCCGGCGCCGAGCCGTATCGCGCTTCGCTGGTGCGCATCCGCTGCGGCGATCCGAATCCGGCCGGGCCGGGCGTCAACTTCGAAGACCTGACATCGGTCTTCGATCAACGGTTCGCCTCGCGCGTGCAGCACGCCTATCCCGGATCCTACGGCATCGTCGAGCGCGCCAGCTTTCTCTCGCCACTGGGTGCCATCACCGTCGTTGCCACGATCTGGCCAAGCCTGCCCGAGGCGGGTGACCAGTGCGTCGTGTCGCGCTGGGATCCCGACGCGGGCATCGGCTTCGCGCTGCTGGCGACGCCACGCGGGCTGGCGCTGGAGATCGGCCGCACGGCCGGGACGCCGCTGCGCATCGAGACCGGCAAGGTCCTGCGGGCGCGGGCCTGGTACCGGGTCTGGGCGGTGATCGATCCGGCGGCGAAGACGGCGCGGGTCGGCCAGGCGCCGCTGCGCGCCGAGGCGCTGTGCGACGATGGCGGCGAGGCCTGGGGGCCGCTCGATGCCGGCATCGCGCACGATGCACGCCGGCCGCTGCTGTTCGCCGCCCAGCAGGCCGCACCGGCGCGGCGCTACTTCAACGGCAAGATCGAAGACCCGATGATCCTGGGCCGGGCTGACCCGACGCCCGCCCAACTGGTGTTCGATCCACAGCGCCTGCCGCTGGGCACGATCGCGGCCTGGGATTTCGCGCGTGGCATGGATGGCATCGACCTCGACGATGTCGGGCCGCGCGGCCTGCGCGGTACCCTGGTGAACCTGCCGGCGCGGGCCATGAAGGGCTCGACCTGGACCGGAAGCGAAATGCGCTGGACCGATGCGCCGCGCCAGTACGCCGCGATCCATTTCCACGACGACGACCTGCACGACTGCGGCTGGCAGACCGATTTCAGCTTCACCGTGCCGGCCGATCTCAAGAGCGGCGTCTATGGCATGCGCCTGGAGTGCGGCGCCCATCGCGACATCGTTCCGTTCTATATCCGGCCGGCTTTGGGCAAGCCGACGGCGAGGCTCGTCTTTCTCGCCTCGACGTTCACCTATCAGGTCTACTTCAACTTCTCGCGCGGCAACTACGACGGGCCATTCCGGCAGCGCGTCAAGGACTGGAACGCCTCGACCTTCAATCCGCAGGACTATCCCGAGTTCGGCTTGTCGACCTACAACCGCCACAGCGACCTGAGCGGTGTCTGCTATTCATCGCGCCTGCGCCCGGCACTGACCCTGCGGCCGAACTTCCTGACCTTCAACGACCTGCGCGGCTCGGGCATGCGGCATTTCGGGGCCGATACGCATCTGCTGGCCTGGCTGGCGGCCAAGGGCGTCGAGGTCGACGTGGTCACCGACGAGGACCTCGACGACGATGGCATCGACCTGATCAAGCCCTACAAGGCGGTGATCACCGGCTCGCACCCCGAGTACCACACGCCCGGCACGCTCAACGCGCTGCAGGACTATGTCGATGGCGGCGGCAAGCTCGCCTATCTCGGCGGCAATGGCTTCTACTGGCGCGTGGCGCGCTCGCCCAAGCTGCCGGGGGTGCTGGAAATCCGCCGCGCCGGCGCCGCCATCCGAACCTGGGCGGCCGAGCCGGGCGAGTATCACCACGCCTTCGACGCCGGCTATGGCGGGCTGTGGCGGCACAACGGCCGGCCGCCGCAGATGCTGGCCGGCGTCGGCTTCTCGGCCCAGGGTCTGTTCGAAGGTTCCTACTACCGCCGCCTGCCGGCAGCCGACGATCCGCGCGTCGCCTGGATCATGGCGGGAGTCAGCGACGCGACCCTGGGCGACTTCGGTCTGAGCGGCGGCGGCGCCGCAGGCTTTGAGCTCGACCGGGCCGATCACCTGCTCGGCACGCCAGCCAACGCCGTGGTGATTGCATCATCGGAGAAGCACCAGGAGCACTTCGTCGCCGTGCCGGAAGACGTGCTCGGCCTTTATGCGACCGTGCCCGGCGTGCATAAAGACCAGCTGATCCGCGCCGACATGACATACTTCGACGCGCCCAACGGCGGCGCCGTGTTCTCGACCGGCTCGATCACCTTTTGCGGCAGCCTGCCGCACAACAACTTCAACAACAACGTCTCGCGCATCCTGTTCAACGTGCTCAACCGCTTCGGCGAATTGGGATTGAAGTGGACGTGACCCATATCCTCCCCAGCGAAGCTGGGGAGGTGCCCCCGAAGGGGGCGGAGGGGAGCCATCGTGGTGCCCCTGATTGAACGACCACGTCGGCTCCCCATCCGGCGCTTCGCGCCACCTTCCCCGCAAGCGGGGAAGGAGCTTCATGCCAACAGACCGTGACGCTGACCGCTTCATGGTGAGTTTGTCGAACCATGAAGCACCGCGCCGCACTTGGTGCAAAAGCCTTCATGGTTCGACAAGGCTCACCATGAAGGCTGGCGGCGACGAGCTACGAACAAAGTCTGTTGGTATTACACCAGCCGGTCGAGCTCCTTGACGATGGCGTCGCCCATTTCCTGGGTGCCGACCTTCTTCAGGCCCTTGGCGGCGGCGGCCTTGTCGTCAAGCCCGGCGGTCAGCAGGTCGGCGGTGCGGTAACCGGCCGCCAGCACGTTCTCGACCGCGCGCTCGACCAAATTGGCTTCGCCGTCGAGGTCGAAGGAGTAACGCAGCATCATGGCGTAGCTCAGCATCTCGGCCAGCGGGTTGGCGATGCCCTTGCCGGCGATGTCCGGCGCGCTGCCGTGGATCGGCTCGTACAGCGCCTTGCGCCGGCCGGTGGCGTCAGGCGCGCCCAGCGACGCCGAAGGCAGCATGCCGAGCGAACCGGTCAGCATCGAGGCCTCGTCCGACAGGATGTCGCCGAACAAATTGTCAGTGACGATGACGTCGAACTGCCGCGGCCAGCGCAGCAGCTGCATGGCGAGCGCGTCGGCGTACATATGGGTCAGTTCGACGTCCTTGTAGCTTTCCTTGTGAAGTTTCGTCGCCTCCTCGCGCCAAAGCACGCCGGTGTGCATGACGTTCGCCTTCTCGGCCGAGCACACCTTGTTCTGCCGCTTGCGCGCCAGCTCGAAGCCGACGGCGCAGACGCGGCGAATCTCGCCCGACGTGTAGCGCTGGGTGTCGACACCCTCGCGCTGGCCGTCGGCCAGGGTCTTCACGCCGCGCGGCTCGCCGAAATAGACGCCCGAGGTCAGCTCGCGGATGATCATGATGTCGAGGCCCTTGACGATCTCGGGCTTCAACGTCGAGGCGTCGACCAGCGCGTCGAACACCTTGGCCGGACGCAGATTGGCGAACAGGTCCATCTCCTTGCGCAGCCGCAACAGGCCGCGCTCGGGTTTCTTGTCGAACGGCAGGGTGTCCCATTTCGGTCCGCCGACCGAACCGAACAGCACCGCGTCGGCGTCCATCGCCACCTTCACGGTGGCGTCGGTGACCGGCAGACCGTGCTTGTCGAGCGCCGAGCCGCCGACCAGGTCTTCCGCGATGTCGAAGCCGACGGCGCGCTTCTTGCCCGTCCAGGCGATGACCTTGCGCACCTCGTTCATCACCTCGGGGCCGATGCCGTCGCCCGGCAGCACCAGCAGGCTGCGGTTGGAACTGGTCATGGCGGATATCCTCCGGGCTGGGGGCGCGCCACTCCAGTGGCGCGTCATGCCCAGCGAAAAGAGAAGACGCGTCACTGGAGTGACGCGACCCCGGCAATACTCAGCGGTTCAACGACAGCCAGGGCTGCGCCGTCTTGTGCGCCTGCTCGAACGCGTCGATCGTCGGCGCCGCCTGCAGGGTCTGGCCGATGTCGTCGAGGCCCTCCAGCAGACACTGCTTGCGGAACGGGTCGATCTCGAACGTGATCGTGCCGCCGTCCGGGCCCTTGATCTCCTGCTTCTCCAGGTCGACCGACACGGTTGCGTTGGCGCCGCGGTTGGCGTCGTCCAGCAGCAGGGCGACCTGCTCCTTCG
>DATFGV010000719.1:0-2612 GCA_035249115.1 Vineibacter sp.
TGGGTGCGCACGCCGGAGGGCAAGGAGAAGCTGCGGCCGGCGTTGTCGGAAGGCAACACGCAGAAGTCGATGACCGCGCCGGCCGTCGCCATCGTCGCCTATGACACGCAGTTCTACGAGTTGCTGCCGCAGCTCTTCCCGCACAACCCGGACGCCATCAACTGGTTCAAGGGGCCGGCCAACGCCGCCGTCGCCGCCACCACGGCGTTCCGCAACGGCACCTTGCAGGGCGCCTACCTGATGATCGCCGCCCGCTCGCTCGGGCTGGACTGCGGGCCGATGAGCGGCTTCGACAACGCCAAGGTCGACGCCGCCTTCTTCCCTGACGGCCGCTTCAAGAGCAATTTCCTGTGCGGCATCGGCTACGGCGATCCGTCGAAGGTTTTCAACCGCAGCCCGCGGCTCGGCTTCGACGAAGCCTGCACGCTCGCCTGACGCGCAACGGCGATGGCGCGACTGCAGTCCAGGGCAAAGGCAGGGACGACAGGTTTGCGACCAAAGGCGAAAACCGGTGAGAGGGAGAGATCAATGGCCGGCTTCACCGAACAATCGATCACCGACGCGGCGCTGGCGCGCATTACCGCCGAGTGCGACCCGCGCTTGCGCGAGGTCATGACATCGTTCATCCGTCACCTGCACGGGTTCGTGCGCGAGACCCGCATCACGCCGCAAGAGTGGCTGAGGGGCATCCAGTTCCTCACGCAATGCGGCGAGTTCTGCGACGACAAGCGGCAGGAGTTCATCCTGCTGTCCGACACCCTGGGCGTGTCGATGCTGGTCGACGCCATCGCCAATCCGAGCGCGCCCGGTGTCACCGAGTCGACGGTGCTCGGCCCGTTCCATCGCGAGAACCCGCCGATCGTCGCCAACGGCGGCGATATCGCACCCGGCATTGCCGGCCGTCGCGTCGACATCGACTGTCGCGTGACGACGGAAGACGGCTCGCCGATCGCCGGCGCGCAGATCGACTGCTGGCAATCCTCACCGGACGGCTTTTACGATTCGCAAATGGGCAATGGCGAGGCGCATACCCTGCGCGGCCGGCTGACCTCGGAAAAGGACGGCCGCTTCTGGTTCAACACCAGGCTGCCAGCCGCCTATCCGGTGCCGCACGACGGGCCGGTCGGTGCGCTGCTGCGGGCCATGGGCCGCCACCCGATGCGGCCCGGCCACCTGCATTTCTGGGTAAAGGCGGCCGGCCACCGCGAGGTGATCACGCATTTGTTCGTGAGAGGCGATGAATACCTGGCGAGCGACGCGGTGTTCGGCGTCAAGGACGCGCTGATCGTCGATTTCGGCGCCAAGGAGGGGCCGCGGCACACCGTGCGCTACGACTTCCGGCTCAGGAAAGCGGCCTGAGCCTGCGACTTGGCATTGACAGATGCCCGCCGACAGGGCCGGATTCCGCACAACGAAGCGGAAAACCGCCGTCAGGACCCAATACCCAACCTTCGGGAGGATTGACGTCATGCGCAAGACAGCCTTGTTGCTGAGTACGGCGCTCATCGCCGGCGCCGGCCTCGCCTTCGCCGGCCCCGCCGCCGCTCAGGATAGGACGGTCGTGATCAAGGGTTTCGGCGCCAAATCCGGCGTCGTGCGTTCGTTCGGCATCAACAGCGAGGCCGCCATGAAAGCGGCGGCCGACGTCATCAACCGCGAGGGCGGCGTCAAGCTGGGTGACGGCGCCAAGGGCAAGATCGAAGTCGAGTTCCTCGACGATCGCTGCGTCGCCGAGGAAGGCATCTCGGTGGTCCGTCGCATCGCGGCCGGGCCGGCGCTGGTGGCGATCGGGCCGGGTTGCTCGAACGTCGCCGAGCCACTGTTCGGCGTGCTGCAGAAGAAGGCTGGCGACGCCAGCGACTCGGGCCTGCAGTTCCCGATCTTCACTGATGTCGCCATCAAGGGCGGCCTGGCCAAGATCTCGGAATGGGCGTTCCGCAACGTGCCCAGCGAACTGGAGATGTACAACGCGCTGTTCGCCTGGGTGAAGCAGACCCGGCCCGAGCTGAAGACCATCTTCGCCGGCGTCGAGGAGAACTTCGCCCACAGCCGCGCCAGCTGGTACGCGGTCATGAAGGAGGCGGCGCCCAAGATCGGCTACGAGGTCAAGGGCGAAGCCAAGTGGCTGCTGGAGGACACCAACTTCGCGCAGCAGGTGCGTGAGATCAAAGCCGCGGCGCCCGACATCCTAGCAATCTCGGCGCACCCCTTCACCACCTGCGGCGTGCTCAAGGAGATGCGCCGCCAGGGCGTCAAGGTGAAGATGCTGATCGGGCTCACCAGCTCATCGAGCATGGAGACCCTGCAGGGCTGCGCCAAGGAGGCCGAGGGCATCATCATCCCGACCAGCTTCGCGCCGGTCAACGCTGCCGCAGAGAAGGCCGCCGCCGAGGCCGCCAAGTTCAACGGCAGCCTCGACCTGCACTCCGCCGGCTCCTACGAGAACATGTTCATCCTCAAGAAGGTGATGGAGGAACAGGGCGTGCTGGCCAAGCCCGACACCATCCAGGCCGATCGCGAGAAGATCCGTAAAGGCCTCGCCGGCCTGAAGGAAACCGACGGATTGCTCGGCAAGATCAAGCGCACCGACGATCGCGAGGCGGTGAAGCCCT
>DATFGV010000720.1:0-2503 GCA_035249115.1 Vineibacter sp.
ATCGCCAGCAGGGTCAGCCCGAGCGAGATGATGCCGGTCTGCAGCAGCTCGCTGCCGATCTTGGGCCCGACCGACTCGGTGCGGCGGAAGTCGTAGGTACCGCCCAGCGCGTCCTTGGCCACCAGGATGGCGACCTGCTGGCACCACTCGTCGCGCTGGTCGAGCTCCATCGCAATTGAGGTCGACGCATTGCCCGGCCGCACCAGGTTGTCCGGCAGGCCCATGGCGGCGGCCGCCGCTTTGGCCTGGGCGTCGTCGATGCGGCCCGGCGCCGTCAATTCGAGGTTGCCGGACTGCGCGTTGGCCGCCGGCCGGACGCTCCATCCGGCGCCCATCGCCTTGGCCAGCAGCTTGCCGGCGTTGGCGACACAGGCGGCGTCGCCCTTCTGGCGCTGGACGCGGATCAGGATCGTGTCCTTGGCGCCGAACTCCTGCAGCGACACCTCTCCCAGCCCCAGCCCGGCACCGATGCGTCGCGTCTCGGCGAGGTCGGCGGCCTCGCCGGTCAGGGTCCTGGCCTCGATCGCGATGCCGCCCTGGAAGTCGATGCCGAAGTTCAGTCCGACCGTGAACACCAGCACGATCGAGGCGATGTTGATCAGGGTCGACAGCACCAGCGCCGGCAGGCGCTTGCCCAGGAAGTCGAAGTTGGTCTTGGCCGGCAGCAGCCGGATCGGCTTGAACATGTCAGATCACCAGGTCGCGCGGCCGGCGCCAGCGCAGCCACAGGCCGAGCACCATGCGGGTGAAGATGGTCGAGCTGAACATCGAGGTCAGCAGGCCCAGCGACAGGGTGGTGGCGAAGCCCTTGATCGGCCCCGAGCCGAAGCCGAACATCAGGACGCCGGCGATCAGCGTCGTGAGGTTGGCGTCGATGATCGCCGACATGGCGCGCTCGTAGCCGGCGGTCAGCGCCGAGATCGGCGGCCGGCCGAGCGCCTGCTCCTCGCGCACCCGCTCGTAGATCAGCACGTTGGAATCGACCGCCATGCCGACGGTCAGCACCAGGCCGGCGATGCCGGGCAGGGTGAGCGAGGCGCCCAGCACCGACATGCCGGCGAACACCATCAGCAGGTTCACCGCCATGGCGAGGTTGGCGAAGCCGCCGAAGATCGGGCCGTAGGCGATGAACATGAACAGCACCACCAACGCCGTGCCGACAATGGCGGCGATGGCGCCGGCGCGGATCGCGTCGGCGCCGAGATCGGCGCCCACCGTGCGGCGCTCGATCACCGTCAAGGTGGCGGGCAGGGCGCCGGAACGCAGCTGCAGCGACAGTTCGTTGGTCTGCTGGGTGGTGAAGTTGCCGGTGATGATGCCGCTGCCGCCGCAGATCGCCGACTGGATCACCGGCGCGCTGATCACCCGCTCGTCGAGCACGATCGCCAGCGGCTTGCCGATATTTTCAGTGGTGGCGCGGCAAAAGGCGCGGCCGCCGGCGGTGGTGAAGCGGAAGCTGACGATCGGCCGGGCGGTCTGCTGGTCGAAGGTCGCCTGCGCGTCGGTCAACTCCTCGCCGCTGACCACGATCCTGCGGCTCACTTGCGTGCAGGCGGTCGCTTGGCGGCGGCAAATCTCCTCGGCGATCAGGGTCTTGTTGCTCTCCCTCTGCCAGCGCTCGCTCTTGGCCAGCTCCGGCCAGACCTGGTCCCAGCCCTCCTTGGTCGGGCGCAGGATGGTGGCGCCGACGCCTTCCAGCCGGAA
This sequence comes from Vineibacter sp., assembly GCA_035249115.1. Lineage (GTDB taxonomy): Bacteria > Pseudomonadota > Alphaproteobacteria > Reyranellales > Reyranellaceae > Vineibacter. The sequence continues at coordinate 1,705 of DATFGV010000720.1, forward strand.
CTCCATCTTGGCCGTGGTGCTGATCAGCTTGATCAGCTCGTCGGGATTGTCGACGCCGGGCACCTGGACCAGGATCCGCTCGTCGCCCTGGCGCTGGATGGTCGGTTCCTTGGTGCCGGTCTCGTCGACCCGCTTGCGCACCACCTCGATCGACTGGTCGAGGACCTGCTGGCGACGCAACGCCAGCTCCTGCTGCGAATAGGCGACGCGCAGGGAGGTGGGCGACACCGTGGTGATGGTGAGCGCGCCGCCCTCGAGCTTGCGGATCGCATCGGTGATCTTGGCGGTCTCGGCGCCCTCGCGCAGCGTGAGCGTCAGCGACGCGCCGTCGCTGGTGTACTCCCGCACCTGGCCCTGCAGGTTGACCTCGGGCTTGCGCAGCTCGGCGCGAATACTGTCCGACAAATCCGACAGCCGCTGGCGCACGACGCTGCGCACGTCGACGTCGAACAGCAAGTGGGCGCCGCCGCGCAGGTCGAGGCCCAGGCTGATGACATTGGCGGCATACCAGCTGGGCAGGTATTGCGCCACGGCGCCCGGCAGCAGGTTGGGCAGCGCCAGCAACACCGAGATCAACACGACCGCGGTGATGGTCCAGTTCTGCCAGCGGGGAAGACTCAGCATGCGGCGCGACTCCGTGCGTCACCCGGCGCGGCGGCACGATCGCGCACGAACCTCTCCCCGACGGGGAGAGGTCGGGCCGCGAAGCGGACCGGGTGAGGGGCCCGCTGCCCGATCTCGGCGACTCTGATGAAACACCTCCTTCGGCCCCGGCGCCCCCTCACCCGCCGCGCGCGAG
>DATFGV010000721.1:0-7875 GCA_035249115.1 Vineibacter sp.
TGCCGCCGACATGTACCGAAGCGCGGCCGGCTACGTCGATCGTATCCTCAGAGGTGCCAACCCCGGCGACTTGCCGATCCAGTTGCCGAGCCGGTTCGAACTGGTCGTCAACCTGAAGACGGCCAAGGCGCTGGGCTTGACCTTGCCCTCGTCCCTGCTCGAACGCGCCGACGAGGTGATCGAGTGATCGGGCGGAGGCGCCTCGCGGTATTGCTCGGAGTGCTGGTCGCCTCAAGCCCTGCGCTGGCACAGACGAAAGCGAAGCGACGGTTGGCGATCGTGCATCCGGTCAGGACCAGGGCCGAATCCGAGGCGGCGGGCGTAACGTGGTATCGCGACTTTTTCGCCGAGTTGCGTCGCCTCGGTTTTGCCGAGGACACCAACCTCGCTGTCGAGCCATGGGCCAGAAGGGGCGAGACTGCCCGCTACGAGGCCCTCGCGCGCGAGGTTTTGGCAACAAAGCCTGACGCGGTCCTAGTGTTCACCTCTCGGCTGGCCATCGGTTTTCGCAAGGCAGGCAGCGATGTGCCGGTCGTGTTCAACGGCGGCAGCGCCCTCGCGTGGGGCCTGGTTGACAGCTTGGCGCGACCCGGCGGCAACCTGACAGGGTTCAGTAGCGAGGATGACCCGTCGCTGCGTGGCAAGGCTGTGGAGTTCCTGCATGAGATCGTGCCCACGGCGAAAACGGTGGCGCTGCTCATCCAACGCAGTCTTTGGGATACACGCCATGAGTCGACCTTTGGCGCGGCGGCTCGCAGTCGTGGGCTCACGCCAGTAGGCATGCTGCTGAACGATCCCATTGGCCCGGCGGAGTATCATCGGGTTTTCTCGGAGGTGGGGATCAAGGGCGTCGATTTGCTGGTCGTCGCTGATCTGGAGGAGAACAGCACGTATCGACGGCTGATCGTCGAACTGGCAGCGCAGTACCAACTGCCGGCCTGCTACATTCACCATGCCACGCGTCACTTCGGCGAGATGGTAAGCTACGGAGCCGATGGCTCTGAACACCCTCGGATGATGGCTGGCTACGTCGCGCGCATCCTCAATGGCGAGAAACCTGCCGACATGCCGGTGCAGATCCTCGAAAAATACAGAATGGTCATCAACCTCAAAACCGCGAAGGCCCTCGGCCTCACCATCCCGCCTGCCATCCTCGACCGCGCCAACGAGGTGATCGAATGAGGCGGCGCGATCTACTGCTGGGTCTCGGCGGCGCTGCGGCGCTGCGGCCGATCGGCGCGGCGGCGCAGGACAAGCGCCGGCCTCGGCTCGCATTCTTCGTCCCCGTGTTCCCCGAAGGCGAGATCTCCGAAACTGGGGGAAACCCGTCTTACCGGGCGATATTCGAGGAGCTGCGCCGGCACGGCTATGAAGAGGGCCAAACCATCGCGGTAGAGCGCTGGTCGGCCCGAGGCGACCCAGCGCGTTACCCAGAACTCGCGCGCGAGATCGTACGCACTCAGCCTGACCTCATCTACACGGTAATCACCAGCCAGGCCAAAGCCCTGCTGGTGCATACGACGACAATCCCAATCATCGTTCAGAATGTCGATCTGGTGGATGCTGGCCTTGCCGCCAGCTTTTCGCGACCAGGCCGCAACGTCACGGGCTATAGCCCGGCCTTCAGTGGTATCCAGTTGCTGATGAAGCGCCTCCAGTTGCTGCGCGAGGCGGTCCCCACCGTGTCCAGAATTGCGGTTCTCATGCCGAACGCCGCTTGGGACTCGGATTCCGTACGTGAGTTCCGTGAGGCCGCCTCCGGCACGGGTGCAACAATAGTCGCAGCACTGCTGCGCGACCCGGTTGAACCGGAAGAATATCGGCGTGTATTCGCAGCCATGCCCGACCAGCGCATCGACGCAGTATGGGTCCCTGAATTTCTTCCGGACATCTTTGTTCACCGCCACCTCATCATCGACCTGGCCACTGGCGGCCGGCTGCCGGCGGTCACCGGCTGGCGCGATGCCACCGAGCGGGGTGGACTGATGTCATACGGCGCTGATCGGACTGCGATGGGCCGCATGATGGCAGACTTGATCGTGCGCGTGCTGCGGGGCGAGAAGCCGGCGGACATGCCGCTCCGCTCGGTTGACAAGTTCGAACTTGTGATCAACCTCAAAACCGCAAGGGCGCTCGGCCTCACGATCCCCCCAACGCTGCTCGTGCGCGCCGACGAGGTGATCGAATGATCGGGCGACGGCACTGTCTTGCCGCGATGCTCGGTGCATTAACCGTATCGCGCATTGCTGTCGCCCAGCCGGTCCTCAAGCGACGGTTAGCGATCTTCGTGGCTGTAACATATTCTGAAGAGGCGTCGTTTTGGCGTCCGTTCTTCCATGAGTTGCGCCGCCTGGGTCATGACCGGGAAACCAACTTGACCGTCATCGGCTGGTCGGGCGGTGGTGACTCACGGCAGTTTGTTCCGCTGGCACGAGAGATCGTGGCAGGCCGGCCGGATGTCGTACTCGCCTGGGGATCGCGCCTCGCCTTAGCACTTCGAGAGGCAGGCGCAGCGATGCCCGTAGTGGTCGCCGGAACAAACCTCTCGCGCACCGGGGTCGTGCTGAACTATGCGCGACCGGGCGGTAACATGACGGGCATCAGCACCGATGACACCGATGAGCTTCCCGGCAAGCGACTAGAACTTCTGCATGAGATCAAGCCGACAGCAGCGATCGTCGATTACCTGCAGACCCGGGAAATCTGGCAGAGAAGCGGCGAGGCCATGTTCAGGCCGCTGTCCCAGCGCCGCGGGTTGACACCCCTTCCAGTGCTCCTGGAAGTGCCCGTTGACGCGGCCTCGTATCGACACGCCTTTGCCGGGGTCGCCGGAAGTGGTCTCGACCTGCTTGTGGTCGGCGAGACTGCCGAAAACTTCGTCAACCGAGCCCTGATCATCGAACTGGCAGCCCAGCACCGTCTGCCGGCGATCTACTTTGACGGGGAATTCGTCCGCGCCGGCGGGCTAATGGCATACGGCTACGATGCGACGGAAACGACCACGCTCGTGGCCCGGTTCGTGGCGCGGATGCTCAACGGCGAGAACCCTGCCGAGGTGCCGGTTCAGGTCTATGACACTCTCCGCCTTTTTGTGAACCAGCACACAGCGCGTACGCTCGGCCTGACGATCCCGCCCGCCGTCCTCACCCGCGCAGACGAGGTGATCGAGTGAGGCGCCGCGATCTCATGCTCGGTGTCGGCGGAACCGCCGCCCTGCGGCCGCTCGGCGCGGCGGCGCAAGACAGGCGCCGGCAACGGCTTACAAATTTCGTTCCCGTGGTTTGCCCGCGCCAACCGCTTGCGGTTTGAATGGGCGTGTCCTACGTGATGCGACTGGAAGTACTCTGAGTCCAGAAGCGCCGTGAGGAAACCGCCATGGTTGCCGCCGCCAAGCCCGCCGCCGCATCTGCCGAACCGCAGCCCGAATTCCGCGGCCGCATTTACGACAGCATCGTCGAGACCATCGGCGCCACGCCGCTGGTGCGGCTCAGGAAGCTCGAGGCCAAGCACGACGCGAAGGCCGAGGTCATCGCCAAGCTGGAGTTCTTCAACCCGCTGTCCTCGGTCAAGGACCGCATCGGGCTGGCAATGATCGAAGCCGCCGAGAAGGCCGGCCGCATCACGCCCGGCAAGTCGACCCTGGTCGAGCCGACCTCGGGCAACACCGGCATCGGCCTGGCCTTCGTCGCCGCCGCCAAGGGTTACCGCCTGATCCTGACGATGCCGGAGTCGTTCTCGATCGAGCGGCGCAAGATGCTGCGGTTCCTCGGCGCCGAGCTGGAGTTGACGCCGCGCGAGAAGGGCATGCGCGGCTCGATCGCGCGGGCCGAGGAATTGCTGAAGGAGATTCCCGACAGCTTCATGCCGCAGCAGTTCAGCAACGTCGCCAACCCCGAGATCCACCGTCGCACCACGGCCGAGGAGATCTGGCGCGACACCGGCGGGCGGCTGGACATCTTCGTGTCCGGCGTCGGCACCGGCGGCACCATCACCGGCGTCGGCGAGGTGCTGAAGCCGCGCCTGCCGCACCTCAAGGTCTATGCCGTCGAGCCCGAGGACAGCGCGGTGCTGTCGGGCGGCACGCCGGGGCCGCATCCAATCCAGGGCATCGGCGCCGGCTTCGTGCCCGACATCCTCAATCGCGGCGTGATCGACGGCATCCTGCGGGTCGCCAACAGCTCGGCCTTCGCCCTGTCGCGCGAGGTGGCGGCGCTCGAGGGCCTGCCGGTCGGGATCTCGTCCGGCGCCGCTTTGTCGGCGGCGCTCGAGTTGGCGCAGAAGCCGGCCAACGCCGGCAAGCGCATCGTGGTAATCATCCCGTCGTTCGCCGAGCGCTACCTCTCGACCGCGCTGTTCGACGGGTATTGATCGTTTTCCCTTCTCCACGCAGTGGGGAAGGTGGCTCGCAGGGCCGGATGGGGAGCCAACGTGGTATTGGTTACCGAGATCACCTTGGCTCCCCTCCGCCCCTTCGGGGCACCTCCCCACTACGTGGGGAGGAAGATGACGTCATGAACCTGGATTTCACCGAGGCCGAGCTGCAGCGCTACGCGCGCCACATCATCCTGCCGGAGATCGGCGGCGTCGGGCAGGCGAAGCTGCGCGCCGCCAAGGTGCTGGTGGTCGGCGCCGGCGGGCTGGGCGCACCGCTGCTGCAATACCTCGCGGCGGCCGGCGTCGGCAGCATCGGCGTGGTCGATCACGACACGGTGTCGCTGTCCAACCTGCAGCGCCAGGTGATCCACCGTACGTCGGATGTCGGCGTCGCCAAGGTCGACAGTGCCCGCCGCGCCCTGGCGGAGATCAACCCCGAGGTCGCGGTGATCGCGCACCCGACGCGGCTGGCGCCCGACAATGCGCTGGCGCTACTCGACGGCTACGACATCGTCGCCGACGGGTCCGACAATTTCGCCACCCGCTACCTGCTGACCGACGCCTGTTTCCTGGCGCGGAAGACCCTGGTGGCCGCCGCCATCCTGCGCTTCGAGGGCCAGCTGTCGACCTACAAGGCGCATCTCGGGCCGCCGCATCCCTGTTACCGCTGCGTCTTTCCCGAACCGCCGCCGCCCGACGCGGTGCCGAGCTGCGCCTCGGCCGGCGTGCTGGGCGCCATGGCCGGCACGGTCGGCGCCTGGCAGGCAACCGAGGTGGTGAAGGAAATCCTCGGCGTCGGCGACTCCTTGTCCGGAACCTTGCTGCTGTACGACGCGTTGGACGCGCGGGTCGAACGCCTGGCGGTGGCGCGGCGCGGCGACTGTCCGTTGTGCGGGCCGAAACCCGTGATCACGTCGCTCGACTCGCCGCTGGCGCGCGCCAGCTACGCGGAGGTGTACTGTGGCGGCTGATGCACCGGCACTGTCGATCATCGCCCTGTCGGGCGACTACGAGCGCGTGCACTACGCGCTGGCCACCGCCAGCGCCGCGCGCGCCGTTGGCCGGACGGTGACGCTGTTCTTCACCCAGGGCGCGCTGCACGCACTGACCCGCGATAAGCAGGACCGGCCGGGCTGGCAAATGCTCTACGCCGACCTCACGTGTCACAACCAGACAGGGACGTCCCGCGACAATCTGTTCAAAGAACGCCGCGTCGCCGATTTCGAAACCTTGCTGTCGGCCTGTGTCGAGCTGGGCGTGCGCTTCATCGTCTGCGAAATGGGCCTGCGGGCGCAGGGCATCGACCCCAAGACCCTGCGGACCGATGTGCCCTACGAGACGGCCGGCATCGTCACCCTGCTCGAGGCGACGCCTCCGGGCGCGCAGATCGTGACGCTGTAGGTTCATCTCCTTTGCGCGCGGCCGCGAGCGAGAGCGTCGAAACCATTGCTTCGCGGGGAGCATCACAAACCCGGTCTGCGTGTCACTTTTGACATTATAGTGAAATCACTATAATACCGTGACGGTACATGCCGCAGACGTTGCGCCTCAAGCCGATCTACTGGTTCGGCTCGTCATTGAGGGACCTCCGCTCGTTAGGGGCATTGCCACACCGAAGGCGGAGATCGAGCTGATCAAGCGGCGACTCAGTCAGGCACGTGCGCACGCGAAGGGAGAGTTGCCATGAGCAAGAACCACGAGCGGATCACCAAGGGCTCCAGCAACGTCTATGCTGATATCGGGGTAAAGAACGCCAAGGAGCATGCCATCAAGGCTGAACTCGTGCATCAAATCGCGGCAATCCTCAAGGATGTGGGCCTTACGCAGGCCGATGTGGCACGCCGGCTCGGCGTGGCCCAACCCGACGTCTCCCGCATGCTCAATGGGCATTTTCGTCAGTTCTCGGTCGAACGACTGATGCGCTTCTTGGTAGCCCTCGGTCGTAACGTCGAAATCGTCGTGGGCCCTGCAACGGCGGCTCGTTCCCGCGCCGGTCAGCTGACGGTGACGACGCGGGTGTGAATGGAAGCGGCAAGCAGCACGAGACCGCAGCGTTACTCCGCCGCCGGGACCTGCACGCCGACGCCGATCGGGCAGGACACCCCGGTGCCACCCAAGCCGCAATAGCCGTTCGGCACCTTGGCGAGGTACTGCTGGTGATAGTCCTCGGCGTAGTAGAATGGCGGCGCGTCGAGAATCTCGGTGGTGATGGCGCCGTAGCGGCGCTTGTCGAGCTCGGCCTGGTACATTTTCAGCGACGCTTCGGCGGCCGCCTTCTGCGCCGGCGAGTAGGTGTAGATGCCGGAGCGATATTGCGTGCCGACGTCGTTGCCCTGGCGCATGCCCTGCGTCGGATCATGGCCCTCCCAGAACACCTTGAGCAGCGCCTCGTAAGAAGTCGTCTTGGGGTCGAACCAGACCTTCACCACCTCGTTGTGGCCGGTGAGCCCGGAGCAGACCTCCTCGTAGGTGGCGTGCGGAGTATGGCCGGCAGCGTAGCCGACGGCAGTGCTGTAGACGCCTGGCGCCTTCCAGAACACGCGCTCGGCACCCCAGAAGCAGCCCAGCCCGAACATCGCCTCCTCCAGGCCGGCCGGGAAGGGTGGCTGGATACGGTTGCCATTGACGAAATGCGTGTCGGGCACCTCGAAGGGCGGCGTCTTGCGGCCCGGCAGCGCGCGCTCCGGCTCGGGCATTCTCGTCTTCTTGCCAAACAGTGACGACAGCATGGCGTTCTCCTCGGCCCCAGGCCCTCAAAGTGTCCCCGGCCTCACGTCAGGTCAAGGTTGGCTTCCGAGATGTGAGCCGGAGTTACCTCTTCCTCCACAGCGAAGCTGGGGAGGTGCCCCGAAGGGGCGGAGGGGAGCTGTCTTGGTCTTGAAAATGGGGACCACGTCGGCTCCCCATCCGGCCTTCGGCCACCTTCCCCACGCTGCGCGTGGGGAAGGAAGACGCGCTAGCTTGCTATCGCAGCCCGCGGCAAATGGGCGATGGCGTTGGCGTAGTAGCGCAGCAGCGGCGCCTCGGCCGGCACGGGCGCATGCAGGCCGTCGTCGGTGACGCCGATCAGGCGGCGCAGGCGCAGCATGCGCAGGCCGACATGGATGGCGTAGTCGCGATCGCCGCGTGGCAGGTAGATCTGCGCCCCGCCGCCGCGCAACGCGTCGGCGAGGTCGAGGCAGCGTGCTTTCAGCTCCAGCTCGTCCAGCGGCCGCTCGGCCTCGAGCAGCACCGTCGACACCACCGACACCGGCAGCACCGGCACCACCTTGCCGATCTCGTCCATCAACTCGCGGGCCAACTCGCCGACGGCGGCGAAGCGCTGTTCCTTGGACAGTGATCGCAGATCACCGCCCGGGTGGTTGGCGCGCGCGGCGAGCCAGGCGCGGGCCGACACCGGCCGGCCGAAATTGACGCAGGCGTAGCCGAAGCGGAACCATCAGCCGCTCACCATCTGCCGCAGGTTGCGGCCGAGGAAGCGCAAGGTGGTGCGCAGCGCAT